>DATNEK010000233.1:0-27991 GCA_035553055.1 Streptosporangiaceae bacterium | reverse complement strand
CAACGTGCTGGCTGGCGAGATGTCGCTGGTAGGGCCGCGGCCCGCGCTGCCGGAAGAGGCGGCCATGTATGGTGACCACGTAAGGCGCAGGCTGGCGGTCAAGCCTGGCATGACTGGTTTGTGGCAGGTCAACGGCCGGTCCGAGCTTTCCTGGGATGAGTCAGTGCGCCTGGACCTGCGTTACGTCGAGAATTGGTCGCTCATGCTCGACCTGCAGATCCTGTGGAAGACCTGGACAGCGGTGGTTCGCGGCTGGGGAGCTTATTGAGCCCGCTGGAGCGTTCGTGGTTTTTCCGTCCGATGACATTTTCGCCCGTGATCTCGCTGCCTCGGCAGGCGAGCGGCTGCTCGCCATCCGGGCGGCCACGCCGGATCATTCCGATCAGCGCAGGCGAGCCGGCGATCTGGGCTCGCAGGAGTACATCGCTGCCGAGCTGGCTAGGTCGCGGCCGGACGACGCGGTGCTGTCCGAGGAGGCGGCTGACGACAAGTCAAGGCTGCGGGCCGACCGAGTGTGGATCATAGACCCGCTGGACGGCACCAGGGAGTTTGGCGAGGAAGGCCGGGTGGACTGGGCCGTGCACGTCGCGCTCTGGGAGCGCGGCGAACTGGTCGCCGGGGCCGTCGCGCTGCCCGCTCAGCGGACCGTGCTCAGCACGGCGGAGCCGCCGCCGAGCCCTAAGCCCATGGCGGCCGGGGCGCCGCTCCGGCTGGTAGTGAGCCGGTCAAGGCCGCCTGAGTTTGTAACCAGGCTGGCTGGGCAGGTCGGGGCTGAACTAATACCCCTAGGCTCCGCGGGCGCCAAGGCCGCAGCCGTGATCACCGGTGAGGTCGACGCCTACGTGCATGCGGGCGGTCAGTACGAGTGGGACTCAGCGGCACCGGTCGCGGTGGCAAGGGCGGCGGGGTTGCATACTTCCAGGATTGACGGCTCAATGCTTGGCTACAACTCCGAGCAGCCATGGATGCCGGATATCCTAATCTGTCCCGTCTCACTGGCCAGCCTGCTGCTTGGAGCGATCAGCGCGGTGCGGCAGGGGGGTGCGTCGTGAGGTCGCGGGATGGGCTACACCCTTACCAGGAGCAACCCGCGGAGTTCGCCAGATGACAGTGCCACGCTCTGATTACCAGCTCTCGCAACTCGACGTGCTCGAAGCCGAGTCGATTCACGTGATGCGAGAGGTCGCGGCCGAGTTCGAACGGCCTGTCCTGCTGTTTTCCGGCGGCAAGGACTCGATTGTG
Organism: Streptosporangiaceae bacterium; assembly: GCA_035553055.1. Taxonomy (GTDB): domain Bacteria; phylum Actinomycetota; class Actinomycetes; order Streptosporangiales; family Streptosporangiaceae; genus Chersky-822. The sequence goes on along the minus strand of DATNEK010000233.1, from coordinate 26,749 downwards.
ATGCTGGCGCTCGCCGAACGCGCGTTCCGCCCAGCCAAGATCCCCTTTCCCGTCATGCACGTGGACACCGGGCACAACTTCGACGAGGTGCTCGCGCTCAGGGACCGGCGTGCCGCCGAGCTTGGGGTCAGGCTGATAGTCGCGTCCGTGCAGGACTCCATCGACTCAGGCCGCGTGGCCGAGGAAACCGGCAGGTGGGCGAGCAGGAACCGGCTGCAAACCACCACGCTGCTCGACGCGATCTTCGATCACCGTTTTGACGCCGTATTCGGCGGTGGGAGGCGGGACGAGGAGAAGGCTAGGGCCAAGGAGCGGGTGTTCTCGTTCCGCGACGAATTTGGTCAGTGGGATCCGAAGAACCAGCGCCCTGAGCTGTGGAACCTGTACAACACGCGGGTGCACAGGGGCGAGCACATCCGGGTGTTCCCGCTGTCCAACTGGACTGAGCTCGACATATGGCATTACATCGAGAGGGAAGGGCTTGAGATCCCGTCGATCTACTTCGCGCACCGCAGGTCGGTATTCGAGCGCGACGGCATCCTGCTCGCTGATCATCCGCATGCGAACAGGGCCGACAGCGAGGCTCCGTTCGATGCGATGGTCAGATACCGGACGGTCGGCGACATAAGCTGCACCGGCGCGGTCGAGTCGACGGCCACGACGCTCGCCGAGGTCATCACCGAGATCGCCGCGACCAGGATCACCGAGCGCGGCCAGACCCGCGCCGATGACCGCACGAGCGAAGCCGCGATGGAAGACCGCAAGCGGGAGGGTTACTTCTGATGGACATTCTGCGGCTAGCCACCGCCGGCTCGGTCGACGACGGCAAGTCCACGCTCATCGGGCGACTGCTGTACGACTCGAAGGCGATATTCGAAGACCAGCTCGCCTCGGTCGAGCGGACAAGCAAGGAACGCGGCGAGGACTTCACGAACCTGGCGCTGCTCACCGATGGGCTGCGCGCCGAGCGCGAGCAGGGCATCACGATCGACGTGGCCTACCGCTACTTCGCCACGCCGCGCAGGAAGTTCATCATCGCCGACACTCCTGGTCACATTCAGTACACGAGGAACATGGTCACCGGGGCGTCAACGGCCGACCTGGCGGTCGTGCTCGTTGACGCGAGAAACGGGCTGACCGAGCAGAGCAGGCGGCATGCCTTCCTGGCCACCTTGCTCAAGGTCCCGCACCTGGTGCTCGCGGTGAACAAGATGGACCTGGTCGGCTACGATTCGGCGGCGTTCGAGCAGATCGCCGAGGAGTTCACCGCGTTCGCCACCAAGCTCGATATCGGCGACCTGACGTTCATTCCGATCTCGGCGCTGCACGGTGACAACGTGGTTGAGCGATCGGCGAACATGACCTGGTACAACGGTCCGTCGCTGCTGCACCACCTTGAGCACGTGCACATCGCGTCGGACCGCAACCTGATCGACGTCAGGTTCCCCGTCCAGTACGTGATCAGGCCACACCAGGCGACAGATCCCGAGTTGCATGACTACCGCGGCTACGCCGGCCAGGTGGCCGGCGGCGTGCTCAAGCCCGGTGACGAGATCATGCACCTCCCGTCGGGGCTGACCTCGGTGATCAAGCGGGTCGACGGGCCTGCCGGTCCGGTTGACGAGGCTTACCAGCCGATGTCGGTGACGCTGCTGCTCGCCGACGACATGGACATCTCTCGCGGCGACATGATCTGCCGGCCGCACAACCAGCCGCAGGTATCGCAGGACGTCCAGGCGATGGTGTGCTGGATGGCCGACTCGCCGAGGCTGACCCCGCGCAGCCGACTGATCGTCAAGCACACGACCAGGACGGTCAAGGCCCTGGTCAAGGACATCGCCTACCGGCTCGACGTCAACACGCTGCACAGGGACGAGTCGGCTCAGGGGCTCGGGCTCAACGAGATCGGCCGGGTTGGGCTGCGGCTGACTCAGCCGATCTTCTGCGACACCTACGGGCGGAACCGGGTGACCGGCGGCCTGATCCTGATCGACGAGGCGACGAGCGCGACCGTCGGCGCCGCGATGATCACCGAGGTGGGATGAGCGAACCTTGTCTGCCAGACGTCATCTCGGGCGGCTGCTGACTGCCGCGCTGTTAGCGGCGATAGCCATGAACCTGACCGGTGCCGCCGCCGGCCAGGCCAAGCTATCGCCTGACGGCACGGCGCCGGTCCGGAGCTTAGCGGCGCACCCGCTTACCAGGACGCCGCACTTCCCGGTCAGGACGCCGGTGACGGAGCAGGTCAGGCAGCTGGTCCAGTGCGGGCAGATCATGTACGCGGTCGGGCGGTTCTCCGTGATCGAGCAGGGATCGCGCACCTACGTCAGGCACAACGCGTTCAGCTTCCGAGCCGCGCCGCCTTTTCGGGTAACCAAATGGAATCCCGACATCGCTGGCGAGGTCAACTCGATCACGTTCATCAAGGGCCACTGCGGCCTGGCCTACATCGGCGGCAGCTTCGACGCGGTCGGGCCGCGCCGAGCGATCAACATCGCCGAGGTCACCGCGACTGGCACCGGCGCCCTGGTCACCGCGTTCGCGCATTTCGCCAGCAAGCCGGTCGAGACACTAGCGAGCTACGGTCGACATATCCTGGCCGGCGGCTTCTTTACCCGTATCAACGGCACCTCGGCCGACCCTTACATGGCCAGCCTCAATCCGCGTTCTGGCCGGGACGACAGGCTGTTACGGCTGCACATCAGCGGCCACTACGTCTATCCTGGCTCGGCGCCCAACGGCACCAGGATCTATAACCAGCAGATCAGCCACAGCGGCAAGCTCGAGCTGGTCGAGGGCGACTTTACCGCTGTGGGCGGGCAGCGCCGCCGGCAAATTTTCATGCTCAATCTCGCGGCCAGGCCGCACGCGACAGTAACCCGGTGGTCTTCGCCGCGCTTTGACGGCGGAAGTGGCTATCCTTCGCACGGCTATTACTACAACTGCACTGGCCGGGAGCCTTTCTATATCAGGGCGGCGGCGTGGTCGCCCAACGACCGCACCGTGTACGTGGCGAGTACCGGGTACCGGCCGTGGAACGACAAGTCCGGTTATCCGCTCATGGGGCTGTGCGACATGGCGGCGGCGTTCACGGCCGGCCAGCACTTCGCGATCCTCAAGTGGATCAATTACGACGGGTGTTACTCGCTGTACTCGGTGGCGGCCGACGCGCACACCGCCTACTTCGCTGGTCACGAGATCTGGTCGCAGAGCCCGAATGGCTGCAAGAACTTCCGGCACGATCCGCACGCGGTTTTCGCGCCGGGATTCGAGGGGCTGTCACCATCGACCGGGCGGCTGATCTTCAACCCCACCCGTTCGCGCGGGCTAGGCGCCGATGACCTGCTGCTGACCGAAGCCGGCCTGTGGATCGCCAGCGACAACTTCCGCGGCAGCCAGATGTGCGGCAAGGTCAACGGCCTGTCGGGAATCTGCTTCCTGCCGTACCGCTCGTAACCCTTGTCACAGCCAGTGTCACAGGCGGCGGCGGCGGTTTATAGCGGGTTGTAAGAACTTAGCTACGTTTAGTCAGTTTCGTGATGTCACACCTAAGACACCTGGTCGCCAGGCAGAATGGCAGCTTCGGGAGGCAAAAGATCCGCTTTTGATCGGGACTGGTGCGATGACGTTCGGTGACTTCCGGGTACTCTACCTGGGCGGCATGGGACGCAGCGGCAGCACGCTGGCTGAGCGCCTGCTCGGCGAGCTTCCCGGCGTGTGCGTGGCTGGCGAGGTTGTGCACCTTTGGCAACGCGGCGTCACCGACAACGAGCGGTGTGGCTGCGGAATCGAGTTCGGCCGTTGTGAGTTCTGGTCGGCTGTGGCCGGCTCGGCGTTCGGCGGCTGGTCCAAGCTAGATGTGCCACGGATCGCTGACCTGCGCGCGTCGGTCGACCGCACGCGGTTCATTCCGCGACTCGCCCGGCAGTCGATGGCTGACCGGGTGCGGCGAGATCTCGCCGAGTACACCGATTACTACGTGCGGCTCTACCAGGCCGTCGCTGACGTCAGCGGGTGCCGCACCGTGGTGGACTCGAGCAAGCACGCCTCGCTGGCGTTCTGCCTGAGCCGCCGCAGCGGCATCGACCTGCGGGTTATCCACGTGGTGCGGGACAGCCGCGCGGTGGCTTACTCGTGGACCACGCTGGTGCGCAGACCGGAAGCCGGCGGTCGCAGCTACATGACCAGGTACTCCCCGTCCAGAGCGGCCAGGGAATGGAATACGCAGAACGCATCGCTCCAGCTACTCGCCCGTGGCCAGACGCCGGTGCTCCGGGTGCGATACGAAGACCTGGTCGGCGACGTCAAGCCGACGCTGCGGCTGATCGCGGGCTTCGCCGGGCTGACGGTTGACGAGCCCGGCCTGGCCTTCGTCGGCGGCGAGCACGAACAGTGGGCCGAACTCAAGCAGGCGCACACCGCGGCCGGCAACCCGATGCGTTTCGCCACCGGCAAGATCACGATCAGGCCCGATGACCGGTGGCGGACGGCGATGCCCGGCTCGCAGCGCCGCGCGGTCACCGCGCTGACGCTGCCGCTGCTGCGCCATTACGGCTATGCGCATGGTGATGCCAGGTGATGCGGTCCTGGCCGTCGGTCGGCGTCGTCGTGCCGACCCGCGATCGTCCGCGAGCGCTGCGGGCCGCGGTCGCCGCGATTCTGGCGCAGGACTACCCGGGCGAGCTGAGCGTCGCTGTCGTGTTCGACGGAGTAGTGCCTGACGCCGCCATCGCGAGTGATGATCGCGTGCGCGTGCTCGCCAACGACCGCTCGCCTGGCTTGGCCGGCGCCCGCAACCGCGGCATTCTCGCACTCGACACCGATCTGGTGGCGTTCTGTGACGACGACGATGAGTGGCTGCCAGGCAAGCTGATCAGCCAGGTGCGGGCGCTGCTCGCGAGCCCCGGCGCCGAGTTCGCGAGCTGCGGGATCACCGTGCGCTCTGGTGGCCGGACCAAGGACCGCACGGCTGGCGCCGCCGAGATCACCCGCGCCGAGTTGCTGCGTTCGCGGATGGCGATGGTGCACTCATCGACATACCTGATCGCCCGGTCATCGCTGCTCGACGGGATCGGCCTGGTCGACGAGACGATTCCAGGCAGCCAGAACGAAGACTGGGATCTCGCGCTGCGAGCCGCGCGCCGTCGGCCGATCGTCAACGTCGACCGGCCGCTCGTCCTGGTGACGTGGGACACGACCTCCTACTACGCGCTGGCGTGGGAAACCAAGGTGGCCGGGCTGGTTTGGATGCTGGCCAGACACCCAGATATCGCCGCCAGCGGGTCTGGTGCGGCGCGGGTCTACGCACAGATCGCGTTCGGCTATGCCTGCCTGGGCAGGCGAGGCGCGTCCTGGAAGTGGGCTGTCAAAGCGATGCGCAGCAATTGGCGCGAGCGCAGGCTGCCGTTCGTCCTGGCCGTCGCGGCTGGGGTGGTTTCGGGCGAGCGGGTGCTTGCGACGCTGCACGCACGCGGGCACGGGATCTGAGCATGGCCCCTCACGTCAGCGCTCAAGGCAGCGCTCGTGCCAGCGCTCGTGCCGCTCGTGTCAGCGCTCGTGTCAGCGCTCGTGCCAGCGCTCGTGCCAGCGCTCGTGTCAGCGTTGCCGGGGCCGAGTTCGACGTGCTCACCCAAGCCGAGCTGATCGACAACGTGGTGGCGGCCATCCGGCGCGAGCGCGGCGGGACGATCGTGACCCCCAACGTCGACATCTGCCACCGGATCGGCCGGGACGTGACCAGCCGCGGGTTCGTCACGTCCGCGTCGTTCGTTGTGCCCGATGGGATGCCGTTGCTCTGGGCGGCTAGGCTTGCCGGGCGGCCGCTGGTAGAGCGGATCACCGGTTCGGACTTGATCTATTCGCTGTCCGGCGCGGCCGCTGCCAACGGCTGGTCGATCTACCTGATCGGCGGCGTGACGACCGCGGACGGACGGCCATCGGCGGCGGCGTTGGCCGGTGATCGGCTCTCGGCCCTGCACGCGGGTCTCAAAGTGGCCGGCACCTACGCTCCGGCGGCGAGGTTCAACGCGATGGCCGACGACATCGACGTGCTGTGCAAGGAACTGGCCGAGGCCGAGCCGAAGATTGTCTTTGTCGGGCTCGGGTTCCCCAAGCAGGAGCGGTTGATCGCGAGGCTGATTCCGCATCTGCCTGATGCGTGGTTCGTGGGTTGCGGCGCGGCGATCCCCTATGCCGCCGGCGAGCTGCGCCGCGCGCCCGCCTGGATGCAGCGCACCGGGCTTGAGTGGGTCTTCCGGCTGATCAGCGAGCCGCGTCGGCTGGCTGGCCGGTACCTGCGCCGCGACGTGCCTTTCGCTGCCCTGCTGCTCGCACGCAGTACCTGGCAGGGACTGCGCCGCCGCCGCGCCGGCGCTGCCTAAACGCACGGCCCGGCCCGCCGTGGCGGGCCGGGCTTGGGGTGGCGGGCTTGAGGTGACGGGCGGGTTGGTGTTGCCAACGACAGCAACGGTCCAACGCCGTCGTCCCAACTACAGCAGGGGTTCAGCGCTGCTGATCCGGGAGTGCCGCCAACAACAGCAAGGGTTCGACGCTGCTGTTAGGGGCGCCTACTGCCTGGTGTGCAGCCAGTAGTTGGTGAGCTTGAAGTCCATCGGCGTGCCGTTGGTTGAGGCGATCTCCCAGCCGAAGTTCACCTGGGTGAGCGTGGCGTCGGACGGGATCTGATTGTGCTTGGCGAGCCAGGCGATTGCCGCCAGGATGTGCGTCACCCCGTGGGTCTCGTTATGGTCGAGTGCGAACGTGAAGTCCGTGCCTCCGTGCCAGACCGCGAAGTGCTGCCCGAATATGGTCGCGTGGCCGATGACATTGCCGCTCGGCCGCTGACCGTGGTTGTCTACCCAGATCATGACCTCGATCTTGTAGTTGTTCAGCCACACATCGTCAGCAGCCTCGGCGTCAAGCCCTGAGGCGCTCGGCATCGTCTCGGCGAAGCCGTTGCGGATGAGGTGGAAAGACAGGGCCTTGGGATTGTTGTAATTCTTTTGCACGCATGGATATGTTTCGACAGCCGTATTGCCAGCCGCCTGGTTGGACTCTACGCCCCAGTAATGGTATGAATCGGCCCAGATCGTCTGGGGGCCGGTTGGCTGATTCCATTCGTTGTTATAGACGATGAACCCGCCGTTGTTCCACGATCCGAATGGTGCTGATGACTGCCAGCTTGGATTAGGAGGTACGCTTGCGAGCGCTGAGCTGGCGAGTATGGGTCCGGTAACCACAGGTCCGGCCAGCACGGCTGCCGCCGCGGCTGCTGCCAGGAAAGTTACTCGTGCCCTACGCATATGACTCCTCAGGTCGGTTTCTGTGACCTTCCTGAGGGTAACGACTGCTTGGGTAACTTGCGGGCGTTTTGCATGATTTTGCGTATCACGTCAGTATCACGTGAAAGCTCCCGCGATGATTTCTGCGTTTTCCGCGTTGCCTGTGGGGTCGGGGCTACGTCGAGTTGCCAGCCGCGATGACGACGCGGACTGGTCGCTCGGACCGGAGGGTTCGATGACGGTGGCGGTTCTCGTCCCTGCGCTTGTTCGCCCGCCCGATGGCTGCCCGAATCCATCGCACCCCTCAGGCAAGTACCGGGCTGCCCGCGAGGTGTGTCCCCGGATCTACCTGTGCTACGGCAGCGTTCGGTGAGGTGGATGCCCGAATCTAAGAGAGGTTGGTGCACCCGACGCCCGATCCCGCGCCGTGCGCGCCCCGCCAGGCCCGGTCCGGTGCGATGGATCCGGGAATCCAGCAGGGAAATCGGGTGTGTATATGGCAATCCATCGCGGCGTCTGCCCTGCCCGGCGCGATGAAACCGGCAACTCATCGCACCCCCGCCGCAGGATGCCGGGGCACGCCGCCAGCATCCGCACCGCAGGCAAGCCCGGCACCGCACCCCGGGCAAGCCCGGCACCGCACCCCGGGCAACCCCGGCACCACACTGCGGGCAAGCCCGGCACCGCACCGCGGGAGGCTCGGGCGGCCCGAACCGGGTTACGGCAGCCGGGCCAGAGCGACCGCGAGCGGCGGGGCGGTTCTGTCTCGTGGCGACATGCCAGCGACCGGCAGCGGCCAAGGGATCGCGAGCGCGGGGTCGTCGTGCGCGATGGCCACATCCTCAGCGGGATCGTGGACGCGATCGATTCGGTAGCTGACATCGGCTGGCTCGGTCAGTGCCTGAAATCCGTGCGCGCATCCGGCCGGAACATAGAGCGAGACTTGGTCGTCGCCGCGCAGTTCGAAGCTTTCCCAGTTGCCGAACGTCGGTGACTGCGGCCTGAGGTCGACGATCACATCGAATATCGCGCCGTACGAACAGCGAACGAGCTTGGCCTCGCCCGCTCCCCGGCGCAGGTGCAGACCACGCAGGACGCCACGCCTCGATCGGGACAGGCTGTCCTGCGCGAAGCCGGACGGGTCGATGCCAGCGGCCCTGACGATGTCGGTGTCAAAGGTGCGACAGAAGAAGCCGCGTTCGTCGGCGTGCGGGGTTGGCGTGAACAACAGCGCACCTTCGACCCGCGCCACGTTGCTGACGTCCATGGTGGTCTAGGCCGGCGAGCCTGCTGCCACGCGGCGGAGCATGTCATCGATCACGCCGGTGGACAGTAGTTCGCGGATCCGGCGCAGCCGCACGTAGCGCGATGATGCGAAATCGTCGTAGCTGAGCCCGTGCGTGAGATAGGCGCTGGCCAGCTCGTCGACGCCGGCGGCCACGCTCCAGCGCAGGCGCAGATCAGGGAAGGTCTCGTTGAGCTTGGCGAAGTCCACCCGGTAGTCGCGTAGGTCCGGCCCGGCACCCTTGGCAAATGAGATTCGTGATCGCGGCACCGCGTTGTGCACAAGCTCGGCGATGTCGCGTACCTGCACGTTGTCTTCCTGCCGCCCGACATTGAACGCCTCGTCGTGTACCAGTGCGAGCGGAGCTTCAAGCACGGCAAGGAACGCCCGGCAGATGTCCTCTACGTGCACTAGGGGTCGCCACGGCGATCCGTCGCTCTCCATTCGTACCTCGCCGGTCGTCGTCGCGACGGCGGTGAGGTTATTGACCACGATGTCGAGCCGCAACCGAGGTGAGGCTCCGTAGGCTGTGGCGTTGCGCAAGTAAGTCGGGCTGAACGAGTCGCTAGCGAGCAGCGAGAGCTGGCGCTCGGCGCGCGCCTTGGTCTCGCCGTACGGGGTCACCGGTTCAAGCTCAGCGTCCTCGGCCACGGCGGCCGATCCCGCGGCGCCGTAGAGGCTGCACGACGATGCGAACAGGAAGCGCGGGATGCCAGCCTGCTTGGCCGCACTGGCCAGGTGCAGGGTTCCTTCGAGGTTGACCGAGTAGGTGGCCGCTGGGTTGAGGTGTCCGAGCGGGTCGTTGGACAGAGCGGCCAGGCAGATGACCGCTTCGTAACCAAGCAGGTCAGCAGGCTGGACGTCGCGGATGTCGACGGCGGGGCGATTGGCTGCGTGATTCGCGGGCGGCCCGAAGTCGCAGCCTTCGTACAGACCGAGGTCGAGCCCGCCAACCTGGTGCCCCGCGGTGCGCAAGAACGGAACCAGGATTGCCCCGATGTAACCGCGATCCCCGGCTACAAGCACTTTCATCGATTGCCTCCCTGGCAGAGCACGCGGGCACGCCAGGGAGGCGGCCCGAGCAGTCGAGTGCGCATCTAGATGATGCGCCGCCGCCCCAGCCTGATACATCCGCGGCGTATCACGGCGGTGGGGTGCGTGCTCCTATGCACGACGGGCGCCCAGATATCAGCTAAGCAGCAATCAATTCAAGTAAGGCGGTGCGATGAAGGCTGCAGTTGGTGGTCTTGGCGATGTCGGAAAGCGCATCCTGATCATCGTTCAGAATCTTCCTGTGCCATTCGACCGGCGGGTGTGGCTCGAGTGCCAGGCGCTGACTTCCGCGGGCTATCGAGTGTCCGTGGTGTGTCCTAAAGGCGAGGGTGATCCAGCTTTTCATGTCGTAAAGTCCGTACGGATATATAAATATCGTCCATATGCACCAGGTGGTAGCAAGATTAGCTTCATCGCAGAATATGTGTACTCTTTCCTTGCCACCGCGTGGATGACAGCCAAGGCTCGCCGGGCGGGCAGGTTCGCGGTCTTGCAGGCGTGCAATCCGCCCGACATCTTCTGGCCGATCGCGCTGATGCTCCGCATCCTTGACGGCACGCAATTCGTATTCGATCACCACGACTTGTGCCCTGAGCTCTACGAGTCGCGCTTTCCCGATGGGCCAAGGCTGCCCTATCGGGCGCTGACGGCGCTTGAGCGGCGCACGCACCGCACGGCGAAGCACGTGATCTCGACCAATGAGTCCTACCGGAATGTCGCGATGACGCGTGGCGGCAAGTCAGGTGCCGACGTGACCGTGGTGCGCTCGGGACCTGATCCGGGGCGGTTGTGGCGTGGCCAGGCTCAGCCTGAGCTGCGCCGCGGGCGGCGCTACCTGGCCGCCTACATCGGGGTGATGGGGCCGCAGGACGGCGTCGACATCGTGATCCGGGCCGCGGACATCATCGTGCGCGAGCTTGGCCGCGATGACATCGCGTTCACGCTGATCGGTTCTGGCGACTGCTTCACCGACCTGGTGGCGCTGCGCGATCGACTAGGTCTTGCCGGACACGTGGAGTTCACCGGCCGGGCACCCGACGAGCTGGTCGCCAGCGTGCTTTCGACGGCCGATGTCGGCCTTTCGCCCGACCCGAAGAATCCACTCAACGACGTCTCGACCATGAACAAGACCATGGAGTACATGGCCTACGAGCTTCCCGTGGTCGCCTTCGACCTGCGCGAGACCCGAGTGTCGGCGGGCGATGCGGCGGTATATGCCAGGCCCAACGACGTGCGCGAGTACGCCAAGGCGATCGTGACGCTGATGGACGACGAGCCAGCCAGGAACCGGCTTGGCAAGCTGGGCAGGCTTCGGGTCGAGACTGAGCTCGCATGGAGCCACCAGGAGCGTGCTTATCTTGGCGTCTACCACGACCTGCTCGGCGTGCGTCAGATCCGGCAGCGGACCAGGGTCTGACCCGTGTGCGGAATCGCTGGCTGCTACCAGCAGGTCGACGGAAAAGAGCTGGTCGACATCATGACCGGCAGGATCGCGCACCGAGGTCCTGACGCGAGCGGCATCTGGACGCACGAAGACGACCAGGTGGCCGTTCAGCTCGGTCATCGGCGGCTATCTGTCATCGACCTGTCAAGCGCGGCCGACCAGCCGATGTCCAAGGACGGCCTGACGCTGGTCTACAACGGCGAGCTGTACAACTACAAGTCGCTCCGAGCCGAACTTGGCGCAAGGGGAGTCCGCTTCGTTACCGAGTCGGACGCCGAAGTGCTGCTTGAGGCTTGGCGATGCTGGGGCTCAGCCGCGCTCGACCGGTTTCGCGGCATGTTCGCTTTCGCGCTGCTCGACATGACTACCGGGGAGATCTTTCTCGCCCGCGACCAGCTCGGCATCAAGCCGCTCTATTACAGCCGCCGGGGTGGCGGCGTGCTCTTCGCCTCTGAGCTGAAGGCTCTGGTCGCCGCGTCGGGTTCGGAGCTGCGGATCGAGCCCGGTGCGCTGGTGGCTTCCATGCTCTATTACTGGCTACCCGAGCAGCGTTGCGCGATCGACGGCGTGTTGAAGCTGCCGGCGGGCGCGTGGGCCCGCTGCGCGCCAGACGGCTCGCTAACAGTGCGGCACTACTGGAGCGTCGCCGATGTGGCAGCGCGAGCCGCGGCCGGCCCGCCGGCCGATCTGCGCCAGGTAATCGAGGACTCGGTAAGCGCTCACCTGGTGGCCGACGTGCCGGTGTCCAGCTTCCTATCCGGCGGCCTTGACTCGAGCATCATCACCGTGCTCGCACACCGGGCGGACACGGCGATAGACGCCTACACGATTACCTTCAGGCCGCAGGACCAGCGGCTTGAGGCGATGCCCGACGACGCGGTGTACGCGCGCAAGGTCGCCGCGAGGTTCGGCATCAGACTGCACGAGCTTGAGATCTCTCCCGATGTCGTCAGCGTGCTGCCGCGCATCGTCGACGCGCTCGACGAGCCGATCGGCGATCCGGCGGCGATCAACACGTTGCTGATGTGCGAGGCGGCACGAGAGCGCGGCGTCAAGGTCATCTTGTCTGGCATGGGGGCCGACGAGTTGTTCGGCGGCTACCGCAAGCACCTGGCGTGCGTGCTGGCCAGCCAGTATCACAGGCTGCCGGCCTGGATCAGGCACGGCTTGGTGCGGCCCATAGTCAACCGGCTGCCGCTGACCTTGGGCCGCCACGGCGTGCGCTACTCGCGGTGGGCCAAGCGCTTCATGACCTTCGCTGACCTGCCAGAAGAACCGAGGTTCAGGCGCAGCTACACGCTGTACGGGCCAGCTGAGCTGACCAACCTGATCAGCCCTGACCTCGTCGGCCACGTGCGGCACATCGTCGATGAGCACAGCGCTATCTATCACGACAACTCGCTGCCAGGTGACATGGTCAACCGGATGTGCCTGGCGGACGCCAGGCTCTTTCTGCCTGGCCTCAACCTGGCATACACCGACAGGGCGAGCATGGCGGCGTCGGTCGAGGTGCGGGTGCCGTTCGTCGATCCGCACGTGGTCGCTGCGGCGTTCTCTATCGGTGGCCGCGCCAAAATCTCACGCGGGCGTGGCAAAGTCGCGCTCAAGCAAGCGGCGGAGAAATGGCTGCCCGCGGAGATCCTGCACCGCCCGAAGGCGTCTTTCAGCGCTCCGCTTCGCGCGTGGGTCAAATACGACCTGCACGAGGTCATTCAGGACATTCTTGTCGCCGGTGAGCTCGTGAGCTGCGGAATGATCAGGCGCGACGCTCTGACCCGCTTGATCGCCGACGAGCAGGCAAGCCACGAGGACCGTTCCAAGCAGATCTGGCAATTGCTGACACTCGAGCTTTGGTATCGCCACGCCCTCTCCATGGGCGTCGCGGCGTAAGGGTCGCCTGAGGTGAGGATGCGATGAGGCAGATAGCACAGAACTACAAGTCAGGGGAACTCACCGTGCTCGACGTGCCGGCGCCGTCATGTCGTGCGGGCGGCGTGCTCGTGCGGTCGTTGTTCTCGCTGATCTCTACCGGCACGGAAGTCATGAAAGTGACCGAGGCCAAGATGTCGATGGTCGGCAAGGCCAGGGCGCGACCTGACCAGGTGCGCAAGGTACTCGACTCGGTCGCTGCGCAGGGCGCGGTCAGTACCTATAAGAAGGTCATGGGCCGGCTTGACTCCTACACCCCGCTTGGCTATTCACTGTGCGGCGTGGTCGTCGAAATCGGGCGTGGCGCCGAGGAGTTCAGCGTCGGCCAGCTTGTCGCTGCGGCAGGCAACGAGCACGCTCTGCACGCCGAGTTCAACTGGATACCGGTCAACCTCTGCGCGGCTGTGCCGGAGGGCGTAGTTGCCGAGCACGCCGCGTTCGCGACTGTCGGCGCGATCGCCATGCAGGGAGTGCGGCGCGCCGAGGTGCAGCTTGGCGATGCCGCCTGCGTCATCGGCCTTGGCCTGGTTGGCCAGCTCGCGGTTCGCTTGCTGATCGCCGCCGGCGTGCGGGTCGTGGGCATCGACGTCATCGAAGACCGCTGCCGGCTCGCGGAGAAGGCGGGAGCGATCTTCTGCGCGGCGCCGACGGACGAGGGCGTCGCCGCCGTCCAACACGCGCTGGCCGAGATCACCGAAGGACGAGGCGCTGACCACGTGCTGCTGGCCGCGGGCGGGTCAAGCAACGGGCCGGTCCAGATCGCGGCGAAGCTCGCGCGCGACCGCGCCACGATCGTCGATATCGGCAAGACCAGGCTGGATCTGCCGTGGAACGCCTACTACGACAAGGAACTCGACGTCCGCTTCTCGCGGTCCTACGGTCCTGGCCGGTACGACGACAGGTATGAACTAGACGGCATCGACTACCCGGCCGGCTATGTCCGCTGGACAGAGCGGCGCAACCTCGCCTGTTTCCTTGACCTGATCGCCCGACAGGACATCGAGGTCGACTCGCTCATCTCTGGCGTATTTCCACTTGACCGCGCCACCGGGGTCTACAGCGAGCTGACATCGGGGACTCTGAGCGCCATAGGCGTGCTGCTTGAATACCCGGCCGGCCAGGCTGACGAGCAGGCGCCAGCCGTCAGCGTCCGGCTTCCAGACGTGCGGCCCACAGGCAAGCGCGTTGCCAAGCAGCAGCTCGTCGTCGGCTTCATCGGTGCGGGCAACTACGCGTCATCGATGCTCTTGCCGCACCTCGCCAAGCTCGCCGACGTCAGGCTCGCTCACGTCGCCACGACGAGGTCGCTTTCCGCGGTCAACGCCCAGCGGCGATTCGGCTTCGCGCAAGCCTCTACGACAGCCGACGCGGTGCTCGACGACGCCGAACTCGACGCGATCTTCATCGTCACCCGGCATCACACGCACGCCGACCTGGTCTGCCGTGCCCTAAGGGCCGGTAAGGCGGTGTTCGTGGAAAAGCCGCTGGCGCTGACGAGCGACCAGCTCGACTCCGTCGCCGACACCGTCATCAGCACTGGCAACGACCGGCTAATGGTGGGCTTCAACCGGAGATTCGCGCCGCTGCTCGTGGCTATGAAAGACCAGTTCGGGCTTAAGGGAACCGGCTCGGCGGTCCGCTACCTCGTGAACGCCGGCCAGCTTGAGTCCGGTAGCTGGTATCTCAATGATGAGCTCGAAGGGTCAAGATTCGCCGGCGAAGGCGGCCACTTCATCGACACGCTCGGCTGGTGGACCGATAGCTTGCCAACCCAGGTATTCGCCGCGCCCGGCGTCGAGCGCGATGACGTGGCTGTCACAGTGCGGTTCGCCAGCGGCGCGGTCGGCGCGATCTCGTACTTCACGGGCGGCAACGGCCGCTATCCCAAGGAGACGCTCGACGCCACGGGTGGCGGCCGGACCGCCCGTCTTGACAACTTCAGGCGTGCCGTCGTGTGGTCTGGCCGGCGCACCTACTCGACGCGGGGGCGCGGCAGCCAGGACAAGGGCCAGCGGCTCCAGATCGCCGAGTTCGTCGCCGCCTGCCGTACCGGCTCGCAGATGCCCATTTCCCTTGAGTCCTTGCTGGCGACCACGCGGGCGACGCTGGCCGTGAGCGCGAGCCTGGCCAGCGGCAAACCCGAGCGAGTGTGATCGCGGTGTACCGAAAGCGCGTCGGATGGTACTTGCGGAGGGCGGCCAGCATGTCGCCGGCCGAAGTGGGCTGGCGGGTACGCGACCAGGTGCTCCGCGCGGCCTGGTCCGGCCGGCAAGTAAGGCGCGACCAGGAATTCCCGGCACCGCGCGGGTTCGCCCTTGAGCGCGGGATGCTCGTCGTGCTGCCAGGGCGGACCGCCGACCTAGTGCCAGAGGCGGCCAAGAGCGCCGTGCTCGTCAGTGCTGACCGGCTCATCAAGGGCGAGTGGGAGGTGCTCGGCCTTCACCGCGACGACATGGTTGCCCCGGACTGGTTCTTCGACCCTGTCACTGGCATTCGGGCGCCTGCCGAGCGGTACGCGTTCAGGATCAACCATCGTTCGCAACACCAGACCGGCAACATCAAGCAGATCTGGGAAGTCTCCCGGCTACATCACCTGACGCTGCTCGCCGCGGCCTGGTTTTTCAGCCGCGACGATGCGTACGCTCGCCGGGTAGCCGAGCAGCTTCGCTCGTGGTGGCGGTGCAACCCGTTCCTGTCCGGCGTCCACTGGACGAGCGGGATCGAGATCGGTATTCGACTGATCAGCATGGCCTGGATCAGGCGGCTGCTCGATGACTGGCCCGGAGTCGGCGACTTGTTCGAGCACAACGATCTCGCGGTCGCGCAGATCCGATGGCACCAGCAATATCTCGCCGCATTTAGGAGCCGGGGGTCATCGGCGAACAACCACGTCATCGCGGAGGCGGCCGGGCAGCTGGTGGCGAGCTGCGTTTTCCCCTGGTTCGCCGAGAGCGCGAGGTGGCGGAGGAAGGCAGCCAGGCTCCTCGAGCGTGAGTTGATCGCGAACACCTTTCCCTCAGGCGTTGACCGCGAGCTCGCCTCTGATTATCAGTACTTCGTCGCCGAGCTCGGGCTCGTGGCTGCCGTCGAAGCGGCCGTTGCGGGTCACCCGCTCAGCGCGCAGGCCTGCGGCCGTCTGTGCGCCGTGGTAGACAGCGGCATAGCCATGCTCGATGAGAGCGGCAGGCCGCCCAGGCAGGGGGACGGTGACGAGGGCCGCGTGCTGCTGCTCGACGCTCCTGGCCGCGGCGGAGCCCCATCGCTGATAGCGCTCGCCGGCGCGGTGTTCGGCAGGCTCGACTGGTGGCCAGCCACCGTGGCCGACGCCCGTAGCTCGATCGTTGGCGCCATGCCAGGCGCGACCCATCACGTCGGCGGTCGGCCGCCTGCGCGGCCGTCCCGGTTCGCTGACGCCGGGATGACCATCCTGCGCACGGCCAGCGGTGACGAACCGGAGATCTGGTGCCGCTGTGACGGCGGGCCGCACGGATTTCTCAGCATCGCGGCGCACGCTCATGCCGACGCGCTCGCGGTCGAGGTTCGCTGCGGCGGTGTCGATGTGCTGGCCGACCCAGGCACGTACTGTTATCACGGCGAACCCGATTGGCGATCTTATTTTCGCTCGACAATCGCCCACAATACCGTAGAAATCGACGGCAGGGATCAGTCAATTGATGGTGGTCCTTTCCTATGGGTTCACCACGCCAACGGCAAGGAATCGCATGTCGCCGACGTCGGTGACGCGGTCGAGTGGACGGCCGAGCACGAGGGTTACTTGACGCTGCGAACACCAGCCAGGCACCGTCGGTGCGTGCGGCTCGATCGGGCGTCGCGCGGTATCGATATCGTTGATGAGATAGACGGAGGCAGCCGCGATATCCGGCTCGCGTTTCATTTCGGTCCCGACGTGGAAGTAGAGCTTGAGCAGCATTGTGCCGCGTTGCGCTGGCCAGCGGCCAGCGTGCCAGGCGCAGCCAGGATCGACCTGCCGGCTAGCTTGAACTGGACGCTGCACAGGGGGGCGACCGATCGCATTATGGGCTGGTATTCCAGTGGCCTTGGGCGGCGTGTACCTGCCTTTGCGCTGGTGGGGTGCGGACGCTCGATGCCCGACATGCCGCTTTGCACGCGACTTCAGTTCATGGGCGCCGGTAACGAGAAAACGTCAAACAACAAATTGCTCGCCGTATCGTGGTTGCCTTCTGACGACATGTGGCAGAGCAGCCGATGAATTAATGGAGGGCGGATGAGCCGCCGCAGTCCCGACGAGCCGGAACCTGTTGGCGCGGCTAACCTGCCGAGGCGCGATGGTTCCGGCCATGAGGTTTTCGGCCGAGAGAGCGCCGTTCGCGAGAATACTGGCCGGGACAACGTCGCAAAAGATAACCAGAACCGTGAGAAAGCTGGCCGCGAGAGTACTAGGGGCAGGCCACGAGGTGGCGACGAGCCCGCGTGGATGTGGACCGACGACGACTTCACCGCGTCACCGGAGTTCTCGCCCGACTACGACGCGAATCTCGCGCCGGTCACGCCGACCAGACCGGCGCTGGGCGCCGCGATCTGGCGCCGGACGTGGCTGTGGGTTGCCGCCGCACTGCTCGGCCTCGCGCTCGGCGGCGCCGCGTTCGTGGTCAAGCCGCCGCCCTACAAGGCCACGACCTCGGTGCTGCTCACGCAGAGTCCCAGCCTGTCGGCTCAGGACCAGATCCTCACCGAGGTGGCTTTGGTGGAAAGCCGCACTGTGGCCGAGGCGGCGATGCGCGACCTCGGGCTGCCTTTGTCGGTCAAGGCGGTAGAGGCGTTCTCAGCCAAGATCTCGGCGACCTCGCTCACCGACCGGGTGATCCAGATCACTGTGAAAGGGAAGTCGCCAAGCCAGGCCGTCAGCGCGGCGAGAGCCACCGCGACCGCGTTCCTGCGGATCAGGAATGACGAACTGCGCTCGGCCGAGCGGCTCACGATGGCCTCGCTCACTGAGCAGATCAGCAGGGGTAAGCAACGCTTGCAGGCGCTCACGGCACAGATCGCCGCGCTCCGCGCCAGCGGCCAGGCGATCTCCCAGCCGAGCAAGCTGGCCGGCCTGGATGGCCAGCAAAATGAACTAAGGAACGCCCTCACCGGACTCGTCCAGGCCGCGACGATCTTTGAGTCGACGGCGGCGGTCACGACCGCCACGGTGGTACACGGCAGCCAGGTGCTCGACCCGGCTTCTCCATCGCCACGTTCCCGGTTGCGGTACCCGCTGCTGTACTTCGGCGGCGGGCTGCTCGGCGGGCTCGCGGTCGGGTTCGGTCTCATCATTACGGCGGCGCTTGTTTCGAAGCGGCTGAGGCGCCGCGACGACATAGCCCGCGTGCTCGGCGGCCCGGTGCTGCTCAGCGTCGGCCGTGTTCGTGCGGGCGGCTTGCTCGGCAGATCATGGCCTGCGGTGGCGCGGCGTCCGGCCGTCCGTCAGATCGTCGCCTACCTGGGCAAGTCGCTGCCCGTGGGCCGGGAAACATCGACGCTGGCCGTCGTCGCCGTTGACGACCTGCGCGTGCCCGCTCTGACGCTGGTATCGCTCGCGTCCTCGTATGCCGCAGACGGCAAGCGGGTGCTCATCGCGGACCTTACGCCGAGCATGGCGGTCGGTCGCCTGCTCGACGTCACCGAGGTCGGGGTGAAGCTGACCGAGGCCGACGGGCACGAGGTGCTGGTCGCCGTGCCCGAGGCAGGCACAGGCTTGCCGCAAGGCCCGGTCAACACGTCATCACCCGTCGATGAGCCGCTTGAGCGGGCCTACCGCACCGCCGACATCATGCTCACCCTGGTCACCTTGGATCCTGCCGTGGGCGCCGACCACCTGCCCACCTGGGCCGGCGACGCGGTGGTGATGCTGACGGCCGGAATGTCGTCGGCCACGAAGATCCACGCTGTCGGCGAGATGATCAGGGCGGCCGGGACCGCATTGATCTCCGCGGTCCTGCTCGGCGCCGACCGGAGCGACGAGAGCCTAGGCTTCGCGACCAGCCTGACCGACGACCTCAACGCGCAGCTCGTGACCGACCGCGCGCACCCCGACCGTGTGCCCATTGTCGGCCAGGTCGGCGGTGCCGGTGATGAGAAGGCGGCACCCGAGAAGGTCGGCGATCTGGAGCCGATAAACGGCCGCGACGTCAACAGCGGCGGAATGATCGGCAGCGAGCCATCGCGCACCTGGCGCCGCTGACCCAGACCGGACTTGGCGGGGCGGCTTAGCTTTTCGATGTAGGGTTTTCCGTCGATGTAGGGTTTCCCGCGTATAGCACGGAAAACACTACCTCGACGGAAAACTCTACCGGATCATGAAACGGCGAACCGGACATCGTGGCTGACACGACCGCATTGGTCCGTGCCAGCCGTGATTCGACAGGAAGCCGTCGTAGAGATTGTCCAGGTATCGGCTGCGGGCTCCGTCAGCAAGAAAGACGCACGCTACGCCTGCCCGGACGTTAGCGCGTTCTCCTGAGCAGGATCCAGTCAGGTGTCTGCTGTACCTTCTTGTAATGCTCAGACAGGTAACCCGAATACAGGCTGAGCATGACTGAGACTGTTTCCTGGCAGCATCCTTGGCCTGGTATCAGGCGCGGGATTATCACCCAGTCGGCGTTTCCGATCGCGCATTCCGCGGACGGGTAATGGGTTTCGTTGAAGTCATAGCCTAGATCCCACCATAGCGGCCCGCAGCGGCTGAGCGGCAAGCCGAGCGCCGGTGAGAATGGGTCGGTGTACGCCAAGGTGAACACGGTGTTTCCTGGCCGGATGTTCCGACGCAGCAGGCTCAGTCCGTTGTTGATCATGGCGGGCAGCTCGTGCGCGGTCCGGTATGCCGTCTGCCACTGCGCGTCCGCCGGGATCACAAAGTCGCGGAGTAGCCCAGCGTCGAATCTTTGTGTCGCAGGGGGGTTGGCGTCCTGCCCACGCGACGCGATGGCTTTGCCGAGGCCAAGGGAGTCCTCTCCCACGATCGGGCCCGTAGCGCCCACCAGGAGCAGCGCGAGTCCGATGAGTAGCAGACGGGAGGCTGACACCGGCCATGCTCCGGCGCGGTCGGCCGATGATCCGCCGGCCCACCTTGGCAGCGATGGCTCAAGGTAAGCGACGAGCAGCAGCGGTATGACGACCAGTGCGGGCAGGTTGCCCCTCTCGTCGGCGTCACCAGCGGAAATCAGCAGGCTCGAGCCAACGATGTACGCCGCGGCCAGCGACAGGCATACAAGAGCGCGGATCGGCTCACCTCGGCGCCTCACGATGATCAAGAGCCCGCCGAAGAGCAGGATCGAAATGGCAAGGAAAGGCACCGTCCAGAAGATGGCGTGAGCGAGCAACCCGGTTCGCTGGGCGGAGACTTGAACGCGGGCCGCCTGGAGAAAATCATGGATATAGGCGGTCGTGTTCAAGCCGAACGCCACTCTCATCACTATGCCCACTACGGCAAAGCCCGCGATCGCCGTAGCGCCAAGGCGCGGGCTGCGGGGCAGCGTAGACAGCGCGAGACCGACACCCACGGCGACGATGCTGGCGATGAAGAAAGTGATCTTGTCGTAAAACATCAACCCAAGCATGAGACCGAGCAAGAAACCGTCGGCGGCACGCGTCCCCTTAGTTGATGGCATGCGGCGCCCGAGAAGGACGAGCAAAAGCAACGTGGCGTAGATCAGCCAGCCATCACGGTTATAGAGCATCGCGTAGGTCGTAACCCGCGGTGAGTAGCCCAGTGGCCGGACCGATATGGCGAGCAGTGCCACGAATACGGTGAACGCCGCGGCATACATCGCTGGCAGTCGCCGCCAGGTGACCATCCATGCCAGGGTTGCCGCTATTACGAGGAAAATTACCTGGCCGTAGGTCACGGCGAGTAGCGAGGGTGCATGTTGCAGGTGCATGCCGAGAGCGGTAAGTCCGTATACCAGCGGCCCGATGGGATTAGAGAAATCGGTGCTCGGAGCCTGGCCCTCATAGAGCCGATAAGCGCCGTTGAGCAGCGTAAAGACGTCCCATGGACCGACGATCGGCGCGGGACCAATCCATATCGACACCCCGGCGACGCCGACAACAGAGGACACGGCCGCGATAAACCAGCCACGCGTCGAACGCGGCTGCTTGATAGCGTGCCGTCGGCCGGTATCAGGACGCCGCGTAGTGACAACACCGGCGCTGCCTGAGAATTCCGTCACGTGCTTACCGACATTGGGTACGTAGCTCATCGCAGCCCCTAGAACCTGGAAGCCAGCAGGTGATGCGGCTAGATGGCCGCATATATGTATGACCGGCAGGTTCCCCCGGCTGATACGTTTTTTGGCTTGAGCGGCTTTACTTGTCACTCATCCAGGCGGGGTTGGTGATGGCGTAGTTGTAGATGTCGAGTAGCTGGTTGATGTTGGTGTCGGGGTTGAATTTGCGGGTGTAGGTGTGGCGGGCTTGGGTGCCGTAGGTGTGGTAGCGGTGGGGGTTGGTGTCGATGTCGGTGAGGGTGGCGGCGAGGGCGCGGGGGTTGCCGGGTGGGAAGAGGATGCCGTCGTGGCCGGGGGTGATGAGTTCGGTGAAGGCGCCGTGGTTGGCGGCGATGGGGGGGACGCCGAGTGCCATGGCTTCGATGGCGACGAGGCCGAATGGTTCGGCCCAGGCGGAGGGGAGGATGACGGCGCGTGCGGTGGCTATGAGGGTGGCGCAGGTGGCGGGGTCGGTGTGGCCGGCGAGGGTGACGGTGGGGCGGGTGGCGGCCCAGGCGGTGATTTCTGGCTGGAGTGTGCCTGAGCCGGCGATGGTGAGGGTGAGGGCGGGGTGGTGGCCGGGGGTGGATTGGTAGTGGTCCCAGGCGGTCATGAGCAGGCGGATGCCTTTGGCTTCGTCGAGTCGTCCGGCGTAGATGACGGTGTGCTGGGGGGTGGCGGGCGGTGTGGTGGGTGGGGTGGGGATGAGGTTGTGGCGGATGAAGACGCGTTCGGGTGCCAGCTGGTATCCGGTGAGCTGGTCGCGCTGGGCGGCGGAGATGAACATGTAGGCGGAGACCATGGTGCGCCAGGCTTGGCGGTGGGCGGTGTTGGCGAGGACGACGGTGGCGGTGGCGAGGCGGGAGTTTTTGTAGCAGCCGTGGATGACGGCCTGGATGGCGGGGCCGGTGACGCAGTCGTGGCAGATGGTGCCGTGGCGGAAGAAATTACGACTGGCGCAGAGGAGCCGGTAGTTGTGCAGGGTGATGACGACGGGGGTGCGGGCGGCGCGGCAGGCGTACAGGACGGCGGGGCTGAGCAGGGGGAAGGTGTTGTGCATGTGGACGACGTCGGGGGTGGTGGCGGTGAGGGCGGCGCGGAGGTCGCGGTAGGCTTCCTGGTTCCAGACGGCGCGGGCGGGCAGGGCGGTTTTCTTGAGCACGGGCCATTGCTGGATCTCGTCGCTGTCGCGTTCGAACCTGATCACTTCGTGGCCGCGGGCGGTCAGCGCGTCGCGTTCGGTATCGACGACCCGGTTCTCCCCGCTCGGCGCTGATGACCGGTACCGGTTATGCACCACCAAGATCTTCACGCCCGTCTCCCCTCAGCGACTTCCGCTGGCCCGCATGACGTCTACGAAGTAACTCCGCTTGCCGTTCGGGTTCCGCTCGATCAAGGGGACGTACTCGAACTCGAGCTTCGCCATAGGCACGCGTCGTTCGAGTGTCTGCTGGATCTGGCCTTTGTCCGCACCAGGTGATGTGACCAGCCGCACGCGCAAGCTACCTGGCCTGTCCTGCACGACCTGCAGATCCCGAATGTGGTCCCACAGGACGCTCTTCTCGTCGCCGAAAATGTAGCCGAATAGCGACCGGCGGCGTCCTTCTGTGTCGATGAAGGTCTCTTGCGTCCGGCCGACGATGGCATCGACTCGCCGGAACTCATTGGCAGTGCAACTCGTGGTGGATTCAATCGCCAGGTCGCCAGTGTCATATCGGACGAACTGAGTCCCGATGCGGTTGAACGATGACGCCACGATGCGCTGGCAGCCGTCCGTCTCGGAGGGCAGCATTTCCAGGTAGCCGTAGGTCGGGTAGAAGTGGAACCCGCGACACTGCCGGCAGTTGTAGGCGAGAACGGCGTACTCGCTGTGGCCGTACCAGTGCGCGACCTGGATACCGAAATCCCGCTCGAACCTTAGCTGCTCGCCAACCGGGAACGCCTCAGAACCGGCGATGACTCCGCGGATGGGAAGGCGCCGGAAGAGCTTTTCGCCGACCAGGTCGATGAAGGTGAAAAGAGAGCTTGGGTGCACGTGCAGGAAGAACGGCGGCACCGTCCGCACCCACCGCCGCAAGCTGTCAAGGTCCCGCTGCATCGTCGCGTGCGGTGAAATGATCCAGAGGTTCTCAAGGCGGTTGTAGCGGACCAGGCCGTCGTGTACGTCTCCGCGGTAGGCGACCCTTAGGTCATACGGGGCGTATCCCACCTGCGCCCATATGTCGAACAGGTAAGCGCGCTCTTTCTGGCGGCGGGAGAAAGTATCCGCGGTGAACCGGAGTGGCTGACCGGATGTCCCGCCGGTCCTGACGACGTGTGTCAGCAGCGGCGCGTCGAAGCGACCGTACTTGCGCGGGTTCGCGCAATAGTCGTCTTTCCGCGTCACGCTATCGCCGTAGCGGCGAATCAGCCGGCCGAACCGCGGCGACTGGTACTGGCCGATCTGGTCAGCTGACCAGCCTTTCGACCGCTCGATCAGCCGCCGGTGGTACCAGTAGCTCGGACCGAGCGCCGACTCCCTTATGGCCGTCATTACACCACCTTGTGCGTTGGCTAGCGGCAGCGGAACCTCGGTTATGGGAGCAGCAGGCAGGCAGTCCTGATACGAGCGCCACCAAGACCTTCACACGGACCTGCGTCGATGGGGGGACACGAGCAGCGAAGCCGCGAGCGTCAGCTCGAGCAGGTACAGCGACGGATCGCTGAGGCCGGTTTCGGTGAACGACGAGATCAGGCAGAACGTCACAAGGAAGAGCGCGATGGCCCGCTGCGGGCCGATCGGCTGGAAGTACGCGGTGACAAACAGGAACAGCAGCATGGCCGCGCACAGGGCGACGCCGAGAAGACCGAAGTCGAGATAGGCGCCGAGCCAGTTGCTGTCTACGGCCATGCCGTTGAACGAGAGGTTATCCATGCCGAAGCCAAAAATGGTCTGGAACAGGTTGCGCGGTGTGCCGAGAATCGCGGTCCATACCGTGGTCCGCCCGGTCAGGCTGGTCAGTTCGGTTGAGCTCTCACCTCGTGCGAGCCACGTGGTCACCACCCCGGACAGCGTGATCGCGCCAAGCGAGGCGACCAGGCTCCCGGCAGCGAACAGCTTGCGCACGCGAGCTTTGACCGTGAACAGGCTAAGTCCGGCGACGAAAATGCCCGCGACCATCGCGAGCAGAGCCGTCCTGGTGTGCGTCAGCAGCAGCATCGGCATGCCGATCACGACGGCGATCAGGCACAGCCGCCCGGACGCCAGGCCGCACAGCCAGAGCAGGATTATCAGCCCGGTGGCTACCGCCGCGAAGTGCGCTACCTGGGTGGGCGGGTACGGCCAAAGCGCGCCTTCCAGCCTGCCGCCCGCGTACGCGGTTCTCGGTGCGACGACGAAGCCGAGCAGCACGGTGCCGAGCACTACGGAGATCGCCAGCAAGTAGCAGCGGACGAGCAGCATGTCGCGTCGCCCCCAGTACGGCGTCAGCAGCCAGAGCGTGGCGACGAACCCGGTGAACCTGAAGGTGCGGTAGATCGTGCCGAAGTGACCGGGCTCCAAGATCACCGCGAACGCCACGACCACGAGCAAGCTCAGGATGAACAAGAACACGCTTGGGCGTATCACCAGCCGGCGATTGACTGAGATCGCTACCAGCATCGCGGCCGCCAGGGAGCCCTGTGTGATCATCTTGCCAACCGCCGACGGGATCGGGAACGCTAGCGGCAGGCCGCTCCAGGTAGCGGAGTAAAAGGTCAGGACGTTAAGTATCAGCAGGCTCCAGGCCAGACCGACTCTGCGCCTGATCCAACGCTCGCTGGCCGGCAGGCCATCGACGAGAGACAGATCGTGGCGGCGGCCTAGCGCGACTGTCGAGCTCACCAGAAATATCCCCTCACACTCGGCTCGGCTGGCGCGAGCCACTCAAACGCGCGAGCCCGACGCTCTCGTCGGTCTTGTCGGCACGGAGCAGCACGCCGAACGCCAGGCGCAGCCCCGCGAGCCTGACCATCTCCCCGACGGCATGGATCGTCTTAGGCGAGCACCGGCCAGCCGTCATGACCACCGCGACGTCCGTCGCCCAGGTCGCCAGCTGGTCGGTGCCGACCGCTGGATCGAGTTCGGCCAGGCTGAGCAGAAGGTCGGCCGGCTCATGCGCGACGGCTTGCGACGCGATGCCCGAGTGGCCTGCGGGCTCGACGTCACCTGGCTCAGGAACGACGACCACCAGCGTGGCGCCGGATGCCTCTACCTGGTGGACACCTGGCCCGCGGACGCCGAGCACGTGAGCGGCGCTGGCGCGGCCAGACAGGTCGGCGAGCACAACCCGCCGTCCCTCCCGCGCGCAGGAAACCGCCATTGACGCCAGGGCCATCGCGGCCGGGCGAACGCTGTCAACGGCGACTACAGCCAGGGCGGTCCGCCCGCGGTCAGGTATGGCCTCGCGCAGCCGATTGGAGAGGTGATGTATCTCTCCGCGCGGTACTGGGATGCGGCCGCGGCCGCGGAGGGGCACGCCGGTCAGGCGTGGCCTGTCCACGCTGCGGACGACAGATCCGAGCATGCGCGCGACATCGTCGCGCCGGCGGGGCCGGTCGGATATCAGCGCGCTGGCCACGACGATGCTGAGGCCGATGCCGAGGCCGCAGATCAGTCCTGCGATCGCGTTGATGACGGCGATGTGCCGCCGCGACGGGGGAATCGGTGCGGCAGGGTCGAGTACCTGAGTGCCTTTCACCATTGACTGAGTGAGCGCCGGATAGTTCGTCAGCGTGTATCCGAGCGCGCCGAGCGCGATGCTCGCCTTGCGATATTTTTTCCGCAAACGGCGAAGCTCGATTTTCCTGGCGCGGGAGTTCGGCTCGGCAGTGACCCGAGCGAGCTTCGCCGTCAGCGACCTGAACTGCTGCCTGTGCGAAGCGATGAGCGACCGGAGCGCGGTCATTCCCAGCCGCTGCTGCGTCGTCAGCTCGTACGTTCTGAAGTTGAGGAATACCGCAGCGACGGCACGGGCTTCGCGGATCGCCGCGTCGGAGGAACCCGCTTTCGCCGTGATCTGAAGTATCTGATCGGAGACAGCGGTGACCGTGTAGGACGCCAGGAATGCGCCTACGGATTGCCGCGATCCAAGCTCGTCCATGGCACCCTCGGCCACCTGGGCGTTTTGCGCGATCTCGACGTCGCCCTCGATCTGGGTCCCAGAATCCTCGGTGGAGTTGCTTGTTACCAGGATTGAGGTCTGAGCCTGGTAGGCCGTTGGTGCCAGTACATAGAGGGCGGCGCCTATCACGAGGCCGGCCATCCCGGCGCCGCACCACACCCAGGCTCTTCTTCGCATGGCATCGCCGATGAACCTCAGGCTGGTCAGACCCGCCGGGTCGACGGTGCGGCGCCGCTGCGGCCGAGTCGTCATCAATGTCTCATCTGCTGCCGGAGTGTCAGGCGGGGTTGGTGATGGCGTAGTTGTAGATGTCGAGTAGCTGGTTGATGTTGGTGTCGGGGTTGAATTTGCGGGTGTAGGTGTGGCGGGCTTGGGTGCCGTAGGTG
>DATNEK010000232.1:0-2028 GCA_035553055.1 Streptosporangiaceae bacterium | reverse complement strand
AGCGGCGCAGTTCTACAGGCGCAGCAGCATCCGGGTGTTGCCGAGCGTGTTCGGCTTGACCCGTTCCAGGTCCAGGAACTCGGCCACGCCTTCGTCATATGAGCGCAATAGCTCCCGGTAGACCTCCGCGGCCACGGGAGTCCCGCTAATGGCCTGGAATCCATGGCGGCCGAAGAAGCCGGTCGCGAACGTGAGGCAGAACACCCGGCGCACCCCGACCGCGCGGGCCCGCTCGAGCAGCGCGCCGACCAGGCCGTGGCCGATTCCCAGGCCCTGGCAGTCTTCCCGCACCGCGACCGTCCTGATCTCGGCCAGGTCCTCCCACATCACGTGCAGCGCGCCGCAGCCGGCCACGGTGCCGTCCGCGGTCAATTCGGCCACCACGAATTCCTGCACGCTCTCGTAGAGGGTGACGGTGGCCTTGCTCAGCAGCCGCCCGGACTCGACGTTGGAGTCGACCAGCTTCCTCACCACGGACACGTCCGAGGTGCGCGCGGCCCTGATCGTGTAAGCCATAGCGTCGTCCACGATATCCGCTGAGCCCAGCATCCAGCCGCCCGGCATCGGGCCGCCGGCCAGGGCCGACGGCGACGCAGGGCGAAATGGGCCGGAATGGGGCCGGACCGGGCCGAGTCCCTACTACCTGCTACGTAAGCGTTACGCAAGACTTCTGCAAGGTAAAACTTCTGCCGAGTCGGTTGGCAACCCCCCTCCGATTCCAATATCGTGCTTCGCTGTGCGCAAACTGAGCGGAGCTGCCAGCCTCGCCGCCGCGACGGCCGTCCTGGCCCTCGTGGTGCCGGGAGGCATCAGCGCGGCGCAGGTCATGGCACCCCAGCCGAACCTGAAGACCCTGATCGCCGAAGCGAAGCAGCTGGAAAACCAGATCAACTCGCTGAGCGAGCAGTACGACGGCTTGCGTATCCAGCTGAACCGGGCCAAGGCCAACGCGAAGATCGCCCAGCAGGCCGCCAGCCGCGGCCAGGCCGCGCTGGCCGTCGGCCAGCAGGCGATCGCCCAGCTCGCCGCGGCGAACTACATCAACTCGGGCCTTGATCCCACGTTCGCCGCGCTCACCACCGGCGATCCGTCGCAGTTCCTCAGCCAGGCCTCGGCCATCGCCGAGCTCAACCAGTCGAGCGGCGTGAAGGTCAGCTCGCTGAGCAACAAGGTGACCCAGGCTCTGCGCGACAAGCAGACCGCCGACCAGCAGGCTGCCGCGGTGCGCGCGATCGAGACCCAGATGGACGCCAAGAAGAAGATCATCGAGGGCAAGATCGACAAGGTCAACAGCGCGGCCATGTCGCAGGCGATGGCGGTCTTCAAGCAGACGGGCTCGTACCCCGACATCCAGATCCCGACCGCGAACACGGTCGGCGGGCAAGCCCTCCAGGCGGCGCTCAGCAAGCGCGGCGACCCCTACGTCTGGGCGGCGGCGGGCCCGAGCGAGTTCGACTGCTCCGGCCTGGTGATGTGGGCGTACGCCCAGGAGGGCATCGCGCTGCCGCACTACACCGGCGCCCAGTGGAATATGGGCATGCACGTGGCCCGGGCCGACCTGGAGCCGGGCGACCTGGTCTTCTTCGGCTCCGACATCAGCCACGTCGGCCTCTACGTCGGCGACGGGCTCATGGTGGACGCGCCCGACACCGGCGCGGTCGTCCGGGTCGAGCCGCTCTTCAGCGACTACGTCGGCGCGGTACGGATCGCCTGAGGCCGGAAAAGCGCCTGCTGAGGAGAGGTCCCAGTCGGGACAACCAGAAGGCTCGGTTACCGAGGGTTACTCTCAGCCGAGTTCGCGTTCTTTTCGTAAACCAGCCGCAAGCCGATCAGGGTGAGCCACGGCTCGTAGGCATCAATGACGCTTACCTCGTCGATAACGAGCGGCGCCAGGCCGCCGGTGGCGATAGTGGTCACCCGGTCCGGGTCTTCTGGTGAAAGTTCCCGTGCCATACGCCGTGCAATTCCCTCGACCTGCGCGGCGAAGCCGTAGATGATGCCCGATTGCAGTGACTCGACGGTATTTTT
>DATNEK010000231.1:0-7853 GCA_035553055.1 Streptosporangiaceae bacterium | reverse complement strand
CAGGTGTGGCAGGAGGCCGGCTGGAACTACCGCGCGCCGGGAGTCGGCGAGCACGCGAGCACGCGAGCACTATCAG
Organism: Streptosporangiaceae bacterium; assembly: GCA_035553055.1. Classification (GTDB taxonomy): domain Bacteria; phylum Actinomycetota; class Actinomycetes; order Streptosporangiales; family Streptosporangiaceae; genus Chersky-822. Next base: position 7,777 of record DATNEK010000231.1, on the reverse strand, counting down.
GCCTGGATTGACCTGGCGCCATCCTGGAGCAGGATGTTATGGACCTGCCTATACATTGAGGAGAGCGGGCTGGGCGATGCAGGCCGGGAAGCCGTGTGCCACGCTGGGTGCCATGACTCGCGCTCAGCTAGACAAGCAGCCAGGCGACGTCGCCGCGATGTTCGATGCCGTGGCCGAGCGCTACGACCTGCTCAACGACGTCCTGTCGCTTGGTCAGGATCGGTGGTGGCGTTCGATCGTCGCCCGCCTGGTCGCTGCCAAGGCCGATGACCTGGTGCTCGACATCGCCGCCGGGACCGGCACGTCGTCTCGGGCCTTCACCAAGGCCGGAGCGCGGTGCGTTGCCTGCGACTTCTCTCTCGGAATGCTGCGAGCGGGTGCGCGCAAGCCCGGTGAGCGAGTGACGTTCGCCGCCGGCGACGCGCTGTCGCTGCCGTTCGCCGAGCAGACGTTCGATGTGGTGACGATCTCGTTCGGGCTGCGCAACGTCACCGACCCCGACGCCGCGCTGACCGAGATGCTCCGCGTGACCAAGCCCGGCGGGCGGCTGGTGATCTGCGAGTTCTCCCACCTGCCCGCCAGGCCGCTTGACGTCGCCTACCAGCGGTACCTGGCGACCGCGCTGCCTACGGTGGCGAAGCGGATCTCGGCCAACCCAGGCGCCTACGAATACCTAGCCGAGTCAATCAAGGACTGGCCGCCGCAAGCCGAGCTCGCCGACCGCATCGAGGCGGCCGGCTGGTCCAAAGCCGACTGGCGCAACCTCACCGGCGGCATAGTCTCCCTGCACGTAGCCCGCCGTCCCCGCTGATAGCGGGCGACATGGGGGCTAGACTATGACCATCTGTACTTGTGAAGGAGTTCACAAGATTGGCGGGACGGGTCAGTGAGCGAGCAGAACCCCCCGGCTAGCCACCCGGATCAGGCGAGCACCGCGGACGTGATAGTGGTCGGCGCTGGACCGGCCGGGTCGGCGGCCGCTTACCACCTGGCCACGGCTGGGCTCGACGTGCTGATGCTGGAGAAGACGAGCTTTCCCAGGGAGAAGGTCTGCGGCGACGGGCTGACCCCGCGCGCGGTCAAGGCGCTGACCACGATGGGCATATCGACCAGCGAGGGCGACGGCTGGCTGCGCAACAAGGGCCTGCGCATCATCGGCGGCGGCGGCCGGATCGAGCTGGCCTGGCCTGACCTGTCGGCGTTCCCCGGTTTCGGCACGATCAGGGCAAGGACCGACTTCGACCAGGTTCTGGCCAGGCACGCACAGAAGGCCGGCGTCAGGCTGCTTGAGAATGTCACGGTCACCGGCCCCGCGCTCGACGAGCGGACCGGTCGAGTCACCGGCGTCGTGACTCGCGTGAAAAACCATGACGGGCCAGAAAAAAGGTTCGCCGCCCGTCTGGTGATCGCGGCTGACGGCAACTCCTCGCGGCTGTCGGTATCGATGGGCCTGCATAAGCGAGACGACCGGCCGCTTGGCGTGGCCGTACGCACCTACTACAAGAGCCCGCGGCATGACGACGACTACCTTGAGGCCTGGCTCGACCTGTGGGACGGCAAGGACCTGCTGCCTGGCTACGGCTGGATCTTCGGGATGGGCGACGGCACCTCCAACGTCGGGCTTGGCCTGCTGAATACCTCAGACGCGTTCGGGCACATCGACTATCGCGCGCTGCTGCGTCGCTGGCTCGGCGCGATGCCGGCCGAGTGGGGCTTCTCCGAGGACAACAGGACCGAGCCGGTGCGCGGCGCCGCCCTTCCGATGGGATTCAACCGGACGCCGCACTACACGAAGGGCCTGGTGCTCGTCGGTGATGCCGGCGGGATGGTGAACCCGTTCAACGGTGAGGGCATCGCCTACGCGATGGAGTCGGGCGAGATCGCCGCCCGCACGATCGTCCAGGCGCTCGGACGGCCGACGGCCGCTGGCGCGGAGCGAGTGCTGCAGGGCTACCCGGTGGCGCTCAAACAGAACTACGGCGGCTACTACACTCTGGGCCGGACATTCGTGAAGATGATCGGAAACCCGGCCATCATGAAGTTCGCCACCAGGCACGGGATAAAGCGCCCCGCCGTGATGCGGATGACGATGAAACTGCTAGGGAACCTGACCGAGCCCCGCGGCGGCGATGCGGTGGATCGGGTAATCAACGCGCTGTCTAAGATTGCGCCGGCGGCATAACGCCATCAAGCGGACCTTCAAACGGTGCGACAGATAAGAGCGAGGTCGGCGCGAGTGATGCGGCGTCAGATCCGCGATCAGAGATCGACTGTGTCGCGCGGCGCAAGGCCGCGCGATGAGACAAGGGGGTGACGGAGCCGATGAGCTACTACGTTCCCATCGTCGTGCTCGGCGCTCTGTCCACGGTGTTCGCCATATTCTCACTGGTTGCCGGGGTGATGGCCGGCCCTAAGCGGTGGAACAGGGCCAAGCTCGAGGCGTACGAGTGCGGTATCGAGCCGACCCGCCAGCCGGCCGGGATCAGGTTCCCTGTGAAGTACTACCTGACCGCGATGCTCTTCATCGTCTTCGATATCGAGATCATCTTCCTGTACCCGTGGGCGGTCGCCTTCGACCACCTCGGGGGGTTCGGCCTGGTCGAGATGGTCACCTTCGTCGTTACCGTCCTCGTCGCCTACGTCTACGTATGGCGGCGCGGCGGCCTGGAATGGGATTAGGGCGGGCTGGGCGGGATTAGAGAGGCGGATCAGCATGGGACTCGAAGAAAAACTGCCGAGCGGCATCCTGCTGACAACGGTCGAGAAGGTGGCCGGCTACGCGCGTAAGTCGTCGGTATGGCCGGCCACGTTCGGGCTCGCCTGCTGCGCGATCGAGCTGATGGCGACCGGCGGACCTCGGCACGACCTGGCCAGGTTCGGGATGGAGCGGGCGTCGAACACCCCGAGGCAGGCCGACCTGATGATCGTGGCCGGACGCGTGAGCCAGAAGATGGCGCCCGTGCTCCGGCAGATCTACGACCAGATGTCGGAGCCCAAGTGGGTGATCTCGATGGGCGTCTGCGCCTCGAGCGGCGGCATGTTCAATAACTACGCGATCGTGCAGGGCGTCGACCACATCGTGCCCGTCGACATCTACCTGCCTGGTTGCCCGCCCCGGCCGGAGATGCTGATCGACGCGATCGTCAAGCTGCACGACAAGATCCAGAATATGAAGCTCGGGGTCAACAGGGAGAAAGAGATCACCGAACTCGAAGAGGCCAGGCTGCGTCGCCTGCCGCTGCTGCCCCACCTGCGGCAAGGGGACACCGGGACGGGAGCCAAGCCGTGACCGGACCTAACGGGGCTGCCCCCGATGAGAACAAGGCGCTTGCCAAAGGCGAGGAGCGGACAGGCGAGCCCGTCATCCGCACCGGCATGTTCGGCACCCTGACCACGGGCGACACCTCAGGTTACGGTGGCCTGCTGGTCAGGCAGCCGCCGCCGCCGTCGACGTCCCGGCCGTACGGTTCGTACTTCGACGAAGTCGCCGACGCACTCAGCGGCGCGCTCGAAGCCTCGAGCCTGAGCTTCGGCGACGCGGTAGAGCGGGTCGTGGTCGCGAACGGCGAGCTGACCTTCCACGTGCGCCGCGAGCACCTGGTCGAGGTTATGCGCAGGCTGCGAGATGATCCGGCGCTCGCATTCCAGCTCTGCCTCGGCGTCTCCGGCGTGCACTACCCGACGCTCGCCGGTAGCGAGCTGCACGCGGTCTATCCGCTGCTTTCCGTCACGCACAATCGGCGGCTGCGGGTGGAGGTATCGGCACCCGACGCGGACCCGCACATCCCGTCGGCCGTGGGTGTCTACCCGACCTGCGACTGGCACGAGCGGGAGACCTGGGACTTCTTCGGCATCATCTTCGACGGTCACCCCGCGCTGACCAGGATCGAGATGCCCGACGACTGGAAGGGTCACCCGCAGCGCAAGGATTACCCGCTCGGTGGCATCCCGGTTGAGTACCGCGGCGCCACTGTCCCGCCCCCAGACGAGCGGAGAGCATACGAATGACCAGCACCGATGGCCGCGTTTACAACGTCGGCGGGCAGGACTGGGACGAAGTCGTCGCGGCCGCCGACGAGATAGCCGATGACGGCTCAGAAGAACGCCTGATCGTCAACATGGGGCCGCAGCACCCAAGCACGCACGGTGTGCTCAGGCTGATCCTGACGCTCGACGGCGAGACGGTGACCGAGTTGCGGCCGGTGATCGGCTACCTGCATACCGGCATCGAGAAGAACATGGAGTTCCGCACCTGGACCCAGGGCGTCACGTTCTGCACCAGGGCGGACTACCTCTCGCCGCTGTTCAATGAGGCCGCCTACTGCCTGGCGGTGGAAAAGCTGCTCCGCATCACCGACCAGATACCTGAGCGAGCCAGCGTCCTTCGGGTGCTGATGATGGAGCTGAACCGGATCTCGTCGCACCTGACGGCGGTCGGCACCTTCGGCATGGAGCTTGGCGCCACCACCGTGTTCCTCTACGGCATGCGCGAACGCGAGAAGGTGCTCGACCTGTTCGAGCTGATCAGCGGCCTGCGGATGAACCACGCCTACATCCGGCCTGGCGGTGTGGCGCAGGATCTGCCATCCGGCGCGATCGAGAAGCTGCGCGAGTTCCTCACTGTCATGCCGCCCCTGCTCGGCGAGATACGCAAGCTGTTCGACGTCAACCCGATCTACCTGCTCCGCACTCGCGATGTCGCGTACCTCGACCTGGCTGGCTGCATGTCGCTCGGCGTGACCGGGCCCATCCTGCGTGCCACCGGCCTGCCCTGGGATCTGCGCAAGAGCCAGCCCTACTGCGGTTACGAGACCTACGAGTTCGACATCTGCACCCAGACCGGCTGCGACGCCTACGACAGGTACATCGTCAGGATGGATGAGATCAACCAGTCGCTGCGCATCATCGAGCAGTGCGTCGACCGGCTCGCCGCCGCCCGCCCGGCCCAGGATCCGGTCATGATCAACAACGCGAAGATCGGCTGGCCGGCTCAGCTCGCGGTCGGCCCCGACGGCCTTGGCAACTCGGCCGACCACATCGCGCACATCATGAGCCAGTCGATGGAGGCGCTGATCCACCACTTCAAGCTCGTCACCGAGGGCTTCCGGGTGCCGGCCGGGCAGGCGTACGCGGCCGTCGAGTCGCCGCGCGGTGAGCTAGGCTGCCACGCGGTCAGTGACGGAGGCACGCGCCCGTACCGCGTGCACATGCGCGATCCGTCGTTCACGAACTTGCAGTCGGTCTCCGCGATGTGCGAAGGCGGCATGGTCGCCGACGTGATCGCGGCGGTGGCCAGCATCGACCCGGTGATGGGAGGGGTGGACCGGTAGTGACCGAGAACGCAGAGCGGGATGGGTTGAAAAGGACAGCGTTTAGTGATCAGGACAAAGCCGCGCTTGACGAGCGGGCCGGGCAGATCATCGCCAGGTACCCAAGGTCGCGGTCGGCGCTGCTGCCGCTCCTGCACCTCGTGCAGGCCCATGAGGGATACGTGTCCAACGACGGCATAGCGTATTGCGCCGAGAAACTGGGCCTGTCCGAGGCCGACGTCACCGCGGTGGTGTCGTTCTACACGATGTACAAGCGCAAGCCGGTCGGCGAGTACCACGTGGGCGTCTGCACGAACACGCTGTGCGCGATCATGGGCGGCGACGCGATCTACTCCGATCTGCGCGGCTACCTCGGCACCGAAGGCGACGACGCGACGCCCGACGGCAAGGTCAGCCTCGAGCACATCGAGTGCAACGCGGGCTGCGATTACGCGCCGGTCGTGATGGTCAACTGGGAGTTCTTCGACAACATGACGCCGGAATCGGCCAGGGAACTCGTCGACGGCCTGCGCAGCGGCGCGGACGTCGCGCCGAGCCGGGGCGCTCCCAAGCTGGTGAACTGGCGTGAGGCCGCGATGATCCTGGCTGGTTTCCCCGACGACCAGGCGGCCGGCGGCGACACCCGTGGCCAGCCGACCCTAGCCGGACTCCGGATCGCCAAGGAGAACGGCTGGTCCCCAGATGGAGGCCAAGAGTGACAACAGTGCTGACCCCCGAGCTCACCGCGCACTGGGATGACGCCGACTCGTTCACGCTAGCTGGCTACCGCAGGACGGGCGGCTACCAGGCACTGCCGAAGGCGCTTGCGATGCCTGCGGACACAGTCATCGCGACCGTCAAGGAGTCGGGTCTGCGCGGGCGCGGCGGCGCCGGGTTCCCGACCGGCGTCAAGTGGGGGTTCATACCGCAGGGCGACGGCAAGCCGCACTACCTGGTCGTGAACGCCGACGAGTCCGAGCCCGGCACCTGCAAAGACATCCCGACGATGCTGGCTAACCCGCACGCCCTGCTCGAAGGCGCGATCATCGCCGCCTACGCGATCAGGGCCAACCTGGCCTTCATCTACGTGCGCGGCGAGGTGCTGCACGTGGTCAGGCGGCTGCACCACGCGGTCGCCGAGGCCTACGAAGCGGGCTACCTCGGCACCAACATCCTCAAGTCAGGTTTCGACCTCGACGTCGTCGTGCACGCGGGTGCCGGTGCCTACGAGTGCGGCGAGGAGACCGCGCTGCTCGACTCGCTCGAAGGCAAGCGCGGCCAGCCAAGGCTCAAGCCGCCGTTCCCGGCCAACGCGGGGCTTTACCAGTGCCCGACCGTGGTCAACAACGTCGAGTCGATCGCCAGCGTGCCCTACATCATCTACCGCGGCGCGGGCTCGTTCGCCGCGCTCGGCAGCGAAAAATCCAAGGGCTTCGGCATCTTCTCGCTCTCGGGGCACGTCACCACTCCGGGCCAGTACGAGGCGCCGCTCGGCGTCACGCTGCGCGAGTTGCTGTCGATCGCCGGCGGCGTCAGGGCTGGTCACCGGCTCAAGTTCTGGACCCCGGGCGGATCGTCGACGCCGATACTGACCCACGAGCACCTCGACGTGCCGCTTGACTTCGAGGCCATAGGTGCGGCCGGGTCCATGCTCGGCACCAGGGCGCTGCAGATATTCGACGAGACCACCTGCGTGGTCAGGGCCGTGCTGCGGTGGATGGAGTTCTACAAGCACGAGTCGTGCGGCAAGTGCACTCCCTGCCGGGAAGGCACCTACTGGACCGTGCAGGTGCTCGATTCGCTTGAGCACGGCCAGGGCAGCGACGCCGACCTGGACAAGCTGCTCGACATCTGCGACAACATACTCGGCCGGTCGTTCTGCCCGTTCGGCGACGGCGCGATCAGCCCGATTGTCTCCTCGATCCAGTACTTCCGTGACGAGTTCATCGAGCACGTCAAGCGCGGGTCATGCCCCTTCGACCCGGCCGCGTCGACCGTCTTCGGCGAATCGTGGAGGACGCGATGACTGCTTCGCTGCCCGCCCAGGACGACCTCGTGCACGTCACCATCGACGAGTATGAGATCGCCGTTCCGAAGAACACGCTGATCATCAGGGCCGCCGAGATGCTCGGCATTCAGATTCCGCGGTTCTGCGATCACCCGCTACTCGACCCGATCGGTGCGTGCCGGCAGTGCCTGGTGCACGTCGAGGGACAGCCGAAGCCGCCGGCCTCGTGTACGACCGTGTGCACCCCTGGCATGGTGGTCCGCACCCAGCGGCACTCGGCGGTGGCCGAGAAGGCGCAGGCCGGCATCATGGAGATGCTGCTTGTCAACCACCCGCTTGACTGCCCGATGTGCGACAAGGGCGGCGAGTGCCCGCTGCAGAACCAGGCGATGTCCAACGGCCGTGGCGAGTCCCGGTTTCGCGAGCCCAAGCGCGAGTTCGAAAAGCCAGTGGCGATCTC
>DATNEK010000230.1:0-12255 GCA_035553055.1 Streptosporangiaceae bacterium | reverse complement strand
CGTCTGGTCAACCGCCTCGTTGTTGCGCTTGACGACCTCGGGTCCGCGGCGCCCGTAGGTCTTGGCGATCGATGACTTGATCGCGGCGATCGCCTCGTCGCGGGGCAGCACCCCGGAAATCGCGAAGAAGCAGGTCTGCAGGATCGTATTAGTTCTGCCCGCGAGGCCGGCCTCGCGGGCGATCCGGCCGGCGTTGATCGCGTACAACTCGATCCGCTTGGTGATGATCTTTTCCTGCACCGGGCGCGGCAGCGCGTCCCAGACCTGGTCTGGCGGCTGCGGGCAGTTAAGCAGCAGAGTCGCGCCCGGTGCCGCGCGGCCGAGAACATCGACCCGGTCGAGCAGCCCGAAATGGTGGCACCCGACGAAGCTGGCCTGACCTACCAGGTACGGCGCGCGGATGGGGTCCGGCCCGAACCGCAGGTGCGAGACGGTCTGCGACCCTGACTTCTTTGAGTCGTAGACGAAGTAACCCTGCGCGTGCAGGCCGCTATGCTCGCCGAGAATCTTGATGGTGTTCTTGTTCGCCCCGACCGTGCCGTCAGAACCCAGGCCGAAGAAGACCGCGCGTACCGTACCGGGCGGCTCGATATCCAGCGCCAGATCGTAGGGCAGGCTGGTGCGGGACACGTCGTCGTCGATGCCGATCGTGAACCGTCGCCGTGGGTGCTCCCACTCCATCTCGGCGAAGATTCCCGCGACCATGGCCGGGGTGAGTTCCTTGGACGACAGCCCGTACCTTCCGCCGATGATCAGCGGGAAGGAATTATGTTCACCATTGTCGTGAGCTTGTACCACAGCTGCCGTGACGTCGAGCAGCAAAGGCTCGCCCGACGAGCCTGGCTCCTTGGTCCGGTCGAGCACCGCGATCCTGGTCACGGTCGGCGGCAGCGCATCGAGCAGCGCCGTGGTCGGGAACGGCCGGAACAAGCGCACGCCGATGACGCCGACCCGCTGGCCGGCCTGGCATAGATGGGTAACGGTCTCCGCCGTGGTCTGCACGGCCGAGCCCATCGCGATGATCACGCGGTCGGCCTGCGGATGGCCGGTGTACTCGACGATCCGGTAGGCCCGTCCGGCCCGCTCGGCCAGGGCGTCCATGGCATCCTGGACCGCGCCAGGAACGGCCGCGTAAAACGGGTTTACCGTCTCGCGTGCCTGGAAGTAGACGTCAGGATTCTGCGCGGTGCCCCTGATGAAAGGCCGCTCGGGCGACAGTGCCCGGCTCCGGTGTGCCCGCACCAGTTCTTCTGGGACGAGCGCCCGCAGGTCGTCGTCGGTAAGCAGATCGATCGTGTTCAGCTCGTGAGACGTGCGGAATCCGTCGAAGAAGTGCACGAACGGCACCCTGGTCACCAACGTCGCGGCCTGCGCTACGACGGCCAGGTCATGAGCTTCCTGTACCGAAGCCGATGCGAGCAACGCGAAACCGGTCGGCCGCACCGCCATCACGTCGGAGTGGTCACCGAAGATGGACAGCCCCTGAGCCGCTATCGACCTGGCGGCCACGTGGATCACGGCCGAGGTCAGTTCGCCAGCGATCTTGTACATGTTCGGGATCATCAGCAGCAGGCCCTGCGAGGCCGTGAACGTGGTCGCCAGCGCGCCTGCCTGGAGCGCACCGTGCAAGGCGCCGGCCGCGCCGCCTTCGCTCTGCATCTCGATGACGGCAGGGATGCTTCCCCAGACATTGGGCCTTCGGTGGCTTGACCACTCGTCGGCAAGCTCGGCCATCGCCGACGACGGCGTGATCGGGTAGATGCAGCACACCTCGTTGAGCCGGTAGGCGGCCGATGCCGCCGCCTCGTTGCCGTCGATCGTGACCCGCATCACCCACGCTCCGTAATCATCTCGATGGCGTGCACCGGGCACTGCTCGTAGCACGCGCCGCATCCGGTGCACCGGTTATAGTCGAACTCGTACCTGTGGCCGGGCCCGAGCTTGATCACGGCGCCCTCCGGACACGCGCCGAGGCAGCCGTCGCATTCACAGCAGTTGCCACAGGACAGGCACCGGCCCGCTTCGAAAGCGGCCTCCCGTTCAGACAGCCCGCCGACCACCTCGCCAAAGTCCGTCACGCGCACCTCGACCGGTACCTCCGGCTGCCGTCGCTGCGCGGCGTCGCCGAAGTACCACAGGTTCAGCTGGTCGAACGTGACGATCGCGTGCTTGACCTTGCTGGCCGACGGGACGTCGCAGCCGTCGGCGGCGCTCAGCCACGCGTCTATGTTGGCCGCCGCCTTCTTGCCATGGCCTACGCCAACTGTCACGGTCCGTTCCGACGGCACCATGTCCCCGCCCGCGAAGACGCCTGGGCAGCCAGTCATCATCGCGGGCGACACCTGTACCGTGCCGTCCCGCCCGACCTCGACGCCAGGCACCTGGCGCAGGAAGGTGGTGTCGGTGTCCTGGCCGAGCGCGAGGATGACCGTGTCGGCGGCCAGCGTCTCAAAGCGCCCGGTCGGGTGGGGAACACCGGCGTCGTCCAGTTCCATCTGCTCGACCGTGAGGTCAGGTCCGTCGAACGCTGCGATGGTGCGCAGCCAGTTGATCTTGACGCCTTCCCGCTCCGCGTCGTCGGCCTCCTCGGCGTGGGCGGGCATCTGTGCCCGGGTACGCCGGTAGACGATCAGCGTGTCGTCAGCCCCGAGACGACGGGCGACTCGCGCGGCGTCCATCGCGGTGTTGCCGCCGCCGTACACCGCGACGTGACGGCCGATCGCGGGTCGCTCTCCCGACGCGACGTCTCGCAGGAACGAAACGGCGTCCACGATCCGGCTCGCGTCCCTCGCCGGGATGTCCACCCGCTTGCTCAAGTGCGCGCCCACAGCGACGAACACAGCGTCGAAGCCGCCGTCACGCCGTTCGGCGTCCAGGTCGCAGGTCTGGTGCCCGCAGGTCATCCGCACCCCGAGGTCAGCGATCCTGGCGATCTCGCAGTCAAGCACGTCGCGCGGGAGTCGGTAGGCGGGAATCCCGTAGCGCATCATGCCGCCCATCTGGGCGCCGGCGTCCCTGACCTCCACCTCGTGACCGCGCCGCGCCAGGTGATAGGCGGCCGACAGTCCGCTCGGCCCACCGCCGATGACGAGGATCCGCTTTCCGGTTCTGACGGCCGGCCGGTCGAATGACCAGCCCAGGTCAAGCGCCATATCGCCGAGGAACCGCTCGACCGCGTGTATCGAGACCGGACTGTCAAGGTTGGCTCGGTTACAGGCGTTTTCGCACGGGTGGTAGCAGACCCGTCCGTGTATGGCCGGCATCGGGTTGTCGGCGACGAGTTGACGCCACGCCTGCTCGTGCCGGCCCGCTTCGGCGCAGGCAAGCCAGGCCTGGATGTTCTCGCCCGCCGGGCATCCGGCGTTGCACGGCGGCAGCAGGTCGAGGTAAACCGGCCGACGGTCACGCACAGGCCCGGTCAGGGCCCGGCCCGCCAGCAAGTCGACGAGCGGTGTCAGGTCGCAGCCCGCCCGCCTGACCGGCTCGGAACTACCTGCCATCCCCATCGCACCGCTCTCCTCGACTCCGCCGCGACGAGCACTCGGCCGCCTGTCACTTGCTCACATGCGACGCTAGTCTCGGGCTCGCTCGTTTCTTTAGGGCCAAAGGTCCCGTCGGGCTTGCGGATGAGTAACATGCACGCGCCCTCGATTGGCTGCCAATGGGCCTAGGTCAGGTGACCGGTCGGCGTACCCGCAGGGCGGCCGGCGGTGGCCGACCGGTCAACTCTGGCCTAGCCGGCCGACGTGACCTCAACCCGCTGATCGGGACGACGAAACGGCCGTCTTCTGCGTAATGCTCCACTCTGAAGGTTGGGGCCAGCCGGAACTGCGTCAGCGCGGCCCATGGTGAGTCAGACCAGTTAAAGAGGTCGAGGAACTTGACCGTCGATCCCCTGGTCGCCAGCTTCGTCATGACCGGGCTCCTTTTCTCATGTAAGCGACTCCACATATCCATCGCATACCGCGATCAGGCGACCTTCTAAGAGGCCGAGGTCCCGTTTGCGCAGGACCTTCGCGACCGACCGGTACCGGCCAACCGGTTGGCATTGCCTTATGACTCGACCAGCTAGGCAGGAGATCGGCGGCTGGTGGGATGAGTGCTGCCGACGGGGCCGCATTGCAGGATCACCTGCGGCCAGCCCGGCAGCCCTAGGCGTTCCTTGACCATGCGCCTGATCTCCGCCGACTCCAGGGGCTGGGTGTACAAGCTGGCGAAAACCCACTTGCTCGCCGCGTGCAGGAGCAGCCGCTGCAAAGCCTGGCCCGTTCTCAGCCAGTCGGCGCGACGATCACCGAGCGTGATCAGGACGGCGGTGGCTGCGGGCGCAGCGCCTGGCGTCACATCGAAACCGATTCCGCGCCCCAGGTCGAAGTCACGCTGCCTGAGTCGGCCGGGCTCGCTGACCACCTGGGCAGGGAATGCCTGGGCGGGAACACCGTCGCGGACACTGCTGGCCGCGGCGCGGCTCCAGCGCACGACGTCGGCCCTGGCCGCCGGGTCCCGATCTTGCTTCGGGCCGGTCGCCGATAGCAAGCTGGCCAGCCGCTCATACTCAATGGCCGACTGCACAAGCGCCAGCGTGGCTCCTTCGGCAAGCGCGTCGTGCTGCATCCTGATCAGCAGCCCAGGCGGCAGGGGTCCTGGGCTGAAGGCACCGCGATGGGTGTACCTGTGCGGTATCGCATTCAGCATCTCACGCTCCTGAGCGGTCATCGGCGGGCCGGCGATCATGGCGACTCTGGCCAGGAGACGTAGCTGATCTAGGCGAGGAAGCAACGTGACGACCGGCTGGTACCCGAGCGAGCGGATTGCCAGACGCAAACCGAACAAGGCCGCTCCGCAGCTCAGGAGCATCTCCCGGCCGAGCGGATCGCGGTGCAGCTTGCGTGTTGGGTCGGCAAAGAGTTCGATATCGCATGGATTGACCCGAAAGCGCCATGGTTGGGTGTTGTGCACAGACGGCGCCCTCGCTGCCGTCGATAGCAGATAGCCGACCTCGCCGGCTGGGATCGGCAACGGTATGCTCATGACCCACTCTTCTTCTGCGTCATCAGCTTGAAGAACGCGTTCACCGCAATCATCTCTTTCCTGGTATTCGAGCCGATACGACGATCGTGGCCCCGCTGACGCCCTTAACCGTCACGTGCAAAGGTCTCCGGCCTACAGGGCGAAGGTCCTTTACAAGCGGTGCGTTCGGCCCTGCCCAAAGCCCGTTAGCTCGCAGTGAGATAAGGACAGGAGGTGGCTGTAATGGGCAAGAACATACTGCTGAGCGTGGACGCGGTGCATTACGCGCCCGAAGCCACGCAGATGGCCAAGGAACTCTGGCACGGCACTGAGGACAAGATCATCATCTTGCATGTGCATGAGTTCGCTGTCGGGCGTTTCGGCCGGCTGCAAGTCGACTGCGCGGAAGGCGAAGCGGAGCGACTGGTCACCAGCATCCGTACCAGCCTGCGTGAGGCGGACATCAGGGCCGAGGCCGAGATCCGCGAGACGCACGTCGGCCAGATCGCCAAGGCGATCGTGCAAGCGGCCAATGAGCATGACGCCCGCATGATCGTGCTCGGCTCGGCGCACGGCACCGATCTGCCGCATATCCCGATCGGCAGCGTCTCGCTCAAGGTACTGCACCTGGCCAGGCGGCCGGTCATCGTCGTGCCACGCCAGCCAGTACCGGCGCGCGAGCAGCACGTCGTCAGTACCCGCGGCGTCGCCGCGGTGCCGGTTACGCTCTAGACGCTGAACTCCCTAAAGCGGAAACGGATTTCGCCATGTTAACTCTTATCGCGGTTATATTCGTGGCCGTTGTGTCGGTTACCGCTGCGATTGAATACTGGTTCTGGTTGCGGCGGCGATTCGCAGTTAAGTCCGCTGGGCGGGAAGGCGTGCAGCGGGCTAAGCAGCGCCTTTCGCTGCTCACCGAGTCGCTCGCGGCTGTCGGCGCAATCCTTGTCCTTGCCGGGAGCGGTATCACCATAAGCCAGCATTGGCTGTCGGTCACCAATTGGGCACGGTTCGGCATACTCCTAGCGTCGCGATTTGCTTCCTGATAATCGGCTTTATAGTGCGCTGGCTGACTGAGTCGGGTACTCAGCTGCTGACCCAGCTGATGTGGTGCGGGTCAGGATGCGCGGCAGGCGCCGCCGCGATCGCCACGGCCTTGATATATCAGCAGCCTGCGAGCGTCACGCTGGCGATCGTCGGCGCCGTGCTGGCACTCGATGCCGGAGCCCTGTGGCTGGTGTGCCGCCGCGAAGCGCTCATGGTGGTGGCGTTCGCGGGGCTCGTCGGCGCGTTCTGCGGCGTGATCGGCGTGGTAGCGACCGACACGGCACCGTGGCTGGCCACCGCGCTCGGCCTATGGCTGCTCGGTTCGGCCTGGGCAATTCTCGGTTGGCTGTACCCAGAGCCGCTGGGTACCAGCATGTTGGTAGGGGCGACGCTGGCCCTTATCGCGCCGGCACTAGCCGTTCATGACGCGGGCTGGGTCTATGTGGTCGGCATCGCCACCGCGGGCACGGCGATGGCGGCAAGCGTGCCGCTGCGGAACGTGGTTCTGGCGGCGTTCGGGTCGTGCGCAATGTTCTGTTACATCACGGCGGTTGTGCTTAGATACGCGAACCGGTCTCTAGGGGTCTCAGAGTCATTGGTGATCATCGGTGTGGTGCTGATCGGGTTGGCTATCGTGACCGTGGGCCTCCGCCGGGCAACCCGTCCGACAACCACCCTGAAGGCGCCGCCCGATCACATCGAACCCAAGATCGAACCCGAGCGCGAGCCCGAGCGCGAGGCGAACACGTGCAGCACATGAGCAGCCGTGAGGTACACGCCGCGTAGTACATCGAGAGGTATTGAAGAATGTGTGCTCGGACAAGGCTGCCTATTCCCAGCAGGAGACGTCAGCGATCGGACGCCGCGGGGTCTGCGCCTTGGCCGGCGCACCGTAGCCGATTCGCATGATCATCTGCGGGTACTCAGATCCCAAGCGCGTGTCATGCACCAGCCACGCGTCCGGCGTCTCAAGTGCCTGGGTCAGCGGGCAGAGAGAAACGCCGCGGCAGGTCGCCGTCAGCCAGACGCACTCAAGCGCCTGACCTGCTGCTATCCAGCTTGGCACGCTGCGGCCTCGCACGGAAAGTACCGCTAGCTGTGGCCTGCATTCGAAGTTGGCGTAGCGTACCGGTTCGCGCCGATCGGCACGGAAGTCACGCACCTGGTCGGGGCCTATCGCAGATCTCGGGCCTAGCACCTCGCTCGGCATACCGTCGCCGTGCCGGTCATGACCGACCCAGCGCGCCAGTTCCTCTCGGTAGGCCGGATCGTCGCGCAGTTCACGCTCAGCGTCGGAAAGCAGGTGCTTGACCCGCACGGCCTCGTTTTCATCGAGGAAACGCAGCACTGCGTTCTCTGACCTTGCCGCGCCGGTCAGCTCCGCCCTGATCGCCGGCGGAACGGCCACGTCGCTGTAAGGTTCGCGGTCGGTGCGACGCAGCGGGACGGCCGCGCTCAACTCGTGTTCCCACGGCGAGGCCTGATATCCCTCCGACAACTCGACCTCGGCGACGAGCAAGGCCTGCCCTGGATCTGGCATCAGGCGGATCGTCGGCAGCAGGCCATGAGCCGCGGCCGCCACTCGCAGGTTGAACAAGGCGGCGCCGCAGGCGATATAGGCCGCGCGACCTTGCGGATCGGCCACCGGAAGGATCCGGGCGGCATCAGCGAACAACTCGATCTTCGTCCCCTTCGCCTTGATCCGCATCCGCCATGGCTGGGTGTTGTGCAAAGACGGCGCGGCGACAGCCGCGCTGAGCAATTCTTCGATCGCCATGGCGCCAAGCTAGGTTCCGCTCGGGCACCCGGATAGAGCCGCAAGGCTCAGCGGCATGGGACCTTGGTCCAGGCGAGCAAGCGGCTGACCTAGGGTAAGAGCCGTTGTGAGGCTATGGATCTCATCGAGGGAGGGGTCATGAACACTTTTTCTGAACTTGCCGGTGAATTGCCTAACGCGGCGAGCCCACCCCAGGAGATTGCCCGGTTTGTCGTCGAAGCTGCGGTTTACGCGCCGTCCGTGCACAATACCCAACCGTGGTGGTTTTATAGCGCCGACCACGAGATTGGCGTGCACGCCGACGATGAGCGGAGGCTGCGCATCGCCGACCCCGACGGCAGGGAAATGCTGATCAGCTGTGGGGCGGCGCTGTTCACGTCCCGGGTAGCGCTGCGTTATCTCGGCATCGTGCCGAAAGTCCGGGTACTACCAGAGCCCGAACTCGGAACGCTGGTCGCCAAGATCAACTGGACCGATTGGGTGCCCCGGATCGACTACGAGCGAGAATTCTTCGCCCAGATCAAGCAGCGTAGGACACATCGCGGCGGGTTCGACCCTAAGCCGGTGCCCGAACCAATAGTCTCCGCGCTGATGGATGAGGCGTTCAAGGAAAAGGCCACGCTGCGGATCCTGTCGCCGGAACCCGAACGCATCGCGCTCGCCGCCGTCGTCGAGGCCGGCGACTATGCGCTGCGGCTGAATGCCGACAGAGCCCGCGAGGAATCCAGGTGGTCATCTCCCCCTGGCAGCACCCGGCGCGAGGGCGTTCCGGCTACCGCCTACCCAGCGACGCCAGATCGGATCGAGCCCAACTTTCCTGCCCGCGACTTCGCCCATGGCCACGGATGGGGACTGCCGCCGGCCGAAGAGGGGCAGATGCCCAGGTCTGCCGGCCTTGTCGCGATGCTCACCACGGCAACTGATCGCCCAGAGGATTGGATTGCCGCCGGGCAGGCGCTGCAGCGAGTCTTGCTGTTCGCCACAGCCTGCGGTCTTTCAGCGGCTCTGCATAGCCAGCCGCTTGAGATACCACAGCTACGCGACTTCATCGCAGTGCAGTTCTGCGACGGCGACCATCCGCAGATGGTGGTGCGCATCGGAGCGACAAGCGACAAGGCGCTTAGCGTCCGCCGGCCGGTCGACGACGTGCTCATCTAGAGCTGCGGCGGAGGTGCACAGCCATCGGCAAACGCCGTATTCGACGGGACCGCGCTACTTGACAGCACCAGGCTCGGAACGGATCCTGGCACGGTCTACTCGGCAGGAGACTGTACGCATGAGCGACGCGCCCGCAGCTGACCCGATTCGGGTGTTCCTGCTCGACGATCATGAGATCGTCCGGCGGGGGGTTCGGGACTTGCTCGAGGCCGAGCCTGATATCACCGTGATCGGTGAAGCCGGCACCGCCCAGTCGGCCCTGGCGCGCATCCCGGCGCTGCGCCCTGACGTCGCGATCTTGGATGTGCGGCTGCCGGACGGCGACGGAGTAACCGTATGCCGGGAGATCAGATCTCAAATGCCGCAGGTCGCCTGCCTGATGCTTACCTCGTTCGGTGACGACGAGGCGCTGTTCGATGCGATCATGGCCGGAGCCGCCGGTTACGTGCTCAAGCAGATCCGCGCGTTCGACCTGGTCGGAGCTGTGCGAACGGTCGCGGCCGGCGGCTCGCTGCTCGACCCAGAGGCGGCGACGCGGGTGATGCGACGGATGCGCGACCAGGCGACCCGTTCCGACCCGCTGGCTGGCCTCACCGAGCGGGAACGGCAAATACTCGAACTGATCGGCGAAGGGCTGACGAACCGGCAGATCGGCGAGCGGATGTTCCTGGCCGAGAAGACGGTCAAGAACTACATATCGGCGCTGTTCGCCAAGCTAGGCCTGGAACGGCGTACCCAGGCCGCTGTCTACGCACAGCGAGTCATGCGCGACGACGAGCACGGTTCCCACCCGCCCGCTTGAGCAAATTCGTGTCCCGCCCGGTCGTGACGTCCGGAAAATCGCTGACGTCATCGAGCGGCCGCACCTCAGGGCGTGCGCGGCGGTGAGATCCACGACTGGCTCCTGCAGTACGTCTAGGAAGACCTCATCTGCTAGCACCAGGGACTTTAGGCCATCCAAATAGGGCCGGTCAGCCCTGCAACGGCCGAAGCCTAGCGGCCATTCTTAATGCTGTAAGGCAGTTAAGAATCGGATCCGAATAGGGAGGCACCCAAATGCGCAGGAGAACTTTTGACGCGATAGCGACCTTCACGGGGCTCGCGATCGCCGCTGTGATGATCTTGGCGGGCGTGCTGCTTACCTGGGGTCACTCCTTCGTGACCAGCGAGGTGCACACGCAACTCGCGGCACAGAAAATCGTCTTCCCGGCCAAGAGCAGCCCGGAAATCACCTCGCTGCCCAAAGCCGACGCCACGGCGATGAGCCAGTACGCCGGCCAGCAGATGACCACGGGCGCGCAGGCCGAAGTCTGGGCCAACCACTTTATCGCCGTGCACCTGGTGAAGATCGGCGGCGGACAGACCTACTCGCAGTTGTCGGGTAAGGCGCTAGCCGATCCCAAGAACACCGCGCTCGCGGCCCAGGTCGAAACGGTGTTCCGCGGTGAGACGTTGCGCGGCCTGCTGCTCAACGCCTACGGATTCTGGAAGATCGGCCAGATCATGCTGATCGCCGAGTTCGTCGCCTTCGGCGCCGCCGCCCTGATGCTGATCTTGTCAGCCTTCGGCCTCGCGCACCTGCGCCGGGTCGCACCCGAGGCAGAAATCCTGCCCAAGCTCGCCAAAGGCGTTCGGGTCCAGACTGCGTAGCAACAGCGTCGACAACCAAGACGGCAACGACCCCGGACATTGTCCGGGGCCGTTGCGCACTAGTACCAAGTTGCCAGCTCTAAAGAGTCGCGCTTGCCTTGTCGCTTTGTGACAGCAAGCTCGGAGGCGTCGCTTTTCTACCAGCCTCCAGAGTCTTGTCGGAAGGAGAATATGTAAGGAGCCGCTTTATGGAGCGGAACGAATAGATGCAGACGATCATCGCCCCCACCGCAAGCGGAATGATGAAGGCAGCTTCACCGGAGGTCGAAGTACTGCTGTGTCTGGCAAGTTCCATTCCAAGGAAGATCTCACCAAGCGCGGCGAACAGGCTCGAAATCGCGGCCATGCATAGGCCAGCTATTGTCCCTTGGGTCGAAACGACGCCGCCGCCCTCGGCGAGGCCTTCAGACTTCGCAAAAGCGGCATAGACGATCGGAGCCAGAGCGGCAGCGCCACCGAACAGAAGCGTGAGGCTGACAAATCCGCCCGTCGAGCCTTTCGGCAGGTACTGCTGGAGACCACCGCTGGCGCCAGCGGCGGTACCGATGATCCCGCCGAGAACGCTTATGTTCGTCGCCCAGCTGTCACGTCCACTCCACGCCGGACCTGCCGAGACTCCTTCGCCCAAGCCCTTGAGGTTCCTCCCCCACTTGAGGTCCTTCCCCGCAGCCAAGCCGATGGTAATAAGTGACGCTACACCGGCGCCGACGACCGGCCACCAGAGTACTAGTGATGCGGAATGAACTGATGTAGCCAACTACCCCCCTCTCGTGGGCAAAAAGTCTAGTAGAGGCAATGACCTTCGGCGCCCCTTTGTGAGCGACACATGGCGGACGGATAGCCGTTTCGCCGCTAGCCCATCTTTTGCGGTGGGTGTCCCTGCAGGGTCTTTGCATAGTCGGCTCGGGATGTGCTGATCTCCCGGTGGCGTGAGGGGCGAGGTGCGGGGCGCTGCCTGGTTTGGTTCGCGGGCGGCGGCGTCGGGGCCGGGGCTGGCTTGGCCCGGTGGTGCGGCGTTGCCTGCGATGGATTACCGGATCCATCGCGCCTGGCGGGGCCTGTCCCCGCGATGGATGATCCTGTTGGCTTTATCTGGTGACACGCCGGGCGCGGTCCCGCGTGGTGATCTTGGCGGGGTTCATGATCTTTGCGTGGCCGGCTTATTCTTGCCCTTGTGTTCCCGGCCGCGGATTGGGGTCGTGATGTCGGTGCAGCTGGGGGCGTGGCCGGAGGTGCCCGCTGATACTGCGCGGGTGGCCAGGGCGGCGTTCCGGAGGGGGACGCTGGCGATCCGGGTGCGGGATGAGCTGGGCGGGTGGTGCCAGGACGCGGATTTCGCGCCGGGGTACGGGGTGCGGGGCCGGCCGGGGATCTCGCCGGCGCAGCTGGCGGTGGTGACGGTGCTGCAGTTCGCGGAGAACCTGACGGACCGGCAGGCGGCGGATGCGGTGCGGGGGCGGCTGGACTGGAAGTACTGCCTGGGGCTGGAGCTGGGGGATGAGGGGTTCGATTTCAGCGTGCTGAGCGAGTTCCGGGCGCGGCTGGTGGCGGGGAGCCTGGAGCTGGCGGTGCTGGACCGGCTGCTGGGCCGGTGCAAGGAGCTGGGCCTGGTC
>DATNEK010000229.1:0-3504 GCA_035553055.1 Streptosporangiaceae bacterium | reverse complement strand
CACCTGGTTGACGAGGACCTGATGACGATCGAGCTTGTGAACGTGGCGGACCTGATCGACCTGGTCGAGCGCATCTCGCTTTCGGCCGAGAAGTGAGAGGTTGCCGCATGGCAGGTACGCGTGATCCGCTGCTCCCTACTCACTGGTTCAACATCCTGCACGACCGGCCCCAGTACGTAGCCTCGGCTTTGCCGAGATCGCAGATGGCGGGATTGGAGGACATGGCGGGGCAGGGCCTGCAACTCCAGCAGCCGTTCTCACTCGCACGGCAGTCTCTCAACACGGCCGACAGGTTCATACCGATTCCGGACGAGGTACTCGACCTGTACGCGCAGTACCGTCCGACGCCTTTGCGCAGGGCGCTGCGCCTGGAGGATCGCCTCGGCGTCAACGCTCGCATCTACTACAAGTACGAGGGCGCCAACCTCGTCGGAAGCCACAAGCTGAACACGGCCCTGGCGCAGACCTACTACTACGCCCGCGCTGGGGTGAAGCGCATGGTCACGGGCACGGGCGCTGGCCAGTGGGGGACCGCTCTGGCTTATGCGTGCCAGATCATGGGCCTTGAGTGCACGGTCTTCTGGGTCAGATCCACTTTGCGTCAAAAGCCCATCCGCGGCGACATGATGCGGCTCTTCGGCGCGATCGTCCATGAGAGCCCAAGCGACCTGACCGAAGTCGGGCGGCGGGCGTTCGAACAGGACCCGGCGGGGACCGGGACCCTTGCCGTGGCGACCGGGGAAGCTCTCGCGCTCGCGGCGCAGGACAGCAAGACCCGGTTCGCCGTCGGGAGCGGCGAGAACTCGGTGTTGCTCCACCAGACCGTCATCGGTCAGGAGGCCGTCTCGCAGATGGCCCAGCTTGGCGAGTTCCCCGACTGCGTATTCGCGTGCATGGGCGCGGGATCGAACTTCGGCGGGGTGGCGCTGCCTCTGCTAGGTGCGGCGGAGGACCGCGGCAGGCCGATTCGGCTCATCGCGGTCGAGTCCACCGCGTGTCCGAAGCTGACCCGAGGTCGGTATCGCTACGACCTGAGCGACGCTCTGGGCACGACCCCGATCACCAAGGTCTACTCGCTCGGCAGCAGCTACGTGCCGCCGCCGGTGTACGCGGGCGGGCTGCGGCACCACAGCGCCGGCCCGCTGGCGAGTGCCATGTACGCGGATGGCTCTTTGGAGGCCATGGCCATCGACCAGCAAACTTCGTTCCGGGCCGGCATGGCCTTCTGCGAGACCGAGGGCGTTCTGCCCGCTCCTGAAGCCGCCCACGCGGTGGCCGGGATGATCGACGTCGTGTCGCGGCACTCCTGGCAGGAAGCCCCCCTGGTCGTCCTGGTGAACATCAGCGGGCACGGCCTGTTGGACCTGGCGGCGTATCACAGCTTCGCCGCCGGCGAGATCGAACCCGTCACGGTGAACGAGGCCAGCCTGTCGAAGAGCCTCCACGCGCTCGAAGAGTTCAACCAGCGCGTCGCGCAGCCCGCGGAGGCGACATGACCGCTCCGCCGCCGGTTCGGTCGCTTTTGCCGCAGCCGGGCGCGGATCACGTGGCCGCGAGGGACATGGCGCGACAACATGCACCCAAAGCTTCCTTCGATTCCGACGGCGCGGAGTTCAGGCAAGCCTGGAAGCATTACGCCGACTTCGGGGTGTACAGCCTCACGATCCCGGACGCGGGCCTGGACGTGGATGCCGTACTCGGCACTCTCGAGGGGCTCGGTGAAGGAACCAGAAACGCTGGCTTCCTGCTGAGCATCGGGGCCCACAGCTTCGCGGCCGGAGCTGCCATCTCGCGGTTCGGCAGCGAGGGGCAACGTCAGGTTCTTGACCTCATGCGGGACGGGAGCGTGATCGCCGCCTTCGCGGCAACGGAGCCCGAGGCAGGCTCCGACGTCATGTCGCTGCGGACACTTTGCGTCGCGGCCGGCGACGACTACGTGCTCGACGGGACAAAGCACTTCATCACCAATGCGGGTCTCGCCGACTACTTCGTGATATTTGCCACCAAGGATCGCAGGCTGAACTGGCGGGGCGTTACCGCTTACCTTGTGCCCAGGGACACGCCGGGCCTATCTGTCGGGCCGCCACAGCGACTGATCGGCCTCACCGCCTCCTCGATGCGCACGGTCCACCTCGACTCGGTGAAGGTTCCCCGTTCGGCCATGCTGGGACGCCTCGGACAGGGATCCTCGGTCTTCCGGCACGCGATGCTCTGGGAAAGGAGCCTGCTCGCGGTTCTGGCCATCGGAGCGGTGCGTCGCCAGCTGACCGACGCGATCGACGCCGCTCTGGCACGCGACCATCGGGCAGAGCCGGGCGCCGGCCATCCGGACCTAGCTCGTCAGGTCGTCGACATCGCGGGCCGCTACCTCGTCGGGCGGCTGCTCGCCCGGGACACGGTGGCGAAACTGGCAGCGGACACGCTCACGCCCGCGCAAGCTAGTCTCACGAAACTGTGGATAAGCGAGGCTGAGCTTGCGACCAGCCGCGACCTGACGGGGATCGGCTTGGCGCGCGCGGGCGAACTGTTCGACGCCATCGGCGCGACGATCTACTCGGGCACGTCGGACATTCAACGGAAAATTATCGCCGCCGAGCTCGGGATACTGAGATGAAGTCGACGCTCTCAAATCTGCTTATCCAAGCCGCCGACGCACACCCTGATAGGCCGGCGGTCTGGTCACCGACCGGCGAGCTGACGTATCGCGATCTGCGCGATCGTTCCATGCGCCTCGCCAGCGCCTTGGTGGAGCACGGGATCGAACCGGGCGATCGGGTGGTGATCGCTCTGCCGAAAGACGTCACGCTCCCCATCGCTATTTTCGGCACGCTGCTGGCAGGCGGCGCTTACGTGCCGATCGACTACCTGACTCCGCCGGCCCGGGCGCACGTCATCGCCGCCGATGCCGAGCCGGTCGCCGTGATCGGAAGCTCGCGGAGCATGCGGGGGATGGTGCTCGGCGACGCTTCCCCGGCTGACGACGGCCCGGGTGACAACAGTCCCGCGCTGCACTGGCTCGGTCCTGGCTGGCTGGATGACGAGAAGTTCGCGGAACGCCAGCCGGTGGGCGTGAGCTTGTCCGCCCTGGCGCAACTCGGCCAATCGCGCTCGCCAGTTGAGGTACCGGCCTCCGCGCTCGCGTACATCCTGTACACGTCGGGCTCAACCGGTCGGCCGAAGGGCGTGGCGCACACAAACGCTAGTGCGCTGGCGTTCGTCCGGTGGGCCGCCGATGCGGTGCGGCTCAGTGAGACTGATGTTGTTTCCCAGCACGCGTCCGCGTCGTTCGACCTGAGCGTGTTCGACTTCTTCTGCACCGCGATGGCCGCTGCCAGGCTCGCGCTCGTACCCGCCTCGACGTTCGGCCGCGTTGCGACCCTCTGCCGCTTCATCGTCTCGACTGGCGTCACCGTCTGGTACTCGGTGCCGTCGGCTCTGCTGCGCGCCAGCGCCGCTGAGTCGCTTGCGGTACTTAAGGGCAGCGCCCTGCGTCAGGTCATCTTC
>DATNEK010000228.1:0-11696 GCA_035553055.1 Streptosporangiaceae bacterium | reverse complement strand
TCCGCTGTCCACTCAGGACGACATCGCCTCCGGATTGGCGGCTATGCCAGGGATTTTCGTTCATGCCAAAGCAGGCGTGGATCGGGCGACCTATTACTCGCACATTCACGCTGCCCTGGATAGCGGCCCTGACCTGGTCGTCGACGACGGCTGTGACCTGGTGAACACGCTGCACGCGCAACGCCCTGAGCTGCTGCCCGGCGTGCTTGGCGGCTGCGAATCGACGTCGACCGGAGTGGTCAGGCTGCGCCGGATGGCGGCGGCCGGCGGCCTGGCGTTCCCCGTCGTGGCCACCGACGCCGGGGTGACCAGGCGGATGTTCGACAACGGGTATGGAACCGGTCAATCCGTCATCGACGGGCTGCTGCGCGCGACGAACATGCTGCTGGCCGGCAAGGCCGTGGTGGTGGCTGGTTACGGCTCGTGCGGCGCTGCGATCGCGGACCGCGCGGCTGGTCTCGGCGCACAGGTGATCGTCACCGAGGTCGATTCGGTTCGCGCGCTCGACGCGCTGATGCGCGGCTACCGGTTGCTGCCGATGGCGGAAGCAGCGCCGCTCGGCGACGTCTTCATCACCGCGACGGGTTCGCGTGACGTGATCACCAGCTCGCACTTCGAGCTCATGCGGGACCAGGCGGTGCTCGCTAATGCCGGCCACTTCGACGTCGAGATCGACGTCAGGGGGCTGGCCGAGCTTGCCGTCGAGGTCAACATGCAGGTCAGGCCGCACGCCGACGAGTACGTGCTCGGCAATGGCAGGCGGCTCATACTGCTGGCTGAGGGCAGGGTCGTCAACCTTATCGCCGCCGAAGGCAACTCGGCGGCCGTAATGGACCTCTCGTTCGCCGCTCAGGCGCTGGCGCTGCGATGGATGGCCAGCGGTCAGGCCGAGCTGGCCGCTGGCGTGCATCCGATGCCGGCTCGGATCGACGCGCAGGTCGCCGAGCTGACGCTGGCCGCGCTTGGCGCCAGGATCGACAAGCTCACCAGCGCGCAGCGGGACTATCTCGCCTCGTGGCAGCAGGGCAGCTAGCTGTGTTCCCCGTTTCTCCTGCCGCGATTCCACCGACCGGTCGGCTAATGGCAACCTAGAGGCATGACGACCGAGGGTGCGTTGCTGCCGGGATTGCGGGTGCCTGGCAATCGGGTAAGCCGCCGCGCGATCAGCTACTGGACCGCGCGGGCGGTGCTCAGCGGCGGTACGGTTGTGCTCGGCGTCGTGATCGGGGCTGCCGCCAGTGGCTTTTCCGCGGCCTGGAATGCCGCGATCGCGGTGACCGCGGTGGCCGCGTCCGCGCACGCGGTGATCATGCCGCGATGGCGCTACCGCGTGCACCGGTGGGAGGTCACCGATCAGGCGTTGTATACCAGGTCAGGGTGGTTCTCCGTGCACTGGAGGATCGCGCCGATCAACCGGATACAGACGATCGACAGTCACCGGTCGTTCGGCGAGCGACTGTTCGGCCTGGCCAACGTGACCGCCACGACGGCGTCGGCGGCCGGCCCGGTGCGGATTCACGGGCTGGATCGGGACCTTGCCGACACGCTACTAGATCAGCTCGCCGTGGCTACCGGGCAAGCGCCAGGGGACGCCACGTGACTCGGCCTGACGTGGCGGGGGCAGCTTCGGGCGACCCGCCATCGGCACCCGATGCTGCCGGCGGCGGTCAGTCTGGCGGCGCTGCCGGGATCGACCGTGGCTCAGACACGGGCTGGCTCAGGCTGAGCCCGCGCAGCCTGATCGTTCGGCCGCTGAATGACCTGGTCAGGCTGCTGCCGCTGCTGGCCGGACTGCTCATTCTGCACTCGCGCACCGGCAGCGGCCTCGTCTGGGGCGTGGTCGCCTCGGTTGCGACGGTGGTGACCGGGCTGGTGCACTGGATCACCACGAGATACCGGATCACCGATGAGCGCATCTATGTGCGTCGCGGACTCTTCAGCACCAAGCTGCTATCCGTGGCCAGGGACCGGATCAGAACCGTGGATGTGACCGCGCACCTGCTCTACCGGGTGCTCGGCGTCTGCCGGGTGAACATCGGCACGGGCCGCAACGACTTCCGCCTCGGCGAGAGCTTCCATCTCGACGGTCTGACCAGGTCAGATGCCGAGTCCTTGCGCGGCCTGCTGCTCGCCGGGGGTATCGCGCCCGCCGCGCCCGCCGTGCCCGCGGCGCCAGCCGTGCCCGCGGCGCCAGCCGTGCCCGCGCTTGCCGTGCCCGCGGCGCCAGCGGCGGCCGAACGCGGCCGCGAGATCGTCGCGCTGAGGCTGAGCTGGCTGCGGTTCGCTCCGCTGACCTTGACCGGCCTCGTAGTGCTCGGTGTGCTGTTCGGGTCGGTCATCCAGATCAGCAACGCGACCAATGTCGTTCTGACGTCGACGGGTCCGGTACGGCTGATCGTCAGCGACTTCGCCGCTCTCACCATCGTCCAGCGTGTCCTCGTCGGCGCCGCCGTCGGAATCGCCGGCTACGTGCTGATCGCCCTCGTCGGCTACATCGCTGTGTACTGGAACTTCAGACTCGCCGAATACGGTGCCGACACTGTGCGAGTCACCAGGGGCCTGCTCTCTGTCCGAGCGACCACGATCTCGCTGAACAGGTTGCGCGGGGTTGAGATCAGCGAGCCGTTGTTGCTGCGCGCCGCTCGCGGCGCCCGGTGCATCGCGATCACCACCGGCCTGCACGTCGGCCGGGGCGCGGAACACGAGGGATCGGTGCTATTGCCGCCCGCGCCACGCGAGGTGGCCAGCGAAGTGACCGCCACGCTGCTCGGGGTTCCTGCCGAGCTATGCTCTGGCCCGCTCGAACGGCACGGCCAGGCGGCGCTCCGCCGCCGTTATTTCCGTGCTGTGGCCAGCTCCCTGCTGATCGTGGCCGCGATCAGCGTCGCTACCTGGGAGCGGCACGGCCCCGTGTGGGTGCCGATCGCGTCGCTTGGATTGCTGCCAGCCTCCGGGCTGGTCGCTGCCGACCGGTACAGGAACCTGGGGCACCGGCTGGCTGGTGGCTGGCTGGTGACCAGAACAGGCAGCTTCGCCAGGCGGCGCAGCATCATCGGCACCGACGCGATCATCGGGTGGCGGATACATCAGACGTGGTTCCAGCGCAGGCAAGGCCTGATGACACTGACCGCCACGACGGCGGCCGGGCAGCAGCACTACTCGATGCGGGACATCCCGGTCGCCGAGGGTCTAGCCGTCGCCGCCAAGGCCACCGGCGACCTGATCAGCGAGTTCCGCGCGTGACGAACGAAGTCCTAGCGCGGTGCGATGAAGCCGTAGTCCTCGGGCGGGGCGGACCGCGGGTCCGGCGGGGCGTGCTCCGGATCGAGCGGTGCTGGCGGTGGCACCGGGTCCGTCGGCCGATCTGGCTCATCTAGGCCAGCGCTCGATCCAGCCTGATCAGCCCACCCCTGCGGCGAAGGCGAGTAGGGCGGATAAGGCGGCGAAGGCGGCCCGTCGGCCGGCAGCGGGAGGGTTCGCGCTGCGAACGTCGGCGCGTGACCGGAGCCCGGCCCGTGACCGGAGCCCGGCCCGTGACCGGAGCCCGGCGCCTGGAAAAGTCCCGCCTGCCTGGCCTGTCGTTGCAGCGCCCTGGCTTGCTCACGCTGTCGGCGGACCGTCAGAACCGCGGCCAGGTAAGCCTCGGGTGGGGTGCCTGGCGGCGGTGGCGGGCTCACGTGGACGGCGACCGTGGCAGCTAGCTGCGCGCCGATCTGGGCGCGCGCTGCCGGTCGCAACGCGTTGTATCTGCGCAGGTAGCTGCTCACCGTGGCAGCCGTCTGGTCCGACAGTCTGGAGACCTCGAGGTGGGCCGACCATTCAAGCAGCGGCGCCGGAATCACGGTGAACATCGGCGCCAGGTCAGGCCGCCTCGGCACGCGCTCTTGTATGACGAAAGTCCCGGCGAATAGATCGCCGAGCCGCTTGCCTTTCGCCGAAACCATCGAGGTGATCAGCCCGACCGGCATTCCAACGAGATTTATCGGGAACAGCCAGATCTCGATAAACGAAGCCGACAGTGCCCTGATGAAGGCTTGCCTGAACCGCTCGGGCCCGCCGTCATCGCCCACCACCCGAAGGCCGAGTGCTAGCTTGCCGAGCGTCTTACCTCGGCTCAGCGTCTCGAAGGTGGCAGGGTACGCGATCGTGACGGTCACCAGGCCGATCGCGTAGAGCGCCGCCGCCGATGCCTGGTTCAGGTGATGCGCGGCCTTGACGCCGATGACGATCTCGATGAACAGCAGCACGGGCAACTGGACGAGTATGTCGATGAGCTGCGCCGCGATCCGGCTCGGGAACCTGGCGACCGCGAGGTCGAGCACGACCGCTTCGCCGGTCACCACCTCGGTCATCCGGTCCTCCTGCGGCTCGATTCGCGCCAAGAATATCCAGTATCCAAGCTGTAGTCTCGACAGGTGGATGTGGACGTCTTCGTCGCCGAGCACCGGGCTGAATGGGCCAGGCTCGATCAGCTGACCCGCCGCCGACGGCGGCTGTCGGGCGCCGAGGTGGACGAACTTGTCGCTCTCTACCAGCACACCGCCGCGCAACTGTCGGCGGTGCAGGCGGCCGGTCTCGACCCGGCCCTTTCCGGCGCGCTCTCCAGCCAGCTCGCCAGGGCCAGGGCGGCGGTGACCGGCGCCCAGCCGTCGTCGTGGAGTG
The DNA here is from genome assembly GCA_035553055.1 of Streptosporangiaceae bacterium. Classification (GTDB taxonomy): domain Bacteria; phylum Actinomycetota; class Actinomycetes; order Streptosporangiales; family Streptosporangiaceae; genus Chersky-822. The sequence continues at coordinate 7,034 of DATNEK010000228.1, read as the reverse complement.
CTATCGGCAGGTTCGCCGCCGTGTCGTTCCCCGCGGCCGCGTACCGCGCCCGCTGGTGGTGGCTAGGCTGCGCCGCCGCGTCGATCCTGGTCGCCGTTCTCATCGGATTCGAGGTCGCCAGGTCGCCGGCGCTGCAAGCGAGCCTGCTGCCCAAGTCCGAGGCCAGGCAGTTGGTCTCCCACGACTTCAGGCATTACTACTCCACGTTTGACGGCCGTTCGTTCGCGGCGCGAGTGTGGACCAACAACGCGCTGCTGGCGGCTGAGGCCGTCACATTCGGCTTGCTGCTCGGCATTCCCGTGCTCTGGGTTCTCTTTGAAAATGCGCTGAACGTCGGTATCGACGGTGGCCTCATGGCCGCCTACGGGCGGTCAGGAGAGTTCTGGACGCTGATACTGCCGCACGGCATGCTCGAGCTGACGGCGGTGTTCCTGGCTACTGGTGTTGGGCTCAGACTGGGCTGGACAGTCATCGACCCAGGGCACAGGACCAGGGGCAGGGCGCTCGCTGATGAGGGCAGGGCGATGTTCACCGTGGCGATCGGCTTGGTGTTCGTGCTGCTCACGTCCGGTCTCATCGAAGCTTTTGTCACACCATCGCCGCTGCCCGCTTGGGCCAGGATCGGCATCGGCGCGATCGCCGAAGCGGCGTTCCTGACCTACGTGTTCATCTTCGGTCGCCGCGCGATCGCCGCCGGCGAGATCGGCGATATAACCGAACGACCGGACTCTCAGCCAGTAACAGGCTAAGCGGCTGGTGAAAGTAAGCAGTGGTCCGGTCGGGCGAGGTCCGGCCGGCGTTGCGCTGGCGGCGGGCCGGGACAGCGCGGTCGCCGAGCCGACCACGACGATAGGGCCGTGGTGTGATGAGGGGGCACTGGTGGTTGTGCCTGGGCGCGCGGGAGTGCCGGACCGCTGCTGCCTGCCCGGGCATTTCGGGCAATTATCCCGATACCGGGTTCATGATCTGGGAGGCTTTTCGGGTGTGGGAGAGTTTTCCGCGCATAGCGTTATAAAGTCTCCCAGATCATGAAACTCCGGGCTTAGGACGCGGCTAACTCTCCCCGGTCTTGCCCGGCCTGGCCGCGACGGCACTTCCTTAAGTTCCTGGCACTGCGACAGGGCAGCATGGCCGGCCCTGCGACGCTGCAGGAACCCCGCCCAGGCTCGGTCCCGGTGCGGTGGATTCGGGCATTCATCGCACCCCGGCGCCCGGTTCCGAGTGGTTCGGTGCGATGGAATCGGGGTTTCATCAGGGAAATCCGGGGTGAATTCGGGCATCCATCGCGGCACCCGGTCGGCCCGGCGCGATGAAACCGGCAACCCATCGCAGCTGCGACAGCCCGCCAGGGGTGCCAGCGGCTAGAGCCTGCCAGCGGCCTTGAGGCTCAGGTAGGCGTCGGCCAGCGCTGGTGCCAGGCGTTCGGGCGGCGCGTCGACGATCTCTACGCCGTACCGCCTCAGCCTGGCGCTGACCTGGACCCGGTCGGCCTGCGCCTTGGTCGCGGCAGCAGCGTCGTACACGGCGGTGAGGTCATCGCGGGCTGTGGCCATCTCGGTGATTCTCGGGTCGGCGACGGCCGCGACCAGCACCTTGTGCCTGGAGGACAGCAACTGGATGTGCGGCAGCAGGCCTTGGCTGATAGCGGCCGGGTTGAGGTCGGTCATCAGCACGACCAGGCAGCGCTGCCGAGCGACACCGAGCACCGAGGCAGCCATCAGCGTGATGTCCGGGTCTACCAGGTCGGATTCGAGCACGGCCATTTCGTTGGTGATCGCGGCGAGCACCTCGTGCCGGCCGGCCCCGACGACTCTGGCTCGCACCCTGCGGTCGGCGGCGATCAGGTCAACCCGGTCGCCAGCCCGTACCGCGAGCGCCGTCAGCAGCAGTGCCGCGTCCATCGACGCGTCGAGCCTGGTGATGCCGCCGACCCGGCCCGCCGATCCGCGCCCGGTGTCGAGCACGATGACGATCCTGCGGTCACGCTCCGGTCGCCACGTTCTGATCAGCACGTCGGCACGGCGCGCCGATGACCGCCAGTCGATGGAACGCACATCATCACCGAGCACGTAAGGGCGGAGCGAGTCGAATTCGCTGCCCTGGCCGCGGATAAGCGACTTGTGCTGACCGTCAAGCTCGCGCAGCCTGGCCAGCTTCTCTGGCAGGTGCTTGCGGCTCAGGAAGCCGGGGAGCACCCGCACCGTCCACGGCGCTTGCAGGTTCCGCTGCCTCCCGGCCAGACCGAGCGGGCCGAGCGACCTGACGGTCAGCGGCCCGGCGGCGACGTCGCCGCGCCTGGTCGGCGTGAGTGTCGTGGTGATCCCCACTCGCCTGCTCGCCGGGAGCGTGACGGTGGCCCTGGCAGGCTGGGCTCCGGCGCTCGGTCGCCAGCCATCCCTGACCAGCCCGATGAGGCGGCGCTTTCCGTTATTCACGATCGTGACGGTGACAGTGCCGGTCTGCCCGAGTTGCACCTTGGTGTCGCCCGACCTGGTCACCGCAAGCTTGCTGAGACTGGCAGCCAGGGTCAGGTCGACGAAAATCGCGCAGGCGATCGCCACGTCGACGATCAGCATGGCGACCGCGTCGCGGAACACAACCACCAACAGCGCGCCAGCTACCGCGAGCAGTGCCGCACGCCCAGTCAGCGCCATTGCTCGGTCACGATCATCGCGGCACTGGTACCGATGCGAGCAGTCCAGCCAGCACCCCGTCCGGGGTGGCGCCGTCAAGCTCGACCTCGGGTCTGAGTTGGATGCGGTGCCGAAGCGTCGGCCCAGCCAGCGCCTTCACGTCATCGGGCGTCACGTAGTCGCGGCCGGAAAGGAACGCCCAGGCCCGGCTCGTCGCCTGCAGCGCGGTCGCCCCTCGTGGTGACACGCCAAGCTGCAACGAAGGCGACAGCCTGGTGGCTCGGCAAATGTCCACGATGTAGCCGGTCACCTCCGCGCTCAGGTGCACTTTCCTCGTCGCATCCCTCGCCGCTGTGAGATCGGCAGGCCCGGCGACCTGCGCCATCCCGGCCGCCCTCAGATCACGCGGATCGAATCCGGCGGCGTGCCGGCCGAGAATCGAGATCTCGTCGGCTCGCTCAGGCAGCGGAACGGTGAGCTTGAGCATAAACCGGTCAAGCTGCGCCTCCGGCAGCGGATAGGTGCCCTCGTACTCAACCGGGTTCTGGGTAGCGGCGACCAGGAACGGTGCCGGCAGCGGGTGCGGATGGCCGTCAACGGACACCTGGCGCTCTTCCATCGCTTCGAGCAACGCGGCCTGCGTCTTGGGCGGCGTCCTGTTTATCTCATCGGCGAGCAGCAGGTTGGTGAAGACCGGCCCTGGCCTGAACTCGAACTGCGACGTCCTGGCGTCGTAGATCAGCGATCCGGTGACATCGCCTGGCATCAGGTCGGGGGTGAACTGCAATCGCTTGGCGTCGAGCGAAAGCGCGCTGCCGAGCGCGCGCACCAGCAGCGTCTTGGCGACTCCCGGCACGCCTTCGAGCAGTACGTGCCCTTCGCAGATCAGCGCGATCAGCAGGCCGCTCACCACTGAGTCCTGGCCGACGACGGCCTTGGCCACTTCGCTGCGAACGGCCCCAAGGGCGGCCCTTGGCGTGGGCGCATCCGGCCGCCACGGCGCCTGCGGGCCGGCTCCGGCCTGATCGTTGGCGGTCACTGCGAACGTACCTCTCTTTCCAGTTCATCAAGCTGCCCGGCCAGCTTGACCAGATCGGTGTCGGTGGCTGGAGCCGGTCCGTAGATGATCGTGAGTATTTCCTGCCTGCTGCGCCGCGACCGGCTCGCCATGCCGTCGGCTACCGCGTCGGCCGGAGCGCCACTGACAAGCCCGAGGGCTGGCCGCATCCGGACGAGCATGTCGTCGCGCAGCGCCTGAGCCGCCCGGTCCCTGGCCCGGCGCGACTGGTATAGCCTGGCGTGTCCTTCGACGGTCTCGCTGGCCCGCACGACCAAGGGAAGCTCCTCTGAGATCAGCGGGCCGAACCGGCGAGCCCGCCAGATGGCCGCGAGCAGGAGGGCGACGCATAGCTGTGCCACGACAAGCCAGGCCGCGCCGGGTATCAGTGATGGCCCGGAGTTCTTGCTCCCGCCGGCGGGCGGGGGAGGCCGGGCGATCATGGGCTCCGGCGTTAGCCAGACGATGACGCGATGGGCGTTGAGCAGGTTGAGCGCCAGCGCCGCGTTGCCTTCGAGCGCGAGCCAGCCGTTGCTGAGCGGCAACCCGGTCCCGAGAACGGTGATCGTGCGGCCGCCCCGGTCGTAGCGGACAACCGACGGGTGGCCGTCGACCGGATAACACCCGGTCGCGTAGCTCGGGCGGTGGTACGTGATCTCGCCGGCATCGGCCGATCCGGCGAGTTGCGCTCCCGCGATTCCGCACCTGGGGTCCACCGGGGTGCCGAACGGCGCGTTCGTATCCGCCACGGTGATGGCTGGCGCGAATGCCCTGAGGGAGATCGCGCCGGGTTCGACCAGGAACAGGTCGGCGCCCGCGCGGCCTAGCTGCGCCCGCTGCGCGGCCGTGAGCAGGTCGGGCCTGGTGATCACGAGTGTGACGCCCGGCCGCGTGCTCGGTGCCGTTCCGATCGCGGCGAGCGCGTCGGCCGGCCCGTAGAGGCTGGTCACACGGAAGCCGCGCGCACCGAGGATGTCGACGAGTGCTTTCGTCCCCGCGCTGTCCGCACTAGCGGGGTCGAGGTAGGTGTTGGACTTCGCCGCAGGCGCGAGCAGCACGATGGCGATGACGCCGACCGCGACGAACGTTAGTACAGCCAGCGGCGCGCGGGCACTACGCCAAATCGACGTCAGGCGGTCTCGCTGCCAGTCAGCGCCGCGCCGCGCGAGTATCTCCGCCGCGTCGTCCCCGGCTGTGCTGCCCTTATCTGGCCGCACCCGGGTCGGCGGCGCGATCATCGCGGCACCAGAAGGTCACCGGCGACGGCACGGTTCCCGTCGGTCCTGGTCACCGGCGCTGCCTGGACGCGTCTGTCGACCAGGCAGGCAAGCTCGTACCCGGCTTGGGTCCCCGGCCGGTCGCCGTACCTGACGTCATCGAATAGCCTCGTCACCGCCCGCAGGTCGGGAGCCAGATCGACAAGCTCGCCGCCCGCTTCGGCCGCGAGCTCGTTCGCAGTCCTGCCGGGTCGCGGCGGCAGTATTCCTCGCTCTTCTAGCTCTGCCGCGATCGCGCGCACGCCATCGACAATCGCCTGGCTGTAGTCGCCGGCCTCGGCGAAACGAATCGCCGACCGCCGGAAGTCCTGCGCCGTTCGCTCCTTGCCGCCAAGCACGGAGCGAGCCAGGGTCCGTTGCCTGGAGGACGGGCGGACCCAGGTCAGGATCGCGATGACAAGCACCGCGATGATGACGCCGAAAACGACGAGCCCGAACCAGCCACCAGGTATCGCGTTGGCGCTCCCGTTGAAGAGCTGCGCGATGTCATGACCGATCCTGGCCCAGAAGCTGACCTTGTCGAGTTCCCGCCTGGCCAGGATCTGGGCTTGCTTTCGGCCGATCAGCGGCCCGCCGCCGACGATTCGCGGCGCGGCCGCCGCGGCTGGTCCGAGCCACATGAGCTTCACCCGAGCTGGTCAGAATGCCGGCGGATTGCCTGCGTGGCCACCAGGCGATCCGCCTTGATATCCGCCGTCCTGGTAACCACTGCCTTGGTAGCCGCCGCCTTGGTAACCGCCGCCTTGGTAACCGCCGCCAACCGGCTGGCCAGGCGCGTAGCTGGCGAACTCATCGCCAGTGAGCTGCCCGTTCGCAGCCGCCTGCTGCAGCACGAGGTCCATGCCTTCCTTGCGCATGCGGACGTCGGCGTAAAGCAGCACCACCATCGCGGACCACAAGGCGATAAGAACCGATACGACGATGAAGTAGAAGATCGCGAAGGCGATGATCGCGCCGATCGCGACGCCGCTCGCCACCGCGCCGTTACCGTGCGATGAGGCGATTCCTATCCCGGCCACGATCGCGAAGATGATGCCGACGATGAAGAACAGCACGAAGAGCACGGCGAATAGCAGCGCGAAAATCCCGAAGAACCGCCAGAAGCTGCCCTTGACGAGCTGCCATGACCTGCTAGCGGCGGCCAACGTGTTCTGCCGCTCCAGCACCACCACAGGGAACATCAGGCACAGCATGATGCCGAGCCAAGCTCCGAGCGGGAACGAGATCAAGAAGCCGAATCCGTGCAGCACCAGCGCAGGGACGTACCAGATCACCGCGACCATGAGCCAGTAGCCGAGCCCGGTCAGTATCATCCAGCCGAGCCTGGACTGCTGCAGAGCCTCGCCTAGGCCGATCCTGCGGCCAAGTAGCGCCTTGCCGAGGGCGGCGAGCACGCCGCCGCCGACGGCGGCGTCAATGATGATCGCCGGAATGTCAGCCAGGACAGCTCCGCCCGAAGTGCCTGACCGGTTCGCGATGAGACTGAGCACGATCGCGAGCACGGCACCGGCGAGTGTCCCAAGCGCCACGAGGCCGACCGTCGCGGCCGGGTTCTGCCTGATCAGGGTGAACGTCCCGCTCAGGATGTCGCCTAGGCCGAGCGGACGAAGCGGGACGCCGCCTGGTGCCGGGGTCCCGGTGACCCAGCCAGCCTGCGCTTGCGGCTGGCCAACTCCCTGCTGCCCGAACTGGCCCTGCTGTCCGAACTGGCCCTGCTGCCCGTAGCTGGGCAGGGGTCCGGCCTGCTGGCCATAGTCCGGCGACGTCGGCTGACCGTAGCCGATCTGGTCGTAGGCCGCCTGAGTCGGTTGCTGGCCGTACCCGGGTTGCTGGCCGTATTCGGGCTGAGTCGGTTGCTGGCCGTACCCGGGCTGGCCATACCCCGGCTGGTTGTAGTCAGGCGGCTGATGCGCCGCCCGCGCTGGCTGCTGGCCGTACATCGGCTGACCGGGCGGCTGGCTGTACTGCTGCTGCCCGTAGCCCGCGTCAGGCCGCCCGTAGCCCGCGTCAGGCCGCCCGTAGCCCGCGTCAGGCCGCCCGTAGCCCGCGTCGGGTTGCTGGCCGTAC
>DATNEK010000227.1:0-13076 GCA_035553055.1 Streptosporangiaceae bacterium | reverse complement strand
TGTGCTGACTGGCTACCAGGGCGCGACCGACAACCTGCTACGCCGGGCGCAGGCGGCCGTCGACCGTGCCGATGAGCAGCTGGCGAGGACGCAGACGCTCAGCGAGAGCGTCGAGGCGGTCAGCGCGAGCATGACTGACCTGTCGGAGCAGGTTGGCGCTGTGGCAGGGTCGGCGCGGCTGATCGCGAACGGGATCGGCGCGCCGGTGCTGCGTGTGGCTGCGGCTAGCTATGCCGTCAAGCGGGCACTGGCCATGCGCGGGGTCGGGCGAGCGGTCACCGAAGGCGTCAGGGAGTTGCCGGGCAGCGGCCGGACGCGGCGATGATGCGCAGAGCGAGGTGGCTGGCCGCTGGTGCCGTGCTCGGAGCGCTCGGCTACCAGCGGTTGCACCGGGCGGCAAGGTCGCTGACCAGCCAGTCAGATCCGGGGTCGACGGCTCGGCAGGCGGTCGGTCCAGCTGGCGGAGCCACTAGCCCAGCCGGCGGAGCCACTAGCACAGCCGGCGGAGTCGCTAGCACCGTCGGAGCCGCCGCTAGCTCTGTCAGAATCGCCGCTAGCGCCGCTGGGAGTGCCGCCAGTGCGGCTGGGTGGCTGGTCCGTCAGGTACGCCGCAGGCGCGCGGCCGAGCATCGTCGCCATGGCGGCATCGCCATGTTCATCGCGGACGTGCGCGAGGGAATGGGCGATTACCTCGACCGGCACCAGGAAAATATCGATCGGCAGTACCGCCGCTGAGGCAATACCCTCGTAACTCAGGGCTGGCACCGCGGGTCGGCCGCGACAAGACGACAAGACTAAGGATGGCCGTTGATGGAGTCGGCAGAGATCGCACGCCGTTTCCTTGAGTACTTCTCCCAGCGCGGGCACACCCCGGTGCCCTCAGCCAGCCTGGTCGCCGAGGATCCCACTCTGTTGCTGGTGAACGCGGGCATGGTGCCGTTTAAGCCGTACTTCCTCGGCCAGCGGGTGCCGCCGCATCCGCGCGCGGTCAGCGCGCAAAAGTGCGTGCGCACCCCCGACATCGATGAAGTGGGCAAGACCACCAGGCACGCGACGTTCTTCCAGATGCTCGGAAACTTCTCGTTCGGCGACTACTTCAAGGAGCGGGCGATCCCGCTGGCGTGGGAATTGCTTACCAGGCCAGAGGCCGACGGCGGCTTTGGCTTTCCCGAGAGCAAGCTCTGGGCCACCGTGTACGCGGAGGACCACGAGGCGTACTCGATCTGGCGGGACTCTGTCGGAGTGTCGCCGGACCGGATTCAGCGGCGCGGCCTGGCCGACAACTACTGGCACATGGGCGTGCCAGGACCAGGCGGCCCGTGCTCGGAGATCTACTACGACCGTGGCCAGGAGTACGGGAAAGAGGGCGGCCCAGAGGCCGACGAGGACAGGTACCTCGAGGTCTGGAACCTCGTGTTCATGCAGGAGCAGCTCAGCGCGGTCAGAAGCAAGGTCGACTTCGACGTCCAGGCTCCGCTGCCGTCCCGCAACATCGACACCGGCATGGGCCTTGAGCGGATGGCGATCCTGCTGCAGGGAGTCGACAACATTTACGAGGTCGACACCATGTGGAAGGTGCTCGACCGCGCCGCGGAGATGACCGACCAGAAGTATGGCAGGGACGCACGCAACGACGTAGCGCTCCGGGTGGTCGCCGACCACGTCAGGGCCGCGACGATGCTGGTGGCCGACGGCGTGATCCCGTCGAACGAAGGCCGCGGCTATGTGCTGCGGCGGATCGTCAGGCGCAGCGTAAGGGACCTGCGGCTGCTGGCAGGGAGCCAGCGCGGTGGCGACGGCGGTCGCGGCGGCAGCGACCGCTACCTGCACGAGCTGACCTCGGTCGCGATCGCCGCGCTCGGCGACCAGTACCCCGACCTGATCAGGGACGCGCCCAACATCCACACCGTGCTCGACGCCGAGGAGAACGCGTTCGGCGGAACGCTGCGCACCGGTACGGCGATGTTCGACGCGGCGGTCTCAGAGGCCGAGCGTCGTGGCGAGAGGTCGATCAGCGGAGCGCAGGCGTTCCAGCTGCACGACACCTACGGCTTCCCGATCGACCTGACCCTTGAGATGGCGGCCGAACAGGGACTGACGGTCGACGAGACCGAGTTCACCAGGCTGATGGCCGAGCAGCGCCAGCGGGCCAAGGACGATGCGGCTGCGAAGAAGACCGGCAACGCGGACATCTCCGCGTTCGCCCAGTTCCTCGAGCGGTCAGGCAAGGTCGTCTTCACGGGCTACGACGAGATCAGCGCCGAGGCGTCCGTGATCGGCCTGCTGGCGGGCGGCGTGTCGGTGCCGGCCTGCGGTGCGGGCAGCGAGGTCGACATCGTGCTCGACCGAACGCCGTGCTACGCCGAAGGCGGCGGCCAGCTCGCCGACACTGGCGCGATGCGGTCGGCTGGAAGCGGCGGCGCCGCGGGGGCGTCGGTGGAGATACTTGACGTGCAAGCGCCTGTGCCTGGGCTGATCGTGCACAGGTGCCGCGTCACCGCTGGCGAGATCACCGTAGGCGACCAGGTGCTCGTCGAGATCAACGTGGACAGGCGCCGGGCGATCTCCAGGTCGCACACGGCGACGCACCTTGTGCACCGCGCGTTCCGCGGCGCGCTCGGGGAATCGGCCGCGCAGGCCGGCTCTGAGAACTCACCTGGCCGGTTCAGGTTCGACTTCACGGCGATCGGCGCCGTGCCCGAGCCGGTGCTAGCCGATGTAGAGCACGAGGTCAACGAGATTCTGATCGGCGACCTGGACGTCAGGGCGTTCTATACCTCGATCGGCGAGGCGCGCGCGATGGGTGCGCTCGCGCTGTTCGGCGAGAAGTACGGCGACCAGGTGCGGGTCGTGGAGGTTGGCGACTACTCCCGCGAGCTGTGCGGCGGGACCCACGTGGCCCGATCTGGCCAGCTCGGACTGGTGAAGATCCTCGGTGAGTCGTCGATTGGCTCGGGCGTGCGGCGCGTCGAGGCGCTCGTCGGCATGGACGCGTTCAGTTACCTGGCCAGGGAGAGCGTGCTGGTCAGCCAGCTTTCCGAGCAGCTGAAGACGCCGAGAGGCGAGCTCAGCGACCGGATCGCGACTATCGTCACCAGGTTGCGCGACGCCGAGCGCGAACTGCAGCGCGCGGCGTCGGCGCAGCTCGCGAACGTCGCGGTCGGCCTGGCCAGGCAGGCGGCCGACATCGACGGCGTTGCTTACGTGGCGCACCGGCTGCCCGACGGGACGCCGGCCGACGGCATACGCAAACTCGCGCTCGACATCAGAGGTCAGATCCCGTCCAGCCGCCCCGGCGTGGTGGTGGTCGCTGGGGTTCCGGCCGACCGGCCGACGGTCGTGGTCGCGGTCAATGACGCCGCACGGGCACGCGGCATCGCGGCCGGCGCGCTGATCGGCCCGGCGACCGCGGCGCTTGGCGGTCGCGGTGGCGGGAAGGACGACATCGCGCAGGGCGGAGGTGCCACACTAGGCGAGACGACGGGCTCGGCAATGGCAGAGGCGTTTGATGTGGTTCAGGCGGTTATTGCCGGCATCGGTGCGTCCGGTGGCGTAACGTGAGACCATGCCGCAGCCAGGTTGTATCGATTCTGAGACCAAATTCCTGGCGGTGCCGACCCGGGAGTACGACCCGCAGCACCCTCCGGGGAGTGGTGTCTTGAGATCAGGTAAGAGGCTCGCCATCGACGTCGGGTCAGTGCGGATCGGGATCGCGAGCTGCGACCCGGCCGGCGTTTTGGCAACCCCGCTCACGACGGTCAAGCGTGGCAACGGTGACCTTGACCAGATCGCGCGACTGTGCGCCGAGCGCGAGGTCATCGAGGTCGTGGTCGGCTTGCCGACCAGCTTGTCCGGTCAGGCCGGCAAGGCGGCCGATCAGGCGCGCGCGTTCGCGACCGAGCTGGCCGCGCTGATCGCACCGGTCGCTGTGCGACTGGTTGACGAGCGATTCACCACTACGCTCGCGCACTCGGCGCTGCGCGAAGGAGGCATGGACTCCAGGCAGCGGCGTGGCACCGTGGACCGGGCCGCTGCGGCGTTCTTGCTGCAGAACGCTCTGGACGCCGAACGGCGCACGGGCGGTCCCGCGGGTGAGCTTGTCGGCGCGACGTCAGCCGGGTCAGGCGGCGGCCGATGAGCAGCGGCGGTGCGGGCTGGCCGCCGGCTGATCACGGCGGTTTCGGCCAGGGCGGCAGGTACGGCGACGAGTTCGGCGCCGATCATGAGCAGGGTTCCGGCGGTCCTGGCTTCTTTGACGATTCTGGATACGAGTGGTCAGAGCCCTCTGGTCGGTCGCCGAGCCAGGGTGACCCGCCCGCGCGGGGTCGGATCGATCAGTACGGTCAGCCCGCAGGACGGCATTCCGGCGGGCACCCGGCAGCGCCGTCCTACGGTGACGCCTACGGCCAGGACCAGTACGGCCAAGACTCCTACGGCCGCGGTCGGCAGTCAGGCGGTCGCTACGCCGCCGACGAGTACGGCCGCGACGGCTACGATCAGGGCGGTTACGGCCAGGACGGTTACGGTCAGGCTGGGTTCGGTCCCTACGGCGAACCGGGATACGGCCGCGACGGATATGGTCGCGACCTCGGGCCAGACCGGTACGCTGGCGGCTCCTACGGCCACGACGGGTACGGCCAGGAAGGGTACGGCCAGACTGCGTATTACGGGCAGCCAGCCAGGCGGTCGCTGCCAGCGCCAGATGGGTTCGGTGACGAAGGATACCGGCCGGACGGCCTGAGCACCGATTCCTACGGCCGCGACCTCTACACACAGGAGGGTTACGGCCCGGCAGGCACGGCAGGCCCGCACCGGTCATATGGCGGTTACCAGCCGCCTGACGGCCACGGCTCGGACAACGGCTACTCGCCCGGCGGCTCATACGGGCGCCAGGACACCGGGCCGTTCGGTCGTCACGACACCGGCTCATTCGCTCCACCCGACAGGTACCTGAGCGACGGCCGGCCGGACCCGTTCGGTCAGCCGGACCCGTTCGCGCAGCCAGCGGCCGGCCCGCGTCGACCCGACCCGGGCGGCTCGGCCGCGAGCAGCCAGGATCCCGGCCCTGCGGGCGGCTACGACCAGTGGCATGAGGCGGCCGACGACGATGAAGGCTGGAGTGGCGATGAGCCAGCCGAGCAGGACGCTGACTGGAGCGACGATGCCGACAGCGGCCTGCTCTCCAGACGGTTCGGCAGTGGCAGCGACGGCACCGGTGGCCGTCTTTCCGCCCGCCGGGTCGCCCGGGCCAGGCGGCCAAAGCGGCTGCGCGGGAAATTCGCGGTCACGGCGGCGATACTCGCTGGGGCGCTGGTGCTTGGTGCCGTCGCCAACTTCGGCTACGAGCGCTTCGCGGCCTGGCGCACCGCCCGCTATGGCGACTACCAGGGCGCAGGCACCGGTCAGGTCAGATTCCTCGTGCCGGAAGGCGCGGTGCTTAGCTCGCTTGGCCCCGCTCTCGTGAAGGCCGGAGTCATCGAGGAGGCGCGGCCGTTCGGCAGCGCGGCCGCCGCCGCCGCGAACGCCTCTCACCTCCAGCCAGGCGTCTACCTGCTGCACCATCACATGAGCTCGGCGCTCGCCGTGCAGTACCTGCTGAGTTCCGGGCACAGGCTCAAGGACCAGGTCACGATCATCGAGGGAACGCGGGCCAGCGCGATCGCGCAGGCGCTCGCCAAGCAAACCGGCATCCCGGTGGCCCAGTTCAACCAGATCATCGACCACCCGCCGGCGTCGCTAGGCTTGCCAAGCTGGGCGCGCGGCAGTTCAGCGGAAGGGTTCCTCTTCCCCGACACCTACACGCTGCTGCCGAAGATGACCGCGCTGCAGATCCTGCAGATGATGGTGACCGAGTTCAAGCAGAAGGTCGCTGCCATCAACCTGGTGGGAGCGTCCAAGAAGGTGTTCACCACCCCGTGGCACGCGCTGATCGTGGCTAGCCTGATCCAGGCCGAAGCAGGCAGCGTCAATGACTTCGGCAGGATTTCCCGCGTCGTATGGAACCGGCTGATCGCCAAGATGCCACTTGAATTCGACAGCACGGTGTTCTACGCGATGCACACGTACGGCACATATCTGAAGACCCCGGCGCAGCACAACTTCAAGTCGCCGTACAACACCTACTTGCATACCGGCCTGCCGCCTGGCCCGATCGGCAACCCGGGCATCGCGGCGATGGAGGCGGCGGTGCACGCGGCGCACGGAAACTGGCTGTACTTCATCACCGACCTGCGGCACAAGCCGTACATCACGCACTTCACCGCCAGTCACGCCCAGTTCCAGCAGTGGCAGCAGGAATTCCAGGGCTGAACGGCGCCGACCGCCGGTCTGTCAGGGCGGCGGTGCTCGGCTCGCCGATCAGCCATTCGCTCTCGCCTGCCCTGCACAACGCTGCCTATGCCGCGCTCGGCCTGACCTGGTGGCGGTACGAGGCGATCGAGTGCGACGAGGCCGGGTTGCCCGCACTGCTCGATCGCTGCGGTCCTGACTGGGCCGGGCTGTCGCTCACCATGCCGCTCAAGCGGGCCGCGCTGCCGCTGCTTGACCGAGTTGAGCCGCTGGCTGCCGAGGTCGGCTGTGCCAACACGGTGGTGTTCGCCGCCGCGCAGCGACTCGGCTACAACACCGACGTGGCCGGCATCGTGAATGCGCTCGCCGAGCACGGCATCGGGCAACTGCGGCAGGCGGCCGGGCCCGCGCTGATCATCGGAGCCGGCGCCACAGCGTGCTCCGCGCTTGCCGCGACGCGCGAACTTGGCGAGAGGTCGGTCAGCGTAGCCCTGCGTGAGCAGGATCGGGCCGAGCACCTGCTCAGCGCGGCTGGCCGACTTGGCATGGAGGTCACGCTCGTGCCGTATGGGCCGCAGGCGCTTGACGACGCTCGGCTCGTCATCTCAACCGTGCCGGCTGGCGCCGCGGACATTTTCGCGGAAATTTTTCCCGCACTGACGTCGTTTCCCGATGCGGTGTTCGACGTCGTCTATGACCCATGGCCGACCGCCCTGGCTGTAGCGGCTAAGCAGGTCGGCGCCGTGCTGGTCAGCGGCTTTGACCTGCTGCTGCACCAGGCAGGTCGGCAGGTGGAACTGATGACCGACAGGCCGGCGCCGCTGGCGGCGATGCGCAGTGCCGGACTAGCCGCTTTGGCTGCCCAGGACGGCCGGGGCTGACCTGCTGATACGTCACCGAGCCGAGATATGACTACGTCGTCGGTATGCGGTAGCCTTGGACCTAGAACTTAACGGCCCGGTGTTTGCCGCCGAGCCAGAAGCGGAGGACCACCTCGGCCACCTCCCACCTAGTCAGCGTGGTCGCGCCTAGTGCGTCGGTGCATAGTGCGCGGTGCTGCTGGCGGGTAGCAGTCCAGGCAGCCACGTCGGTCGGTCAGTTATCGGCTGACCGGTTGACCGGCTGGCGAGTCGACGATTGTCCGTCGGTTCGCAGCCAGTTGCCTGGCGGGCTAGCGGACTTACGGGTCGGCTGGTCAGGGCCGGATGCGCTGGGCGTGCTCGCGAACAACGAGCCAGCCCAGGAGCGTCGTGTGGTTGCCCCGCATGCATCCCGTGCGGGGCTTTTGCGTTCCGCAAGGGTTGGTACGCAGTACCTGACCGGGACAGACCCGGTCAGGATGACAGTGACGCAGGAGGTCACATCAGCACTGAACCTCGAATCAACGAGCGTATCCGGGTGCCTGAGGTACGGCTGGTAGGGCCGTCAGGTGAGCAGGTGGGGATCGTGTCTATCACTGACGCGCTCCGACTGGCTCAGGAAGCAGATCTGGATCTAGTCGAAGTCGCGCCGACGGCGCGGCCGCCAGTCTGCAAGCTGATGGACTACGGGAAGTTCAAGTACGAGTCCGCGCTCAAAGCGCGGGAATCGCGCAAGAACCAGGCACAGACGGTCATCAAGGAAATCAAGATCCGTCCGAAGATCGATCCGCATGACTACGGCACCAAGAAGGGCCACGTCGAGCGGTTCCTACGGCAGGGCGACAAGGTCAAGGTGACGATCATGTTCCGGGGGCGCGAGCAGTCGAGGCCAGAACTCGGCTACAAGCTGCTCCAGCGCCTCGCTGGCGACGTCGAGGAACTTGGCTTCGTCGAGTCGCAGCCGAAGCAAGACGGTCGGAACATGATCATGGTGATCGGCCCGCACCGCAAGAAGGCGGAGACCAAGGCGGTGCGTGGACCAGACCGGGCGAGCGCTCGGGCGTCCGCGCCCTCTGCTCAGGCTGCCCACGGTGAATCAGGCCAGGCGGCGACGGCCAGTCGGTCGGTGCCAGGGCCCGCCGTGACAGCAAGGCCGGCGTCCGCGCAGGCCTCGGCCAGTCGTCCGCCAGCATCGGCCAGCACGGCATCG
Source organism: Streptosporangiaceae bacterium (assembly GCA_035553055.1). Taxonomy (GTDB): domain Bacteria; phylum Actinomycetota; class Actinomycetes; order Streptosporangiales; family Streptosporangiaceae; genus Chersky-822. Next base: position 4,718 of record DATNEK010000227.1, on the reverse strand, counting down.
GCCAGCACAGCATCGGCCAGCACGTCATCGGCTAACACGGCATCGGCCAGCACGGCATCGGCTAACACGGGGTCGGCAAGCAGAGCGTCGACGAGTTCAGCCCCGGGGGGCTCAGCGCCGCCGAACGCGGGCTCTGCGGAGGCGAGACCGGCTGCCTCGGCTAGGTCAGCTGGCTCGGCGGGCCTTGCGCAGGCGGGCCTGTCGGCCGGATCGGGCAGCTCTGCGGCGACAGCGAGCGCGCAGGCCAGGCCTGCGGCACCTAGGCCAGGCCCGGTGCCGGGAAGTGGGCCGCGGCCACCCGCGCCACGACCCACCGCACCGAAGCCAGGTCCGGCCGGCAGCGCGCCCAAGCCGGCCGCGCCCCGCCCTGGACCTACTGGGTCAGGAGCACCGCGCCCGTCGGCGCCCAGGCCGACGGCGCCGAAGCCAGGGCCAGTGCCAACGGGTTCGCCGCGCCCAGCGGCGCCGAAGCCGTCCGCGCCTCGACCTGCGACCGCTAAGCCAGGCGAAGGAAACACCGTACCTCCGCCACGCGCCAGGGCTGGCGAGGCTGGCGGCGCGGCGGCGGATGGCGGAGGCTGACGGGCACACCGGCCAGGAGTAGTGCAAGGACCTACCCACCGCGTCGGCTGACTCGGCGGGCCAGAGGACGCGTGCCTAGGGTACGCATGGAATTAAGGATGCGGCGAAGATGCCGAAGATGAAGACGCACAGCGGTGCCAAGAAGCGGTTGAGGGTCACAGGCACCGGCAAGATCATGCGCCGCCGGGCGAACCGGCAGCACTACTTTGAGCACAAGTCGAGCACGCGGACCCGCCGCCTGGCTAACGAGATCACCGTCTCGCCCGCCGATTTGAAGATCGTCAAGAAGCTGCTGGGCAAGTAACCCGGTCCGACGTGAGGAGTCGAACAGATGGCGCGCGTGAAGCGGGCGGTCAATGCCCACAAGAAGCGCAGGGTAGTACTCGAGCGGGCGAGCGGTTACCGCGGCCAGCGGTCAAGGCTGTACAGGAAGGCCAAGGAGCAGCAGCTGCACTCCATGACCTACGCCTACCGGGACCGCAAAGATCGCAAGGGCGCGTTCCGCAGGCTGTGGATTCAGCGGATCAACGCGGCGGCTAGGGCCGAGGGCATCACCTACAACCGGTTCATACAGGGCCTGAAGATCGCGGGCGTTGACGTCGACCGCAAGATGCTGGCTGAGCTGGCGGTCAGCGACGCGGCGGCATTCGCCGCGCTGGTCGAGGTGGCGCGCAAGGCCCTTCCCGCCGACGTAGACGCACCGAGATCCGCTGCTGCCTAGCACCTTGTCAACACGTCGAGGTCGGGGCGCGCATTGAAGCGTCCCGACACGCGGAAGCCGGGGGTCGTCCCCAGGGAAGGCGGAGCGGGGGGTCGCCCCCCCGGGCTAGTGGCAGCCGTCAAGAGGGCACGGCAGCTCGCCAAGCGCTCGCAACGGGAGCGGACGAGGCTCTTCCTGGCCGAGGGACCGCAGGCGGTCGCTGAGGCGCTCGCTGACCGGCCAGCACAGGCCGGTCAGCCTGGCCGCAGCGGCAACCTGATTACCGAGTTGTTCGTCACTGCCGCCGCGCGGGCCAGGCACGACGAGATTGTCGACGCGGTGGCCGCCGCGAAGGTGCCCGTGCACGAGATCAGCGGCGAGCTCATGGCTGAGCTCGCGCAGACCGTTACTCCGCAAGGGCTGCTTGCCGTCTGCCCTTTCATCGACGTGCCGGTGTCCGATCTGGTGACGGCGGCACCTCGGCTGGTCGTACTGCTCGCCAACGCTCGCGACCCGGGCAACGCTGGCACCGTGCTGCGCACGGCCGATGCCGCTGGCGCGGACGGCGTGATCTTCGCTGACGCGTCCGTCGACCCTTACAACAGCAAGTGCGTCCGATCGTCGGCGGGATCGCTGTTCCATCTGCCGGTTGTCACCGGAGTCCCGCTGGCCGAGGCGATCGCGGCGCTTCGCGAGGCCGGACTCGCTGTGCTCGCGGCCGACGGCAGCGCCAACCTGAGCCTCGATCAGCTGAGCGATGCCAGGCTTGGTCGGCGGACCGCGTGGATGTTCGGCAATGAGGCGTGGGGCCTGCCGCCGGATCTGCTTGAGCTTGCCGACGAGGCGGTCGCGGTCCCGATTTACGGCCGGGCCGAGAGCCTCAATCTCGCGGCAGCCGCAGCCGTTTGCCTGTATGCATCCGCACGTGCTCATGCACAGGGGGTGCCGCACAGGTCATCTAACACGCTAGGCTTTGGCTACGTTGCGTCATGAACGGCTTGGGATGGGTCACCCAAGGTGGCTATGACGGGCCTAGTCGTCACGGGTTACCCCCCGGACCCGAGGCGATCAGTACCTGGCATGCCGGGGCAACGGTTCGTGCGAGGCAGGGCGTGGTGGGCGGGCCGAATACGGTGGGCGGGCCGAATACGGCGGGCGGGCCTGGTACAGCTGGCAGGCAGGGTCGGTGGACCAGCAAGTGAGCGTGGCACCCGCGACCGTATCGGCCGGTACCGCATCGGCCAGCACTGGCGCGGCAGCTTCCGAGGAGTCGGCCACAGCCGATCTGCTGAGCGCCGACGAGCTGCCAGACGGCCTGATCGTCGCCGACCACAATGGCATCGTCGTCATTTTTAATCGAGCCGCCGAACGGCTGACCGGGATCAGGGCCGCGCAGGCGCTAGGCGAACCACTTTTGGCGGCGTTGCCGCTTGCCGATAGCGAAGGCCGGTGCTGGTGGCACGCGTCACGGCCGTACGACGGGCTGTCGATTAGGACCAGGCATCCCGAGCGCTCGCTGTTCCTGTCGGACGGCACTGAGTTGCTGGTCACGATCGGGTATGTGCGCAGGTCAAGGACGGGCGAACCAGGCGAGCGCGGGGCGGTGCAGCGGCTGACAATCACCCTGCGCAGCGCACGGGCGCGGGCCAGGCTCGAACGCAGCCGGGCTGACCTGGTTTCCACGGTCGCGCACGAGCTAAGGTCGCCGTTGACCAGCGTCAAGGGCTTCACCGCCACTCTGCTGGAGAAGTGGTCGCGGTTCACCGACGACCAGAAGCGCATCATGCTCGAGACTGTCAACGCTGACGCCGACCGGGTCACCCGGCTGATCACCGAGCTGCTCGACGTGTCCAGGATCGAAGCGGGCCGGATCGTGGTGCACAAAGAGCTTGTCGACATGGCTGGCCGGGTTTCCAAGCTAATCGCTGGCCGGGTGGCCGCGGGCGAGACGGCGGCTAAGTTCAAGATCGACGTGGCCGAAGGGCTGCCAGAGACCTGGCTGGACGCCGACAAAGTCGACCAGATCCTAGCCAACCTTATTGAGAACGCCGTCAGGCACGGTGCTGGTACCGTTACTACCGTGATTGAGTCGGCGCTGGTCTGCGACGGACCTGGCATCGCGGTATCTGTCCGCGATGAGGGTCCTGGGATCGCGCCTGAGTTCGCGCCCCGGGTATTTCGCCAGTTCTGGCGCGCGAAGCGGCGTGGCGGTGCCGGGCTCGGCCTGTTCATCGTCAAGGGTCTTGTCGAGGCTCACGGCGGCACCATCGGTGTGGCGCAGGCGCCAGGCGGCGGCGCGGAGTTTCGATTTACCATGCCCGCCGGCGTCCCAGATCACGGCTGATCAGGCAGGGCGCTGACCGGCGGGCTTGCCTGGGTCAAGACCGGGTTCAGTAGAGCCTGAGTTCCAATGCGAATTCTTTCTGCGATGGGATTTCAGATGTCAGCACCGAATAAGACTTACGATCCCGTGCGGGTGGCCGCGCTGGCGCCCGACGAGGTCAAACGGATGACGGACGAGGCGCTCGCCGCGATCGCGAGTGCGGCGAGTTTCGATGAGCTGAAGGCCGCCCGGCTCGCTCATCTCGGCGGCAGGGCGCCGCTGATCATGGCCAGCGCCGAGATCGGGGCGCTGCCGCCGGAGGCCAAGGCCGAGGCGGGCCGCCGGATCAGCGAGGCGAAGCGGCTGCTCAACTCGGCGCACGCGGCTCGGCAGGCCGAAATTGAGGCGGACAGGGACCGCAGGGTTCTGGTTGACGAGGTCGCCGACGTCACGTTGCCGTGGGACTGTCGGCCGGCTGGCGCCAGGCATCCGGTCGTCACGCTCGCCGACCGGTTGGCCGACGTGTTCATCGGGATGGGCTACGAGATCGCCGAAGGCCCCGAGATCGAGGCCGAGTGGTACAACTTCGACGCGTTGAACTTCCCCCCCGACCACCCGGCGAGGGAAATGCAGGACACGTTCTTCGTGGCCGGATCTGATGGCGCGCCTCGGTCAGGCAAGGTCTTGCGCACCCATACCTCGCCGGTGCAGATCAGGGCGATGCTGACCAGGCCGCTGCCGCTCTACGTGGTGAGCCCGGGCAAGTGCTTCCGCAGCGACGCGCTCGATGCTACGCACAGCCCCGTGTTCCACCAGATCGAAGGGCTCGCGGTGGACCGGGGCCTGACGATGGCCGACCTGCGTGGTGCGATCGCGGCCTTCGTCGAGACGATGTTCGGCCCGGGTCTGCGCACTAGGCTGCGGCCCGACTACTTCCCGTTCACCGAGCCGTCAGCGGACGTGTCGATGGAGTGCCACGTGTGCCGGGGCGAGTCGACCAGGCCAGGTGGCGCGCCTTGCCGGGTGTGCAAGTCGCAGGGCTGGATCGAGATAGCGGGCTGCGGCATGGTCAACCCGCGCGTGCTGACCGCCTGCGGCATCGACGCCAACCGG
>DATNEK010000226.1:0-4028 GCA_035553055.1 Streptosporangiaceae bacterium | reverse complement strand
CAGAGCGCCTTCGAGTTCCCTGATGTTCGTGGAGATCCGGCTGGCGATGTACTCGAGGGCCTCAGGCGGTGCGTTGAGCCGGTCCTGCACTGCCTTCTTGCGCAAGATCGCGATCCTGGTCTCAAGTTCGGGTGGCTGGATGTCGGTCAGCAGGCCCCACTCGAATCGGCTGCGCAGCCGGTCTTCCAGCGTCACCAGTCGCTTCGGTGCCCGGTCACTCGAGATCACGATCTGCTTGGTCGCGTTGTGCAAGGTGTTGAACGTGTGGAAAAACTCCTCCTGGGTTCCTTCCTTGTTCTCAAGGAACTGGATGTCGTCCACGAGCAGCACGTCGACGTCGCGGTAGCGGCGGCGGAAGCCGTCCTGCTTGCCGTCCCTGATCATGTTGATGAAGTCGTTGGTGAACTCTTCTGAGCTGACGTAGCGAACCCGCACGCCCTGGTAGAGGCTCTGCGCGTAGTGCCCGATGGCGTGCAGCAGGTGGGTCTTGCCGAGTCCTGAATCGCCGTAGATAAACAGCGGGTTGTACGCCTTGGCTGGCGCCTCGGCGACAGCGACGGCCGCGGCGTGCGCGAACCTGTTGCTCGAGCCGATAACGAATGTTTCGAACGTATATTTCGGATTGAGCCGGGTCTGGGTGGGCCGGGCGACACCAGGAAGCTGCCCGCCGGAGTGCACCGCGGTCCTGCCATCGGCTGAGTGGCGCGAGTCCTGCTGGGCAGAGCCTCTGTGCTGGTCAGAACGAAGCCGCGGGTCAGTGCCAGCCAAGTCGGACGGATGGCGAGCTGAATGCTGCACGGGCAGGTGCGGCAGGCCGGCCGGACCTGGCTGCAGCGGGAAGTGGCCAGTAGGCAGTCCGAAACTGGCCGGCCCAGGCTGGCGGGTCATCGACTTCTGCCCGTTCATGCCGGACGCTGAGCCTGCGTTGTCCCACAGCCCGTCGCCCAGCCGGGCACCTTGCTGGCGGTCGGACCGGATGTCGTCGTCGCGGCGCGTGTCAGTGGATGTCCCGAACGGGATCCTTATGCCAAGCGGCTCGGGCGGTGCCTGCGGATCGTCGGCTGGCGCCGTGGCCGCGGTCGCGATGGGATCGATGATGACCGCGAGCTGAATGTTCCTGCCCAGCTCACGGGACAGGGCGTTGGTGATGAGCACTCTGAGCCGGTTCTCGAGCTGATCCTTGGCGAACTCGTTCGGCGTCGCGATCAGCGCGGTGTTCTCCACCAGGCCGAGCGGTCTGGTCAGCTGCAGCCAGGCGCGCTGGTAGGGCTCGATCTGCATGTCAGCGAGGTCGTTCAGCGACCTGGCCCAAATTTCGGCGAGGTCTGGTTCGCTCATTAGAAGATCACCTCGCGCCCCCAACGTATGTTCAACAGGTTTTTCCACAGCATGTGCAATGCCGCGGCCCGGCTCGGTCACCGCGCTGCGCGGCTAGCTGCTGTGCCGGTCCACACCGGCCCACCGAGCTTTCCACAGCCTAGGGGTGCCGGGGGAAGTACGTTAGGGAAACGGTGAGTGTCAGTACTTTGGTGGAGCGTAAGACGGTGCCGCCGTGCTGTGTTAGCCCGCTCGTCGCTGTGTTAGCCCCCTCGTCGGTGAGGCGGCTCCGGGCCGCCGCGGTTCGCGCGGTTTGACTGAACCGGATTGTGAGCGTAGCGTGCGATGGTCTGGCTTTGCACGCCACCAGTGATGGCACGCTGCGCGAATGCGGTGCGAGTGTGCGCGCTAACCTTGGCCCAACGGTTGGTCAGGCCGTGGTGGTGACGCCCGATGGTTAGCGCCGATGACCTATGACGTGTATCTGGAGTTTCTGTGAGCAAGCGCACGTTCCAGCCGAACAATCGCCGTCGCGCTAAGACGCACGGGTTCAGGCTGCGCATGCGCAGCCGTGCCGGGCGCGCCATCCTCGCCGCACGGCGCCGTAAGGGCCGTGCGCGCGTCAGCGTCTGAGCCGCGTCGCGCCGCCTGGGTGACGGTGGCGATCGATGGTGCCCGCGGCCGCGCGGATGCGGCGCAGTACGGACTTCGCGACCGCGATACGTGGCGGTCGCCGGTTCGGCAGGCCGCTGCTTGTCGGGCATCTTGCCATGCGGTCGGACATCGATGAGCCGCCGAGGGTTGGATTCATCGTGAACCGGGGCGTCGGGCAGGCGGTGGTACGAAATCGGGTTCGCCGGAGGCTTCGCCACCTGGTAGCGGGGTACCTGCATTCACTTCCGAGAGGTAGCCTGCTTGTGTTGCGCGCTAATCCCCAGGCCGCGACTGCAAAACAGGCGGACGTGGCTGCTGAGGTAGACGTAGTAATACGAGCACTGCTCCGGCGGCAAGGTGGTGCGGTGTGACTGATCGTAATGGGGCCGACCAAAGCCGAGTCAACCCTGTACCCAGCGGAACATCGGCGGTGGCGCGGCTGCTGATAGTGCTGGTTACCGGATACCGGAAGGTCATCAGCCCCCTGATGGCTCCGCGCTGCCGGTTCTACCCGTCTTGCAGCGCTTACGCACTTGAGGCGATCAGTGTTCATGGTGCCGGCCGGGGCAGCTGGCTAGCGATACGGCGACTGAGCCGGTGCCATCCGTTCCATCCTGGCGGCCTTGACCCTGTGCCGCCGGCGAGGGTTGGTGGCGCGAAGGCGCCGCACGAGGCGAGCGCCGCCGACCGCGAAGCCGAGGCTAGAGCAAGGGAACTAACGCATTGAGCATCTTGAACCCAATCAACGACCTAGTCGCCTGGGTCATCATGCACATCTACAACGTGCTCGGCCCGGTATTCGGCGCGATCAGCGGCGTGACCTGGGTGCTTACGATCGCGGTACTCGTCGTGGCGATGCGGATGATCATGCTGCCGCTGTTCATCAAGCAGATGCACACGCAGCGGGCGATGACCGCACTGACTCCGAAGATCACCGAGCTTCGCAAGAAGTACAAGGGCGACAAGGAACGGCTTAATCAGGAGACGATGAAGCTGTACCAGGAAGCGGGAGTTAATCCGCTGATGGGGTGCTTGCCCGTTGTGCTCCAGATGCCGCTTTTCTTCGCTTTGTTTAGTGTGCTTCGTAATATCGCCGAGTATGCGCCGCCGAAGGTACCGCTGAAGTACGGCTTGACGGTGCCGTTCGTCACCAATGTCGGCAAGTCCGAGATCTTCGGGGTCAAGATCAAGGACACGTTCCTGCATGCCACGTCGCTGCACGTGCACGTGGTCGTGGCGATCGTGGTCCTGCTCAGTATGGGCACCACTTACCTGACCGTCCGGCAGAGCATGAAGCGCGGCATGATGCCGACGAGCTCGGATAGTCCCATGGGTCAGTCGCAGAAGCTGATGGCCTACATCATGCCGCTCTTCGCGCTGACGGGTTTGTACTGGCCGTTCGGACTTGTCATGTACTGGGTCATGACCAACCTGTGGACGCTCGGTCAGCAGTACATGCTGTTGCGCAAGTACCCGGTCGGTGCGGCCGCCGCTGCTGTCGGCGGGAACATCCCGATCGGGAGGCCAGGCGGTAAGCCGGCGACCGCGCTTGGGCTGACTGGCGGTGCAGGTCGGCCGAGGCCGTCGGCCGGAGGCACTGGGTCGTCAGCCAAGAGGGCAAGTTCGGCGGGCAAGGCGAGCGAGCCGGTCGCGGACAGCGTTGAGGCTGATTCGCGACGCGTCGCTGACGCGAGCGGGACGGTATCCGACGCGGTCGAGGACGCGGTGTCCAGCGCTAATGGACAGACGAGCACGAGCGGCAAGGGTTCGCCGAGCGCGAGCGGCAAGGGTTCGCCGAGCGCGAACCCGGTCAGGTCTGATTCCGGGTCGCGCAAAGCAGGCGGCGGCCAGGGGTCGGCTTCAGCCAAGTCGGCCGCGAACGGCGCGGCGAACGGGCACAACCCGGCTGGTGAAGGCGGCGGCGTGCTGCGCAGGTTCGCGAGAAACCGACCTGAGCCCGAGCCGCCCACGCCAGTCGAACCGGAGACTAAGATCGTGAGGCATCAGCCTCAGCGGCAGTCACGTAGTAAGCGATCGGGCAAGCGCTAGGCTCGACG
>DATNEK010000225.1:0-4316 GCA_035553055.1 Streptosporangiaceae bacterium | reverse complement strand
CTGGCGCGGCATCGGGCCTCTGGGCGCTTGCAGCGATGACGGCAGCGCCTTGAGCCGGTTGTTGAGGTCCGTGATCGCGGCTGGCCTGAGTTCGCGCGGCAGTCGCATCAGCTTGCGTTGCAACTGCCTGATCGGAACCTGACCGTCGGCCTCGCCGACCTGCATGTCGATGATCGGGATCCCGTAAGCGATCCTGGCGGTCTTCTTCTTCTCGGCCGCGATCAGGCTGGCCAGTCCGTTCGGCGAACCTTCGCCGATCAGGACCACACCTGGCCGGCCGACGACTCGGTGCACGATGTCCATGTTCCTGTTGCCGGCGATCGCAGGCGTGACCGTCCAGTTGCCGCGCATCTGCTGCACGATCGCGGCGGCGGCGCCAGGCTGCCCGGCGATGGCCGAGTACTGCGCCGACTGTGCGTACCGGCCGAACAAGATCATGGTGGTCATCGCGCCGAGCAGGACGCCAAGTGGTATCAGGAATCCCGTCAGGCCGGTAAACAGGCCGACCAGCACGACCACGACGATCACGCCGACGCCGCTGCCGATCGCGATGGGCAGCGCCTTCGGGTCGGCCTTACGAATCATGCCAGCGACCATGGCGATCTGCTTGAGTCGCCCTGGAGTCGCTTGGTCGGCCGTGGCGCCGCTCGGCGCCTTCGTCGCGTTCGACGGCGCGGAACTGCCGCGCCGTGGGATCTTCACCATGGCTGTGAGGATACGGCCGTCACCGTACTGGTGCGAAACGCGGTCAGGCTGTCGCGTCGGCGACGCGGCTGACCTGCAAGTTCTCCAGTGCCGGTCCGGGAGTGCGATCCCCTGCTCGTGCCTGCTTGTACAGGCGGCCGGCCCGGTACGACGATCTGACCAGCGGGCCCGACATCACGCCGGAGAACCCGAGTTCGTTCGCCAGATTTTCTAGCTCTTCGAATTCTTGCGGAGTTACCCACCGCTCGACTGGGTGGTGCCGCTGCGACGGGCGCAGGTACTGGGTGATCGTGAGCAGGTCACAGCCGACCGACCTCAGGTCGGCCATCGCCGAGCGGATCTCGTCGCGTTCCTCGCCCATGCCGAGTATCAGGTTCGACTTGGCGATCAGCCCGGCCGCCTTGGCCGCGGCAAGCACCTCAAGCGAGCGCTCGTACCTGAACCCTGGCCTGATCTGCCGGAAGATCCTCGGCACCGTCTCGATGTTGTGCGCGAGCACCTCAGGGCGGGCGGCGAACACCTCGGCAAGCAGCGACGGTATCGCGTTGAAGTCGGGTATCAGCAACTCGACGCCGCATCCGGGTACCCGCTGGTGAATCTGGACGCACGTCTGCGCGTACAGCCAGGCGCCGCCATCGGGCAGGTCGTCGCGCGCGACCCCGGTCACCGTCGCGTACGCCAGGCCCATCGACGCGATCGACTCGGCGACCCGGCGCGGCTCGTCGGTGTCGAGCGGGCCGGGCTTCCCGGTCGCGATCTGGCAGAAGTCGCACCGGCGGGTGCACTGGTCGCCGCCGATCAGGAACGTGGCCTCCCGGTCCTCCCAGCACTCGAAGATGTTGGGACATCCGGCCTCCTGGCACACCGTGTGCAGGCCTTCGCGCTTTACCAGATCGCGAAGCTGGGTGTACTGGGGGCCGGTGCGCAGCCTGGTCTTGATCCACTCTGGCTTACGCTCGATTGGGACCTGGCTGTTGCGAGCCTCGATCCGCAGCAGCCGACGCTCTCCTGGTGCGAGTACCACGCCCCTAGCCTATGTGGTTGACGTTAACCGAGATGACGAGCACCAGCCTCGTCGGGGATCATGGATGTCATGCCAACTCAGTTCGATCCGCCATCGGGCACGCGCGACTTCCTCGCGGCCGACGTTCTCAAGCGTGAGTGGGCGTTCGGCGTGCTGCGCTCGGTGTTCGCCAGCTACGGGTTCGAGCCGCTGCAGACGCCCGCGTTCGAGCGCATCGACGTGCTGCTCGGCAAGTACGGCGAAGAAGCCGACAAGCTGGTGTTCAAGATCCTGCGCCGAGGTGAGCACGAGGCCTCGGGCGAGGCCGACCTCGCGCTGCGCTACGACATGACCGTGCCGCTGGCACGGGTCGCCGCCGCCTACGGGAGCCAGCTGCCCACGCCGTATAAACGCTACGCGATGGGGTCGGTCTGGCGGGCCGACCGGCCGGGCAAGGGCAGGTTCCGCGAGTTCGTGCAGTGCGATATCGATACGCTCGGCAGCACGTCCCTGCGGGCCGACGCCGAGGTTTTGTGCGCGCACCACGACGCGATGGTGAGCCTTGGCGTGACCGACTTCACCATCCTGCTGAACTGCAGGCACGTGCTAGTCGGGCTGCTCGAGGTGTTCGACGTGCCAGATCACCTCGGCGAGGGCGTGCTGATCTCGCTGGACAAGCTGGATAAGCTCACCCCGATCGGCGTGATCGACGAGCTGATCGGGCGAGGACTGCCCGAGCAGACCGCGATGGAGCTCGTAGTCACGATGACGGCCCCCGACGCGACAGACCGGATCAGGACCATTTTGAAAAAAAGCGAGGTGGGAATCACCGGCTTGGACGAGGTCGATCATCTACTGACGACGGTCACCGCCCACGTTCCGGCCGAGCGGATCGCGTTCACGCCTCGCATGGTGCGCGGGCTCAGCTACTACACCGGGCCGATCTGGGAGCTCGAGGCCGCAGGGGTGCCAGGATCTATCGGATCGGGCGGGCGGTACGACGGGCTGATCGCGCAGCTCGGCGGACCCGATGTGGCCGCTACCGGCAGTTCGATCGGTATCGAACGGGTGCTGATGCTGCTGCCGGACGACGTCGGCGGGCAGCGCCGGGGCAAGCTCGATGTCGCCGTGCCGGTGCTCAGCGAGGACCTGACCGCGCAGTCGTGCACGCTCGCGTCGATGGCCAGGGCGGCTGGCCTGCGGGCCAGCGTCTACCTGGGGACGTCAGGCAAACTCGGCAAGCAGCTCAAGTGGGCGTCGGACAGTGGCGCGCGGCTGTGCCTGATTTACGGTAACTCCGAGCGGGAGGCCGGAACCGTCACCGTGCGCGACATGGTCAACGCTGAGCAGACGTCCGTGCCCTTCGATGGCGTCGCCGAGTACCTGGCCGACCACGCGAGCGCGCTGCGTGGCTGAGCTGACGGGAGCATCTGCGCCGGCAGCGTCTGGGCCGGTCGATGCGGACACCTGGTTCGCCAGCCTACCTGGCGTCGTGGTCGCGGCGGGGGCGCTGATCACCGACCCAGGTGGGCGGGTGCTGCTCGTCAAGCCGAACTACCGGGAGCTTTGGTCGATCCCCGGCGGCATCTGCGAGTTCGGTGAGCCGCCGCATGTCGGCTGCCATCGGGAGGTGGCCGAGGAGATCGGCTTGGAGATCCCCGTCGGCCGGCTGCTCGCGATCGACTGGTCGCAGCCTTACGGCGAGCAGGCAAGACCGATCATGCACCTGGTCTTCGACGGCGGTCAGGTCGATGACGGCGGCGACATCGTGCTCCAGGAGGCTGAGCTTGACGGCTACAGGTTCACCGCGCCTGATGAGCTGGCCGCGCACCTGCCACCCTTCGGGCTGGCCAGGATCACCGGTGCGCTGCGGGCGGTTGCCTCAGGAGTGACCGTCTACGTGCCGCGAGCGGTTTCTACCTGACGGGATTGGTTACTGGGCCAGCGAGAAGTTCCGCGGCGCTGGCCAGGTGCACTCGGCGCGCGCCGAGCACATCGGATAGTTGGCCTTGCGCCAGCTCGAGCACGTCGGCGACCCCGATGTGGCGGGAGAGTTCGGCGGTCAGCGTGGTTATCGAGGCGTCGCTGATCCCGCACGGCACGATGTGGTCATACCAGCTCAGGTCGTTGTCGCAGTTCAGGGCGAAGCCGTGCATGGTCACGCCGCGTGCCACCCTGATGCCGATCGCCGCGACCTTGCGGTCGCGATCGCCAGTGCCGGTGCCAGTGCCGGTAACCCAGGCGCCGCTGCGCCCGTCCACCCGGCTCGTGGCCAGGCCGAAGGCGGCGCAGGTGCCGATCATCGCCTCCTCGATCGCGCGAACGTAGGCGATTACGTCGATTGGTTCGTCGAGCTTGACGATCGGGTAGCCGACCAGCTGGCCCGGTCCATGCCAGGTGAGCTTGCCGCCCCGGTCGACCTCGATGACAGGCGCGCCCGGATCGCCAAGCGGCCGGTCGAGCGGGGCGGTGCGCCGACCCGCGGTGTAGACAGGCTCGTGCTCAAGCAGGAGACAGCAATCGGGTATCTGGTCGGCAACCCGGCGGGCATGCAGTTCCCGCTGTAGTTCAAGAGCCTGTTCATAGGGCACCGCGTCGACCCCGAAGC
>DATNEK010000224.1:0-16568 GCA_035553055.1 Streptosporangiaceae bacterium | reverse complement strand
CGACGGCGTGGTACAGGAGCTGACGACGTCCGGCTGGATCGGCCCCGAGCAGCTACCGAGTACCCGGGCGTGAGCCAGCGCCTCCTTGGCAGCAGCCGCCCGCCGCGCGCGGAGTGAGGCGGGCGGCGCCGAGCGGGCAGGCTGTCCCGCGCTCTCGCGCAGTCCGGCAGCCGGGCGCGCTAACGAAGGCGATCGGATCGGCGAGGTAGCCGCGCTGGCGCTCGTCAACGGCGCCCATGTCAAGCACGACAAACAGCCAGCAAGCACAACAAGCAAGGTGCGCAGACGGCTAAACACGGATCCTCCACAAGTCTCACGACCGGCCCCCAGGGCGCGAACTATGCGCATAAGGATCGCATAAGGCCTCTATCGAATCCAGCCGTACCTCCAGGCCCAGCCAAGCCCCGCCCCCGCGATGGATCCGGGGATTCATCGCGTCCGCTGATCCCCGCCCCGCGATGGATCCGGGAATTCATCGCGCCCGCCGATAGCCCACGCTCCGATGGATTCGCGAATTCATCCAGGAAATCGGGTGTGAATACCCGAATCCATCGCATTGGTAAAGCCATTCCCGCGATGAATTCCCGAATCCATCGGAGTCTCGTAGCTGGCCGCCTTCGAGTGCCTGGTTCAGGCCGCGCCGGTCACGGCGCGGTCGCGCTGAAGTCGATCACACCCGGGCCGTATCCCGCTTGAACATGTAAACCGCGCCTGCCACGAAGATCCCGAACCACGCCACCGCGTTGACTACCCACATGATGTCGATGCTGCCGCCAAGCAACGGAGCATGCACAAGCTGGTTCAGCCCGTACATCGGAGTCCACTTGGCGATGTCCTGCAGCACCTTGGCGGCCTGGTTCAGCGGGTAGAAGAGCCCGCCAGCGAAGGAAATCGCGGCCATCACGAGCCCGAGGAACTGCATGACGTTCTCGGACGGCAGCAGGTAGCCGATGAACAGCCCGAGCGCAGCGAAGACCAAGGCGCCGACCCAGACGCAGGCCGCGGCCACGAACCACAGGTAGGCGAAACCGGGCAGCATGTGCGGCACGCTCGTCAGCCTGCCGACGATGAAAACAGCGAGCACCGAGCAAAGGCCGAGGACCATCGCGACCATCGTCTTGATAAGGATGTAGGACGTCGGCGACAGCGGCGTGATCCGGAGCTGGCGGCTCCAGCCTTGGGCTCGCTCGATCGACACCATCGCACCGCCCGCGGTGGTGGCGAGCGCGGCGCCATACAGGGCCATGCTCACCAGCAGGTACGCGGACACATTGGCGTGGGCGGGCGTGGCCTGGCCGACGACGCCAGCCGCATTGAGGTTGGCGTAGGTCTTGTTAGTCCCGACGAACAAGAACAGCACGACCGGCAGGATCAAGGCGAAGATCAGCGTCCGGCGATTGCGCAGCAGGCGCCTGAGCTCGATGCGGAGCACGGTCGGGTTGATGCCGGCGTGGCTATTGACCGGCCGGGCATCGGAAGTTGTGACGGTGCTCAACGTGAGCCTCCTATCTGGCTGCTGACGGCGTGATCAGCGGTGTCGCTGGTCAGCGCGATGAAGGCATCTTCGAGCGCCCGTGCGACGATCTCGAGGTCCCTGGCCGGCGTACTGTTGAGCAGGTATCTCGCGACCGCGTCGCTGTCGTTGGCGTGGATGATCACCGAGTCGCCGCGAATCTCGACGTTCTCGGCCCCTTGAATCCCGCGCAACTCGGCCTCGTTGGCGTCGGGCAGCGTGGCCCGCACGGTCCGGCCCGCCGCGAGCGCCTTGACTTCGGCGCTCGTGCCGTCCGCGACGACGACGCCGTGCCGAAGCAAGATGATCCGGTCCGCGTACGCGTCGGCTTCCTCAAGGTAGTGCGTCGCGAACAGCACCGTCCTGCCGCGCTCGGCGTCCTGCCTGATCGCCGCCCAGAAGCCGCGACGGCCCTCGACGTCCATGCCCGTGGTCGGCTCGTCAAGAATCAGCAGCTCAGGGTCGGGCAGCAACGCCATCGCGAACCGCAGCCGCTGCTGCTCGCCTCCAGAGGCCTTGCCGACTCGCCGGTCAGCGATCCCGCTGATCCCGGCCCGGTCGAGCACCTCTTCCACCGGGCGCGGCGCGGTGAACAGGCTCGCCGTGTACCTGGCCGTCTCTTCGACCGTGAGGTCTTTCAGCAGACCGCCGGTCTGCAAGACCGCGGACACCCGGCCGCTTTCGATCGCCTGACGCGGCTGGATCCCGTACACCGACACCGAGCCGGACGACGGCTGCGACAGGCCAAGGATCATGTCAATAGTCGTCGTCTTGCCCGCGCCGTTCGGCCCGAGCAGCGCGACGATCTCACCCGGCGCGATCGACAGCGTCACCCCCCGCACCGCTCGTACTTCCTTGAAGTTCTTGTGCAGGTCGACAAGGTCGATCGCCTTGGTACCGGCGCGCGTCGCGCTGGGTGCACTCATCTCCGACATAAGTCCTATTCTCGCATCGTCTCTCTTGCGCCGACTCAAGATACTACGCGTAATCTCCGGCCGCCAATCGACTTTCCTCCACGACGGCGCACTATCATCTACCAAGCAAGCGTTTGGTTCACAAGGAGAAAAGCATGGGTCGGCTCGACGGCAAAGTGGCGCTGATCACCGGCGGCGCGCGGGGCATGGGCAAATCGCACGTCAGGCACTTCGTCGCCGAGGGCGCCAAGGTCGTATCGGGCGACGTGCTAGACGACCTCGGCGCGGCCATCGCGGCCGAACTCGGTGCGGACAACTGCCGCTACCTTCATCACGACGTGTCCCGCGAGGATGACTGGTCGGCGGCGGTGCAGACCACGGTCGAGACTTTCGGCAAGCTCGACATCCTGATCAACAACGCGGGCATCTTGATGCAGGCGCCGATGACCGAGATGCCGCTTACCGATTTCCGGCGGGTGCTCGACGTCAACGCGGTCGGCTGCTGGCTCGGCATGAAGTCCGCTGTCGCACCGATGAAAGCGGCGGGCGGCGGCTCGATCGTGAACATCTCCTCGATCGAAGGGCTCACCGGCGCCGCGCATTGCACCGCCTACGCGGCCAGCAAGTTCGCGATCCGCGGCATGACCAAGGCGGCGGCGCAGGAACTCGGCGCGTTCGGCATCCGCGTGAACTCTGTGCACCCCGGTGGGATCATCACCAAGATGATCTTCGACTCGGCCGAGACCCTCGACCCCGAGCGAGGGGAGCGCTATATCAAGGCGCTGCCGCTGGGCCGGTTCGGCAAGTCGGCGGAGGTTTCCCGCTTGGTCGCATTCCTCGCCAGCGACGATTCTTCGTATTGCACCGGCAGCGAGTTCGTCATCGACGGGGGCATCTTGTCCGGACCGGGTTACTAGGGAGATTTAAGAAAAATGGCTGCCCAAACTCTCAGTCTCGACGGCAAGACGGCGATCGTCACCGGTGCCGGTAACGGCCTCGGCCGGGCCGAGGCGCTCGAGCTAGCTGCCTGCGGCGCCAACCTCGTGCTGAACGATCTCCCCGGACCAGCCGTCCACGCCGTAGCTGACCAGATCGGGCCTGATCGGGCCGTAGTCGTGGCCGGTGACGTCTCCGAATGGTCAACCGGCGAGGAAATGCTCGCCGCCGCTGCCGGGACATTCGGCGGACTCGACATCGTGGTGAACAACGCTGGCGTGCTCCGCGACCGGATGGTGTTCTCGATGTCCGAACAGGAGTGGGACACTGTGCTGCGGGTGCACCTGCGTGGTCATTTCATTACCACCCGGCTGGCGACAGGGCATTGGCGGGAGCAGAGCAAGCGCAGCGGCGGCCCTGTCTACGCCAGGATCGTCAACACCTCGTCTGAGGCATTCCTGCTCGGCTCGTCTGGCCAGCCGAACTACGCCGCCGCCAAGGCTGGGATCGTGGCGCTCACCGTGACGACCGCACGCAGTTGCGCCAAGTACGGCGTCCGGGCCAACGCGATCTGCCCGCGAGCCCGCACCGACATGACGGCCGGCCTGATGGGCGACGCGCCGTCTGGCCAGGTAGACCCGCTCGCTGCAGAACACGTCGCCCCCCTGGTCAGCTACCTGGCGAGCCCGGCCGGGGCAAGTGTCAATGGCGAGGTGTTCGTGGTGCACGGCGGCGTTGCCGCGGTGCTCGAGCCGCCCAGGCTGCGAGCCATCTTCCGCGCCGGTGAACACGGCTCGCCCGACGGCATGTGGACCAAAGAATCCATCGCGGCCGCTTTCGGCCCGGCGTTCGACGGCTCAGGCGAGACGGCCGGGTTCGCCTGCGAGGCAACGTTGCCGCTCGCAACCGAGACGATCGGGTTCTCAGGGGCGGATGGGGGCGGGTGAGGGCGGGTGAGGGCGGGTGAGGGCGGGTGAGATGAAACAGCGCGACCGGGTGGCCATGACGCCAGCCGAGACCCAGGAGTTGCTGGCATCGCAACACAAGGTGCAGCTGGCCACGAACGGCGCCAACGGGTTCCCGCACCTGGTCACCATGTACTACGTACTCATCGAAGGCCAGATCACGTTCTGGACTTACCGCACCTCGCAAAAGGCGCTCAACCTGGAACACGACCCGAGAATAAGCTGCCTGGTCGAGCTCGGCGAGCAGTATTTCGACCTGAAGGGCGTGCTCGTCCAAGGCCGGGCGCACCGGATCGAAGACCCGGCTGCCGTGCTCGAAATCGGCCGCAGGATCACGGCGGTCTTCTCCGAGCCGGTAGCAGCCGGCGATGCGACGACCGAGTACGTCACCCGCGCGGCTCGCAAGCGGTTCGGCTACGCGGTCGAGCCATCCAGGATCATCACCTGGGACCACACCAAGCTGCTCGGCCAGACATGACCGCATGCACCCCAGCATCGCCGACCCGGCGACGCCGTAAGACATCGCGTTTCGACTTCGGGCCGGTCGGGAACGCGTGACGACATGAGTCCTGTGACGAGGGGATTCCACGGCAAGCGCCGTGAAGCCGAAGGTGGACGGGTACCGCCAGGTCAGTACGTGACCGAGGACTTCCCCGTACTGTCGGCTGGTCCGACGCCGCACACGAAAGAAGAGGACTGGACGTTCTCGGTCAGGCGCGGCGGCAAAGAGCAGAAGTCGTGGACCTGGACCGAGCTGCAAAAGCTGCCGGTCGAGCAGGTGACCGCTGACATTCACTGTGTCACCCGCTGGTCCAAGCTGGACACCCGCTGGCAGGCAGTGTCGATCGAGACCCTGCTCGAACAGGTACGCACCGACGCGAAGTACGTGCTGGCCTTCTGCGACGGCGGGTACACCACCAACCTGCCGGTCGCGGACGTGACCGGCGGCCAGGCGTGGCTGGCGTTCGGCTACGACGGCAAGCCGCTGGCGCCCGAGCATGGCGGCCCGGTGCGGCTGCTCGTGCCGCATTTGTACTTCTGGAAGAGCGCTAAATGGGTGCGCGGCCTTGACCTGCTCGACAGCGACGAGCCCGGCTTCTGGGAGACCTATGGCTACCACATGTACGGAGACCCGTGGCAGGAACAGCGCTACGCCGGCGACTGACCTGGCAGGTCGGCACGGTCGGCAAGGTGATCACCGAGACCGCTACCGCTAAGACCATCGAACTCGACGTACCTGACTGGGCCGGGCACCGGGCCGGACAGCACCTGGACGTGCGGCTGACCGCCGAGGACGGCTACTCGGCCGAGCGGTCTTACTCGATCGCCTCGGCACCGGGCGAACCGGTCGTCATCACCGTGCAGCGACTGGAAGACGGCGAGGTATCGCCGTACCTGACCGACGAGCTAAGGCCGGGCGACGAGCTTGAGCTTCGCGGCCCGGTCGGCGGGTACTTCGTCTGGGATGGAGAGCCGGAGCCGATGCTGCTACTGGCGGGCGGCTCGGGCGTGGTGCCGCTCAGGTCGATGCTGAGGCATCGAAGCCAGACCAGGTCGGCGACGCCGGCGAGGCTGCTGTACTCGGCCAAGTCCCTGCCGGACGTGATCTATCGCGCCGAACTCGACGGATACGGCGACGCTGGCGCCGAGGTGAGCTACACGCTGACCAAGCGGCAGCCACCAGGCTGGACCGGGCACGTCGGCCGGGTCGACCAGGCCCTGCTCGATCAGCTGGCCTGGCCGGCCGAGCGGCGGCCGATCGCGTTCGTCTGCGGCCCGACCAGCTTCGTCGAGGCAGTCGCGCAGGGGCTGGTCATGCTCGGCTACCCGCCCAGCCGCGTCAAGACCGAGCGCTTCGGCGGAAAGTGAGGATGGCAATGCCCGTGCTAGACGGCAACGTTCTAGGCGGATTGCTGCATGAGGTCTTCGGCACCGAGATGACGACGGCCGTCGGCACGTGCGCGAGCTGCGGGTCAAGCCGCGAGGTAGCCGAGTTCGTCGTCTACCTCGGCGGCCCAGGCGTGGTAGCCCGCTGCCGCGACTGCACGGCGCTCCTCATGGTGATCACCAAACGCCGGACGATGAACTGCGTCGACCTGACCGGCCTGTCGGCATTGTCCTAGACTCGCAACCCATCGCGCCCTTCACAACTTCCTCTAGTCAGCGCGACACTGAGCAGTGTGTATGACTTCGATGTGATTGTGATCGGCTCGGGGCCTGGCGGGCAGAAGGCGGCGATTGCCGCCGCCAAGCTCGAACGGCGGGTGGCCATCCTCGAGCGCAAGGACATGATCGGCGGAGTGTGCCTCAATACCGGCACGATTCCATCGAAGACCTTGCGTGAGGCTGTGCTCTATCTGACCGGTCTCGACCAGCGTGAGATGTACGGGCAGAGCTACCGGGTCAAGGATGAAATCACGATCGCCGATCTGGCCCATCGGACCCAGCACGTGGTCGGCCGCGAGATCGATGTGGTGCGCAGCCAGCTGAGCAGGAACCGAGTCGCGATCATGACCGGCACCGGGTACTTCGTCGACCCTCACGTGGTTGAGGTCGACGACGGGCGGCAGACGCAGCGGATAAGCGCGGAATCGATCGTGATCGCCACCGGCACCCGGCCCGCCCGGCCGGCCAGCGTGGCCTTCGACGAGCGGACGGTGATCGACTCCGATGGGATCGTTCACCTGCGGGCGGTGCCGCGGTCAATGGTGGTGGCCGGCGCCGGGGTTATCGGCATCGAGTACGCCTCCATGTTCGCCGCGCTCGGTACCAAGGTCACCGTTGTTGAGCAGCGCGACCGGATGCTTGAGTTCTGCGATGTAGAGGTCGTCGAGGCGCTGAAATACCACCTGCGTGATCTCGCCGTGACTTTCAGGTTCGGCGAGACCGTGGCCTCGGTGCAGGCGCATCCCGAGGGCGCGGTGGCGACGCTGCGCAGCGGCAAGAAGATTCTGGCTGACACGGTGTTGTACTCGGCCGGCCGGCAAGGCGTCAGCGACAATCTGAACCTCGATGCCGCCGGGCTCAGCGCCGATGAGCGCGGCCGGATCAAGGTGGACGAATTTTTCCGCACCGAAATTCCGCACATTTACGCGGTCGGTGACGTCATCGGGTTTCCGGCGCTGGCAGCGACGTCGATGGAGCAGGGCAGGCTGGCGGCGCATCACGCGTGCGGGGAGCCGGTACCGCCGCTCGACACCCATCCGCCCATCGGGATCTACAGCATTCCAGAGATCAGCTTCATCGGGCGAACAGAGGACCAGCTCACTGCCGACAGCGTGCCGTTCGAGGTCGGCGTGTCCCGGTACCGTGAACTGGCGCGGGGCCAGATTATCGGGGACTCGTACGGCGTGCTCAAGCTGCTGGTATCGATCGATGACCGAAAGCTGCTCGGGGTGCACGTGTTCGGCACCGGCGCCACCGAGCTTGTGCACATCGGCCAGGCCGTGATGGGCTGCGGTGGCACGGTCGACTACCTGGTCGACGCGGTGTTCAACTATCCGACCCTGGCCGAGTCCTATAAGGTTGCCGCCCTCGATGCGACGAACAAAATGCGGCAAATAGCCCGACTTTCCTGAATCCGGGGAGCGCCTTGTCTTCGTTACCGATCGCTCGCGACGTGTTCATCGTCGGTCTGCTTCGCCGTCGCGTGCGTTCGTCATGCTTCCCTCTTGGCTCGGCAAAAAAGCGAAGGGAGCCATTCGTGCACAACAGACTACTAAGGCAGACCAGCATCGCCTCGGCGGTTGGCCTCCTGGCGGCCGCAACGGCGGTAACCGCCGCCGCGGCGGCGCCCACGCACCATCCTGCTGGCGCGACCACGACGCCGATCAAGCATGTCGTCGTGATCATCGGCGAGAACCACAGTTTCGACAACGTCTTCGCCACCTATCAGCCACCCGGCCATCAGCACATCCAGAACCTGCTATCCGAGCGGATGATCCGCAAGAACGGCTCCCCCGGTCCGAATTACGCGAAGGCCACCCAGCTCACCGCGAAGGAGCACGGGACCTTCACGCTCACGCCCAAGCTGACCGGACCGTACAAGACGCTGCCTAAGCAGAACACCACGTATGTCGCTTCGGCCTGCGACGGCCAGCCAGGCAACGCCACGGACAAGCGCTTCCCGGCCGATCTGCGCGATGGCCCGTTCCAGATCACGAAGTACGTCCCCTACTTCGACAGCCACCTGGAGTACTCCAACTTCGGGCAGTGCGAGCTATTCGGCGCCTACGTCGGCGACCCGCTGCACCGCTTTTACCAGATGTGGCAGCAGACCGCCGCCTTCCACGACAGGCTGAACACCTGGGTGGCGAACACCTCTGGAGACGACAACGGCCTCTCCAAGCCCGCACCCATCTTCCAGGGCGGGGTGTCCATGGGCTTCTACAACATGGCGCAGGGCGACGCCCCGATCCTGCGCGACCTGGCCGAGCACTACTCGATTAGCGACAACTACCACCAGGCAGTGCAGGGCGGTACCGGCGCTAACCACATCGCGCTCGGCACCGGCTTCGCGGCGTCCTTCCAGAACGCTGCTGGCCGGGCGGCAAAGCCACCGGCGAACGAGATCGAGAACCCGAACCCGAAGGCCGGCACCAACAACAACTACCGCCAGGACGGTTACGCGGGCGGCTCGTACTCCGAGTGCGCGAACAGCAAGCAGCCAGGCGTCAGCGCGATCGACGCCTTCCTGGCGACGCTTCCTTACAAGGCATTCAAGAACTGCCAGCCAGGGCGTTACTACATACTCAACAATTACAACCCCGGCTACAACGCCAACGGGACGCGCGCCACCGGGGCGTTCACAATCCCGCCGCAGAAGAGCGACTACGTGACGATCGGCAACTCGTTGTCGGCGCACCACATCAGCTGGGGTTACTTCGGCGAGGGCTACAACAACGGGAACCCGACCTTCGATTACTGCGGGATCTGCGACCCGATGCAGTACTCAGCGTCCATCATGACGAATCCGGCTCTGCGCGCCGACACTCAGCATGACTCAAGCGACTTCATCAAAGACGCGGCGAACGGCACGCTGCCCGCGGTCTCCTTCCTCAAGCCAGGCGATGACGACGGCCACCCCGGCTACTCGACGCTAGCCGCGTTCGAGAATTTCGCTGAGCGGGCGATCGCAGCCGTGCAGGACAACCCGACGCTGTGGAGGAACACGGCGATCTTCATCACGTTCGACGAAAACGGCGGTTACTACGACTCGGGATACATCCAGCCGGTCAGCTTCTTCGGTGACGGTCCGAGGGTCCCGCTGCTCGTGGTCTCGCCATTCGCCAAGCCCGGGTTCGTCGACCACACCTACACCGACCACGTCTCGATCCTGAAGTTCATCGAGGCCAACTGGAAGCTGAGCCCACTGACGAAGTTCAGCGAGGACAACCTCCCGAACCCGACCCCAGGTGTCTACGTGCCCAAGGACAGGCCGGCCATCGGCAACCTGATGACGCTGTTCGACTTCCGTCACCCGCATTTCGCGACGCTGGCCTTCCCCGTCAGGCCCGTGCCAAGGACGGCGGCGCTTCCTGGCATGAGTAACTGGATTCGGTAACGCCTGAGTTGCCCGGCGGCTGCCCAGGCTCGAGCCTGGGCAGCCGCTCATCTGCTGTCGGCGCCGGTCAGGAAGGACGGGCGCTCACCGCCGCCGTGCACGACCAGCGAGGCACCGCTGATCTGGCTGGCGTGCGGCGAGGCCAGGAACAGGCAGGCCTCGGCCACGTCCTGCGGCGTGGCCATCCGGCCTGACGGCACGGCGGCCGCCGCTGCGGCCATCGCCTCGGTGCCGCCGTAATGGACGGCGGCGTTGTCCGTCGCGACCAGGCCGGCCACAACCGTGTTAACCCTGACCTTCGGCGCCCATTCCATCGCCAGGCTGACCGCTAGGTGGGTCAGCCCTGCCTTGGCGGCGCCGTAGGCTGCGGTACCTGGCGACGGCCTGGTGCCGCTGACGCTGCTGATCATGATGATCGAGCCGCCCTCGGCCTGCTGCATGGCGGCGTTGGCCGCCTGGGCGACGTGGAGCGGAGCGGTGAGGTTCAGCTCGATGATCTTCGCGTGTAGCCGCGGCGAGGCGGTGGCAGCAGGGACAGGCGGCGCACCGCCCGCGTTGTTGATCACCACGTCGAGCCGCCCGTACCGGCCTGTGGCGGCCTGGATGAGGGCATCGGCCTGGTCGGGGTCACGCACGTCGGCTCTGAAGAAATCAATACCGCTGAGGTCGGCCGGTGGCAGCCGCGCCGGTTCGTTGCGCCCGCAGACCAGCACCCGCGCACCGGCGGCGGCGAACGCCGAGGCGATCCCGGCGCCGATACCCCGCGTGCCGCCGGTCACGACGACGGCACGCGCCTCGTAGTTCCAATTCACGTGCGCTACCTGGCTATGCGTCAGGATCCAGCGGATTCCGCGCGGCGAACTCCGGGCTGCCGTCGTTGTACGCATAGATCTGGTTGCCTTCGATGAACGCGCGCTGCACCCGGCTCAGCACGTTGAGCGGGTCACCTGACCAGATCGCCAGGTCGCCGTCCTTGCCGACCTCGATCGAGCCGAGCCGGTCGTCGATGCCAGCGATCCTGGCCGGGTTGATGGTGAGCGCCTCGTAGGCGGTGCGGGCGTCCAGACCCTCTCTGACCGCGAACGCGGCCTGATGCACTAGGAAGTGGATCGGCACGACCGGGTGATCGGTGGTGATAGCGATCGTGATGCCTGCCCTGGCCAGGCGGCCAGGGTTAGCCAGCGAGCGGTTCCGCAGTTCGACCTTGGACCTGCTGGTGAACAGCGGCCCGATGACAACCGGAATGCCCTTGGCGGCGATGACGTCAGCGAGCAGGTGAGCCTCTGTGCCGTGGTCGAGCACTAGCCGGTACCCGAACTCGTCAGCGATCCGCATGGCGGTCGCGATGTCGTCGGCCCGGTGGCTGTGCTGCCGCCAGGGAATCTCCCCGCGAAGCACCCGGCCGAGCGCTTCGAGCTTCAGGTCGCGGTCGACAGGCTTGCGCTCGTCTTCCGGCTTCCGCTCCTCGGCGGCGATCTTGGCCAGGTAGTTGCCGGCATCGACGAAAGCGCCGCGGATGACGGCGGCGGTGCCCAGCCTGGTCGCCGGCGTCTTGCGCTGCTCGCCCCAGACCCGCTTGGGGTTCTCGCCGAGTGCGGACTTCAGTCCCGATGGCTGGCGTAGCACCATCTCGTCGACGCTGCGGCCCCAGCTCTTCAGCGCGACGGTCTGGCCGCCGATCGGGTTGCCCGAGCCTGGGTTGACGTTGACAGCGAGCACCCCGCCAGTGATCGCGTCGCGGAAGCCGAGGTCGGCCGGGTTGATCGCGTCGATGGCACGTACCTGCGCCATGACCGGATCGGTCATCTCGTTGGTGTCGCTGCCCGCCCAGCCTTCGGCCTCTTCATGCACGCCCACGTGCGCGTGCGCGTCGCTGAAGCCGGGCAGTACCCACCCGCCAGCGGCATCTACGACCTCGACGCCATCGGGCACGGCCACCGACTCACCAACCGCTGCGATCCGGCCGTCCCGCACCAGAACGGTCCCGCCTTCGATGGGATCCCCCACGATAGGCACGACCCGCGCCCCGACGATCGCAACCGCGCCGCCCGCCATATGCCCTCCTCATCTCGGTACGAATTAGTTAGCTAACGACAGACTCTGGCAGGATCCCATGCACGTCGAGGCGCCGGCCCGGACGGTTGATCAAACGAGGTGGCTGGTGATCGGCCAGATCGACGGCAAGCCTTGGTCTCTCGACGTGGCCGCGGCACGACGGCAGGACGATGGATTCGGGGATCCATCTGGAAAAACGGGTGTGGATCCGGGGATCCATCGCAGCTGCCGGCCGCGTGGGCCGGCTTAGGTCGAGCTTCGGCCGAGCACGAGGACGCCTGAGGTGGCGAACATGCCGCCGTTTCCGAGCACGACGCTGATCTGCGGACCGTCGACCTGCGCGGCCGCCTCACCCCTGATCTGGCGCACTCCTTCAAGTATCGCGAACATGCCGTACATCCCGGTGTGCGTGTAGGACAAACCGCCGCCGTTGGTGTTCAGCGGCAAAGAGCCGCCAGGCTCGGTGTTGCCGTCGGCGATGAACTCGCCGGCTTCGCCTTTGGCCACGAACCCGAGCGCCTCGAGGCCGTAGATCGGCAGGTGCGCGAACGCGTCGTAGATCATCAGGTGGCCGACGTCGGCGGTGCCGATCCTGGCCTGCGCGAACGCGTCCCGGCCGGCCAGCCTCATGGCCTGGGACTCGGTGAAGTCCGTCATCTGGGACACCAGCGGGGTCTCGGCTGACTCTCCGGCCCCGAGCACGTGCACCGGCGGCTTGGGGAAGTCACCGGCCCGGTCGGCTGACGTCACGACAAGCGCGCCACCGCCGTCCGTGACCAGGCAGCATTCCAGCAGGTGAAATGGGTAGGCAACCATCCGCGACGCGAGCACGTCATCGACCGTGATCGGGTCGCGGAACATCGCGCGCGGATTCTTCGCCGCCCAGCGACGCTGAGCTACGGCGACGTAGGCAAGTTGGGTGTGGGTGAGCCCGAAGTCCTTCATGTATCGCAGGACAGGGATCGTGAACGCCGTCGTCGGGCCGAAAACGCCGTACGGCATCTCGAACTGACCTTGCGGCGACGACGGCGCCTGGGCGAACCGCGCCGCGCCTACCCTTGACCGGCCCGACTCGCCGTGCGTGATCAGCACCGTGCTCGCCTGCCCGGCCGCTATGGCCGCGGCAGCATGCCTGACGTGCAGCAGGAACGAGGTGCCGCCGACGCCGGTGCCGTCCATCCAGCGCGGCACGATGCCGAGCGAATGGGCGACCTGCACCGGCCCTGGCGCGCTGACCGTCGCGATACCGTCGATGTCCGCCAGCGTCAAACCGGCGTCGGCGACCGCGTTCAGCGCCGCTTCGGTGTGCAGGCCAAGCGTCGAATAGCCAGGCAGCTTGCCGATCTCGTTCGTCTCGGCGGCACCCGCGATGATCACGCCGGTCATGCCGTCACCCCCGCAGGGGCGAACAGCGGGAGGGTAATGTCACCGCGCTGCTCGAACGTGACATGCAGCGGCATGTCGAGCACGAGCGCCTCAGGCTCGGCGGGCACGTCGACCAGGTTGGTCATCATCCGAGGGCCTTCGGCGAGCTGGACGACGGCGATCGCGTAGGGCGCATCGTCTTCGAAGCCCGGTGCCGGGCGGTGGTTGATGACATAGGAATAGAGCGTCGCGTCACCGGTCGCGGTGAACCACTCGATGTTGGTCGATCCGCACTGCGGGCAAACCGGACGCGGGTAGAAATACGGCTTGCCGCAGTCCAGGCAGCGCTGGATGCGCAGTACACCCTGCGCGCACCCGTCCCAGAACGGCTGAGTCTCCGGCGTCGGTACTGGCACTGGCTTAGCGGCCGCTCCCACCTCTCCCGCCCTAACCCTTCCGGCCGAGCAGCGGCCCGAACGAGCGCTCGACCTGACCGGCCAGGTCGTCGAGTTCCCACGGGCCGGTGCCGATCAGCCGGGCTATTGGCTCGGGGTTGTTGTACAGCGCGACCTCATAACCGCCTGTGTGCACGATCCGCCCGGTGATCCACCCCGACCGCTCGCTGGCCAGGTAGGCGACAATCGGCGCGACGCGGTCAGGTGACCGTTCATCGTCGCTGGCCGTCCTTGCCCGGCGTCGCTCGGCGGGCACCGAGTCGGTCATCCGCGTCGACGCGGCCGGCGAGATCGCGTTGACCGTGACGCCGTACTGGGCGAGCGCGTTCGCGCTTGAGTAGGTCAGCCCGACGATCCCCATCTTCGCCGCCGCGTAGTTCGGCTGGCCAGGCGACCCGTGCAGGCCGGAGACGGAGGTGAAGTTGATGATGCGATTCTGCGCGGCCGGGTCGCGCTGTGCCCGCCAGTGAGCGGCCGCGAACTTAGTGGTGTTGAATGTGCCCCTCATGTGCACCCGGATCACATCGTCCCACTCCTGCTCGGACATGTTGAACACCATCCGGTCGCGCAGGATCCCAGCGACGTTGACCAGCACGTCCAGCCGGCCAAACTGCTCGATCGCCGATTCGATCATGGCCTGAGCGGCGGCGTGGTCGGACACGTCGGCGCCGTTCGCCGCCGCCTTGCCCCCATCCTCGGTGATCTCGGTGACCACCGCGTCAGCCGGACCGGTATCGCTGCCAGCGCCGTCCACCGCCGAGCCGAGATCATTGACCAGCACCGACGCGCCCTCGGCGGCCAGCAGGGTAGCCACCGACCTGCCAATACCCCGGCCAGCTCCGGTGACGATAGCGACACGTCCGTCCAGTAGTCCCATCAGCACTCCCGCCAGGCCAGACCTGATTACTAGAATTACCTTCTGGAATTATCTTCTAGCCGCGAACCTGGCACAGGGGCGGGGCGACGTCAAGGGAGACGGCAGGTGACGACAGACGCCGCATCCGGCAGGCAGGCCGGCGGGGCGTGGCAGTGGGGACGCACCAAGCAGACCCAGCGCGCCCTGCTCGACGCCGCCCGTGATGTTTTTACCGAGCAGGGCTTCTCCAATGCCAGCATCGCCGACGTCGTGGAGCGGGCAGGCTCAAGCGTCGGGAGCCTCTACCACCACTTCGGCGGCAAAAGCGAGCTGTTCCTGGCGCTCTGGCAGGACCACCAGGTCACGCACGAGAAGGCGGCCAGCCAGGCTGTCGCGCAGGCACGCAAGGCGGGCGAGAACGATCCCACCGCACTCTTTCGGGTAGGCGCCCGGGCATTCCTCGAAGGCAGCTGGCACCGCAGGGACCTGGAGATGCTGTTCGTCTCCGGCGACGGCCCGCCCGGCTTCGAGTTGGTCAGGCGGCGCAGGCTGCACGAGTGGATCAGCCAGAACGACGCTCTGCTCAGGCTCGCGGACACCTCGCTCGACCGCCTTTACGCCGCGATTCTGACGTCGCTAATCGGCGTAGGCGCCCGCGAGGTAGCCGCCGCCAGAACCCGCCGCCAGGCCACCGAGATCATCGACGCCGTCATCGAGTACGCAACCCGCGTCATGACCGACGGCCCAGCCAAGCCATAACCGCCGCCAGCCGAGGCGCCGTCATCGACGCGCTGGCCACGATCGTGCTCAGCCCGGCCGGGCGCGCGAAGACCTTCACGGCGATGGCCGCAGCGCTGGTTACTCACCCGTCCGCCTCATTTGACGTGTGCGCCTGTTAGGCGCACACTAGATCCATGACCGCCACCAAGGACTCCCGGCTGCATGTGCGACTGTCGTCAGAACAGGACGCCCTTATCCGGCATGCCGCGGAAGCCGAAGGAAAGAACCTCACCGACTTCAGCGTAGAGGCCATCGTCGGGCATGCCAGGGATGTGCTGGCGGACCGGCGGCTGTTCCGGCTCGGCGACGCCGCGTGGGCAGAATTCCAGGCCGTGCTTGATCGCCCGGCAGCGCGTAACCCCCGTCTTGAGAAGCTGCTCGCCGCGGTGCCTCCGTGGGACGAGTAGGCCCTGGCTACAGTAGGCCCCGGCCGATCGGCCAGGACGACGACACCTCGCAGTTCTCGTGCGGTGACGACCCAATCGACCAATGGCTTCGCCGCTACGCCATAGCGAATCACTTCGGCGGCGGAGCCCGGACCTACGTCACCCTCCGGGACTCCCAGGTCGTCGGGTATTACGCGCTGGCCGCAGCCAGCATCCAGCGTGCCGACGCCACGCCCAGGGCTGCCAAGGCCATGCCCCAGCCCGTCCCGGCCATCCTCCTCGGCCGGCTAGGCGTCGACCGGAAGGAGGCGGGCCAAGGCCTTGGCACGTTCCTTTTGCGGGATGCGGTCATCCGCACGCTCGGCGCAGCCGATGTCATAGGGGTCCGGGTCCTGCTCGTGCACGCCGCCTCCGAGGATGCCCGCAATTTCTACCTGAAACGCGGCTTCGACCCTTCGCCCACGGACCCCATGCACCTCATGGTGCTGCTGAAGGACGCCAGATCCATCCTCGGGAACAAGACCTAGGAGGGTTGGCGAAACTCGGCGTATCGGGGTTGGCGGACCACTGATGCGGTGTGCGCGGCGGTAGCGGGCCGGCTCTGCTGGCCGGGCGTGCCGGGCCGGGGCGGCGGGGTCTGGGCTGGCGCGGCCACGTCGCCGCGCTGCGGGATGCCCGGGGTTTCCCCGCGGTGCCCGGGTGCTGGCGGCGTGCCCCTGGCGGACTGCCGCAGCTGCGATAGATTCCCGGATCCATCGCGCCAGCCCGGCCGGACGCCGC
>DATNEK010000223.1:0-10345 GCA_035553055.1 Streptosporangiaceae bacterium | reverse complement strand
GTCCACCGGCCGCCTGACCAGGGGGCGAAGCTGAGCGCCCCTCGCCTAGGTACTTGATCCAGTCGTAGTCCTCGTCCTGACCCTGAGCCGCAAGGCTCGGTCCTTGGCCACGTCCTTGGCCGCGTTCTTGGCTGCGTCCTTGGCCGCGAATTCCCGGCTGGCGCTCCCGCCCCCCGCGCGCCGTCCCTCGGTCCGCACCCGGCCGATCGCCTGGGCCATCGGCCTCGTCCGGCCACCGCTGATCCCGCCGACCGTCGGCAGGGCCTTCGGCGTCATAGCTGGAATCCGAATATCTCGAATCCGCGGCCCACGGCCCGTAGCCGCCGTCGGTCCGACCTCTGCTCATGCGACGCGATTCCCCTGACGAAGGCCTCGATGGCGACTTCCTCGGCCGCGCGCCCAGAGGCGGTCCAGTGCCCTGAGCCCGTGCCGAGATTTTCTACATCATGCGGCATCATCCCCGCCGCCGCTACACGATCGGGCGGGCTGGGCTCATCGTCACCGCGGGCGACCGTTCACCAAAACGTGCTTGCGGTCGAGGTTGCGGGGGATGCACGATCGCTATAGCGCGGACAATTGAGGAGCAAGCCCATGGAAGGTCTGTCCGTTCCAGTTGCCGGCCCTTCTGTGATATTCCCTCGTGGATACCTGTGGACCGCTCCGGTATGGCTGGTGGCCGCGTGCGGGGCGCTGGCGGTCAGCACCAGGTGGCCGCTGTGGATCAGGGCCGACGCGGCCTGCGGCCTGATCATCGCGATGGTGATCTTCTTGTCGGCGGTCAGCAGCCTGACCTTCCGTGCGTTCTCCGTCGATCAGGCAGGCATCAGGCTTGGCCTGCCAGCCTCCACCAGGCGCCGGGGACGCAGGCGCCGGACGGTCAGGCACATTCCGTGGCAGCAAATCGAGCGGGTCAGGATCGCCGCGCGGCCCTATGGCGTCCGCATCGAAGTCATACTCGGCGCTAACGCGACGCTCGCGGTGCGCGGCCACCAGCCGCATCCGGCGGTGGCATTCATACATCGGATCTTGCTGCTGATCCCGTTCTGGTACCTGGTGCGGCCGACCGGCCTGATCACCCCGCTCGACGGGCCAGCCAGATACCGGGCCGCGCTGCGCGGCGTCACGATCGAAGAAATGCGCCGGGCGCTTCGCAGGCTCGCGCCGCCAGAAGTGGCGATCGCGGTATTGGTACGCCGCCGCCAGTCCGTATCATCGGCCAGAGCGGCGAGCGAACGGGCCTAGTTCATCAGCCCAGAGCGAGACCAGCCTCTTGGTGCGGGATGGCGCCGCGGGATTTTCACCAACTGAATTTGAGAGGCGTGGACCCGATGGCACATGAGGTGACGGGCGTCATCGCCCGCGGCAAGGGCGCTCCGGTCGAGCTCACCACGATCGTTGTTCCTGACCCTGGGCCGGGCGAGGCGCTGGTCGGCGTTCAGGCCTGCGGCGTGTGCCACACCGACCTGCATTACCGCGAGGGTGGCATTGGCGAGGACTTCCCCTACCTGCTCGGGCACGAGGCGGCCGGTGTCGTCGAGGCGGTCGGCGATGGCGTCACCGGGCTGGCACCTGGCGACTTCGTCATACTCAACTGGCGCGCGGTCTGCGGGCAATGCCGCGCGTGCCGGCGTGGGCGCCCCTGGTACTGCTTCGCCACGCACAACGCCAGCCAGAAGATGACTCTCGCCGACGGCACCGCATTGTCGCCCGCGCTTGGCATCGGCGCGTTCGCCGCCAAGACGCTGGTCGCCGCGGGGCAGTGCACCAAGGTCAATGCCGAAGTCAAGCCCGAGGTGGCCGGGCTGCTCGGCTGCGGCGTGATGGCCGGGCTCGGCGCGGCGCTGAACACCGGCGAGGTCGGCCGCGGCGACTCGGTCGCGGTGATCGGCTGCGGCGGTGTCGGCTGCGCCGCCATTCTGGGGGCCAGGCTGGCCGGGGCCAGGAAGATCATCGGCGTCGACATCGACGATCGCAAGCTGGACTGGGCTCGCCAGCTCGGGGCGACCGACACCGTCAACTCGACGAAGACGGACCCGGTCGAAGCGATCAGGGACCTGACGCAGGGCAATGGCGCCGACGTGGTGATCGAGGCGGTCGGCCGGGTCGAGACGTACAAGCAGGCGTTCTATGCCAGGGACCTGGCCGGGACGGTCGTCCTCGTCGGAGTGCCGACCCCCGAGATGCGGCTTGAGCTGCCGTTGCTCGACGTGTTCGGTCGCGGCGGTCGGCTCAAGTCATCCTGGTACGGCGACTGCCTGCCAGACCGCGACTTCCCGATGCTAACTGACCTGCACTTGCAGGGCCGACTGCCGCTCGAGAAGTTCGTCTCTGAGACCATAGGCATCGGGGACGTCGAGGAGGCCTTCGCCAAGATGGGAAGAGGCGAGGTCCTCAGGAGCGTGGTCGTCTTTTAGCTCGGAAAGATTGCCCGGGGTTGAACGTCGCTCGCATTGCCATGTGGTCGGGGCCAAGGACCCTGTCCACCGCCCTGATGCGCTCGTTCGAGAACCGAGCCGACACCGTCGTGGTCGACGAGCCGCTGTACGGCTATTACCTGGCCGCGACCGGCCTGGACCATCCAGGTCGAGACCAGATCATCAAGTCGATGCCTGTGAGCTGGTCCGACGTGGTGCGGCAGCTCGCCTTCGGCGAGCTGCCGCCTGGCAAGACCGTGTTCTACCAGAAGCACATGACCCACCACTTGCTCCCGGAGATCGACACCAACGCGCTCGCGGGCCTGCGGCACGCGTTCCTGATCAGGGATCCACGCCGGCTGCTCGCCTCGTACGCGAAGGTCAGGGACACCCCGACGCTGGCCGACCTCGGCCTCAAGCAGCAGGTCAAGATCTTCCGCCAGTTCGGTGGTCCGGTTATCGACGCCGCCGACATCGCGGCGACGCCGAGGCCCGCGCTTGAGGCGCTCTGCGGTGCGCTCGGAATCCCTTTCGACGAGGCCATGCTCTCCTGGCCGTCGGGGCAGCGGCCGACCGACGGATTCTGGGCGAAGTACTGGTACGCGGGCGTCTGGGCATCGACCGGCTTCTCCGAGCACCGCGGTCAGGGCGACCGCTCCGAGCCGGCCGTGCTTCCGCCCGAACTTGAACCGCTAGCCGCCCGCTGCCAGCATTTCTATGACGAAATGGCAGCGCACCGGCTAATTCCCCGCTAGAGGTAAGAGGAGCCTTTCCCGTGCTGCAGCAGTTCGACGAGCGGAACCGTGACCTGACCGTCAACGTCGGCGGGCGGCTGACCCATCGCGACGAGGCGGCGGTCAGCCCCTTCGACTCCGCCGTCCAGGGCGGCGACGCGGTGTGGGAGGGGTTGCGCCTGACCGGCGGCCGGATCTTCCGGCTGACCGAGCACCTCGCCAGGCTGCGCCGGTCGGCCCAAGCGCTCGCGTTCGACTACGTGCCGCCGGACGAGCAGATCATCGCCGAGATCAGCCGCACGCTCGCGGCCAACAACATGACCGACGGCGTCCACATCAGGCTGACCCTGACCAGGGGCGTCAAGATCACCAGCGGAATGGATCCGCGGCTGAACCAGGCGGCACCGACGCTGATCGTGCTACCCGAGTACAAGGCGCCGGTCTACGACGCGACCGGGATCTCGCTGATCACCTCGAGCGTCCGGCGGCCAGCACCCGACAGCCTCGACCCGAAGATCCATCACAACAACCTGCTGCCATCGATCCTGGCCAAGGTCGAGGCCAACGTGGCCGGCGCCGACGACGCGCTGATGCTCGACCACCGCGGGTTTGTCGCCGAGACCAACGCGACGAACGCGTTCTGCGTCACCGGTGGAGTGCTCGGGACGCCGACGGCAGCCGCGTGCCCGGAAGGGATCACCCGCGGCGCGGTGCTCGAACTCGCCGCCGCGGCCGGGATCGAGTGCGTGGTCGCCGATTACTCGCTCACTCAGTTCTACACAGCCGACGAGGTCTTTGTCACCGGCACGATGGGCGGCATCGCGCCGGTGATCAAGATCGACGGCCGGGTCATCGGCGACGGCGCCCCTGGCCCAGTCACCCGCAGGCTCACCGAACTGCTCGCTGAGCTGACCGCGACCACGGGCACGATCGTGTGCGAGGAAGTGAGCCTGCCGGGCTAGTGGCCGGCCAGGCTGGCTCGGAGCGCGAGCACGCGCGCGACGGCGGCCTTGAACGCGGCGGCGTTGAGCCAGTGGTGCACGTAGTCGAACTCAAGTGAGTTCAGCGATGTCAGGCCCTGGCGGTAGCTGCCATCGGCGTCGAGCAGCAGGTCCATGCCGGCTCTGGCGGCGAGTGTCGAGCGGTGCGCGGTTGACCCGAAGGACCGGAGCGCGCCGGCCTCGAGCGCGTCGGTGATCGTCACGCCGGCGAAGCCGAGCCGCTTGCGCAGTTCGCCTTGCACGATCGTCTGTGACAGGCCGGCTGGGAACTTGGCGTCGAGCGCCGGGTAGACCGCCCATGACGCCATCACGAGCTTGACTTTGGCGGCGATCGCCGACTTGTACGGCAACTCGTCGATGTTGCGTATGGTCGAGCGCCGCAGCCGCAACGTAACCGGTCGCATGTCGGTGTTCTGCTGCGTGGCGGCCGCCCCCAGACCGGGGAAGTGCTTGACCGTGCCGGCGACACCTTGGGCCTGCTCGGCGGTAGCGAAGAGCGCGCCGAGCTTGGCGACCTTGCCAGCGTTGTCGCTGAAGGAGCGGCCGAACTGGTCGATGAAGTTGCCCGGCTGCCTGAATACGTCGAGCACGGGCGCGAGGTTGACGTTCATGCCGACGCCGTGCAGGTTCTGGCCGCCGAGCTTGCCTTCCCTCGACGTCGTCGCCCATGGATGAGCGGACGCGCCCATCTGCTTGGCCGACAGAACCGGCTCGCCCGACAGCCGCCTGACCACGCCGCCTTCCTGGTCGGTCATCAGCAGCAGCGGGAGATGCACAGGGTTGGTCTTGGCCGCGTTCGCCTGCTCAAGCTCCCGGTCGACGGCGGCGATCTGTGCATGCGAACTGATGTTGGCGGTGAAGAAGATCACGCCGGCTACTTCGCCGTGCCTGATCAGCGTGAGCAGTTGCGAAGGCGGGGTCAGCCCGCTGTAGCTGTAGATCACGCGCTGGCCGGCCAGCTGGGCCGGGGTCAGCTTGGGCAAAATCGCGGCGGCGGCAGCAAGGCCGGCGGCGTTCGGCGAGACCGCTCCTTGGCGCAGCCCGATGCTTGCCACAACTCGGCCGGCCTGTCCGCTAGCGCCGGCGTGCCCAGTGGTGTCGCCAGCGTGCCCAGTGGCGTTGCCAGCGTGTCGGCTGGCGGGGAGCGATTTCGATGTGGTTGTCACGTTGTGCCGCGGTGCGGGGTCGGCTCCGCGGCGCGCGGCCGCGTCGGCGGTGAACACGACGATCGCGGCTACCGTGACCAGCAGGCCGGTGATGAGAATAATCAGTTTCTTGCCGCGCACGGGAAACACGCCTCCATCAGAGCCTGGTAGCTTCCCATGCTAGCCACGCTGCCAACCGATAACGCCGCGCGCGCGAAGATGGCGGCGGCGGACCTTTTCCAGGTCTGGCTGACTGGCCTGCGAGCGATCGATACTCTGCGTACACGCAGTTTCACGGGGCCGCGTGGTCAAACCGGGGCCGTTCATGGTCGCGGTTGCCACCATTTCACGCTTATCTCTCAACGATTACCTGGAGGACTGATGGTTCAACGCGACACCGCCTGGCCAGCGGGAACGCCCTGCTGGGTGGACCTTGGAACAGACGACGTGGCCAGGGCAAAGGCCTTCTACG
Organism: Streptosporangiaceae bacterium; assembly: GCA_035553055.1. Classification (GTDB taxonomy): domain Bacteria; phylum Actinomycetota; class Actinomycetes; order Streptosporangiales; family Streptosporangiaceae; genus Chersky-822. The sequence continues at coordinate 4,579 of DATNEK010000223.1, read as the reverse complement.
AGGCGCTATTCGGCTGGGACACCCAGGTCGGACCGCCGGAGGCTGGCGGCTATGTCATGTGCTCCGTGGATGGCAAGCAGGTCGCCGGCATCGGGCCGAAGATGGGCCCGGAGCAGGCACCGTCGGCCTGGACGACCTACCTCGCGTCCGACGACGTCGACGCCACGGCGAGCAAGATCACCGCGGCCGGCGGCCACGTGATGGCCGAGCCGTTCGACGTAATGGACGTGGGCAGAATGACGGTGGCCGCGGATCCCGGCGGTGCGGTATTCGGGGTCTGGCAGGCAAGGGCGCACACCGGCATGCAGCTGGCGAACGAGCCAGGAGCGGTGACCTGGAACGAGAACATGAGCCGGAGCTTCGACGACAACAAGTCGTTCTACGCGGCGGTGTTCGACTACAACTACGACGACATGAGCAGCGACGACTTCCGCTACGCCACGTTCAAGACCACCGGTGACCCACTCGGCGGGATCGGTGACCTTGGGACCGTCGCGCCGGCCGAGACGCCAGCGCACTGGCGCACGTACTTCGCCGTCGATGACGCCGACGACGCCGTCGAGGTGGCTACCAAGCTGGGCGGCCAAGTGGTGGCGCCGGCCTGGGACACCCCATACGGCCGGATGGCGATCCTGTGCGATGACCAGGGCGCCATCTTCGCCATCATGTCGCCGCCAGAGGCAGCGCAGGCGTAGCCCGCGCGCTGTGTCAGTCTGCCCGTCCGGCGGCGATCTGCTGAGCGTCCCGGACGGGCCCGGGCGAGGGTGGGTCGGGCGGGGTGAAGCTCCCGGCGACCCGCTCCGCCGTCCGCCGTGCCCAGCCGCCCGTGGTCAGCAGGCCGAGTCCGAGCACTAGTCCGCCGCAGCCGACGATTACCCACCAGCCCGCGTGGCTGGCCGATGCGAATCCGGTGCGCAGCGGCCCGGAAAGAGTCGAGACCACGACCGACCCGATCACGGCCACCCCGAGCGCGGAACCGACCTGCCTGCTGGTCGACGCCACCGCCGCGGCCACTCCGGCCTGCGCGGTTGGCATGCCAGCCATGGCCGTGTTCGTGATCGGCGCGTTCACCAGGCCGAATCCAATGCCGAACAGCAGGTAGCTGACGACCAGGCTGATCGTGGTCGTGCTCGCGGTGAGCCTGGTCAGCGTCACCGCGCTGACGATCAGCCCGATCCCGGCGCCGAGCAGGGGAAGCCGGGGGCCGCGGCTGCCGACGATCCGCCCCGACAGCGGGCTGCACAACGCCGTCATCGCGGCCATCGGCAGCATGTAGAGCCCGGCATGCAGCGCGGAGAAGCCGCGGACATCCTGCAAGTAGATCGTGCTCAGCAACAGGAACCCGCCGAGCGCCGCGAACGCCGCCACGGCGATGAGCGTCGCGCCAGAGAACGGAGCGCTGCGGAAGAACCTGGTATCGAGCAACGGCTGATCCCGCCGTCTCTCGTAGACGACGAACCCGATCCCGGCCACAAAGGCCGCGCCGAAACAGGCCAGGATCGGCGCTGATGTCCAGCCGCGACCCGGACCCTCGATGATGCCGTAGACGAGCGTGGCCAGCGCGATCATGACAAGTATCTGGCCGACCGGGTCGAACCTGCGGGCGCGCGGCGCTTTGGACTCCGGCACGAACAACGCGGTCAGCGCGATCGCGGCGATGCCGACCGGAATGTTGACCCAGAAGATGCTGCGCCAGCCCACCGCGCTGACCAGCAACCCGCCAGCGACCGGCCCGAGCGCCATGCTGAGGCCGACGACTCCGCCCCAGATCCCGATCGCCTGGGCGCGCTCGGCCCGCTCGGTAAAGGTGTTCGTGATGATCGACATGGCGACTGGGTTGAGCATCGACCCGCCAATCGCCTGGATCATGCGGAAAGCTACGAGCGCGCCGAGACTCGGCGCCAGGCTGCATAGCAGCGAGCCCAGCGTGAACATCGCCAGGCCGACCTGGAAGGTGCGGCGGCGGCCGACCCGGTCGGCGGTCGAGCCAGACAGCATGAGCAGGCTGGCAAGCACGAGCGAGTAGGAGGCAACGACCCACTGCAGACCAGAGACGCTGGCGTGCAGGTCCCGCTGGATCGAGGGCAGCGCCACGTTAACGACGGTCACGTCGAGCCCGACGATGAACAGGCTCATGCAGCAGATAGCGAGCACAAGCATCCGCCGTGATCTGCTCATCTCGCCATTGCCCACGACTCCATTGCCCACGACTTCAGTATGCCTAGCCGCTCGCGATGTCCCGCCGCCACAGGCCGACAAGCCCGGCGCCGGCGAGCAGCGCGGCGACAAGGCATAGCAGGATGAACGGTGCCGGGTCCGCCGTGCCGCCAGGCAGTTTGGGCAGGTGGCTGAACGGTGAGACGTCGAGCACCCAGTGCGAGAGCTTGAGGGTCGCGCTGAGCAGCAGCATCGCGACTGTCACGCCGAGTACGCTCCAGCTCACGGCCACGCTCGCCCGTGGCACCAGCCCGAAGAGCGCCGTCGCGATGCCTGCGATCACCAGCGCCGCGGGCGCCTGGGCCAGGCCGGCGACCAGCAGCCTGCCGACCTCGGCGCTGCCGCCACCGGCCCGGTAAGCGAAGCCGACGCCCGTGCCGAGCCCGACCAGCGCCATGATCGCAGCGGTCCCGCCGGCGGCGATCGCGACGTGCGCGATGCCCCAGGAGATCCGTCCCGCGCCGGTCGCGAGCACCGGGTCGGCGTGGCCATCTGTCTCTTCCGACCGCAGGCGCAGCACGGTCGATACGGCGTATCCGGCGGCCACCAGCCCGGTGAAGCTGAGCAGCGCGGCCAGATAGGCGTCGGTCAACCCGGCCTGGCCGCCCAGCCTGGCCATGATCTTCCTGACCTCCCCGCTGCCAAGCGCGCCGCCGATGCCCTTAGCCGACGAGCCGATCACGATGCCGTACACCAGCGCTCCGATCGCCCAGGCGAGCAGCGACGCGCGCTGCAGCCGCCACGCGAGCGCGAGCGGCGATCGCAGCGACGCCGAGCCCACCCCAGGACCGCGCCGCTGGGCCAGCAGCCCGGCATCGTAGTCACGGCGGGCCGCGAGCACAGCGCCCCCAGCGCCGGCGATCAGCGCGACCGCCACCGGCAGCGTCAGCACCCACCATCGGATCGCGCCGAACGCCCGGTCAAGTTCGGCCCAGCCGCTCGGTGACAGCCAGCTGAGCCAGCGTGGCCCGCCCTGGCCTGCCGAATCACCGACCGCCCGCAGCAAGAAGGCGAGAACGAGAACCCCGATCGCGAGCCCCCTGGCTGACCGCGCGGTCTGGGCGAGTTGCGCGGCGACGGCAGCGATCCCGGCGAACACCAGGCCGCTCCCGGCCGTCCCGGCGACGAATGCGACTGACCCGGCGGCGGGCAGCCCGAACGCGATCGCGGCGGCGGCCACGATCATCGCGATCACCAGGTTCGCCGCCACCGCGACGGTGAGCGCGCAAGCGAGCGCGGCTTGCCGGCCGACGACCGCGGCGCCGATCAATTCGAGCCTGCCGGTCTCCTCGTCCGCCCTCGTGTGCCTGACCACGACGAAAATGCTCAGCATCCCGGCGCCTACGCTCAGGAGCGTCGCGTCCCGCCAGGCTGTCAGCGAACCGAGCGAGTTGCCGTAGATCTGGCCATACAGCGACAAGAACGCCGGGTTGTGCGCCGCGGTGTTGACGAAGTCAACTCGGCCGGCCGCCGTCGGGTAGAGCCCGCGAAAGCCGTACACGGTCGAGGCGACGAACGCCGTGAGCGCGTACAGCCACACCACGAGCATGATCCGGTCGCGGCGCAGCGCCATCTTCACGAGCGCTCCCGTGCCGACCAGCGTGTTCATGCCGGTACCTGCTCTGGCGTCGCCTCGTCACCCGCGTAGTGCCGCAAGAACAACTCTTCGAGCGTCGGCGGCTGACTGGTCAGGCTGCGCACGCCAGCGGCGGTGAGCTGGCGGAGGAACGCGGTCAGCTTGTCGGTGTCGACCTCGCATCGCACCCGGTTGCCGGCGATGTCCAGAGCGTGCACGCCGGGCAGCAGGTCAAGCCCTTGCGGTGGCCCGTCGAGCTCGGCGGCGATCGACGTCCTGGTCAGGTGCCGCAGGTCAGCCAGGCTCCCGGTCTCAACCGTCTTGCCGAGCCTGACGATCGTGACCCGGTCGCAGAGTTGCTCAACCTCGGACAGGATGTGGCTGGAAAGCAGCACGGTGCGCCCGCCGGCCCGTTCATCCTCGATGCAGGCGCGGAACGCGGCCTCCATCAACGGATCGAGCCCGGAGGTCGGCTCGTCGAGCAGCAGCAACTCAACGTCGGAGGCCAGCGCGGCGACGAGCGCCACCTTCTGCCGGTTGCCTTTGGAGTACGCCCGAGCCTTGAAGGTCGGGTCAAGCTCGAAACGTTCGAGCAGGCTGGCTCGCCGTGCCGGATCGATGCCGCCGCGTAGCTTGCCGAGCAGGTCGATGACCTCGCCGCCGGTGAGGTTCGGCCACAGCGTTACGTCGCCCGGGACGTAGGCGAGCCGGCGGTGCAGGGCGACGGCGTCGGACCACGGGTCGCCGCCGAGCAGCGTCGCGGTGCCGCCGTCGGCCCGGAGCAGG
>DATNEK010000222.1:0-25489 GCA_035553055.1 Streptosporangiaceae bacterium | reverse complement strand
GCGCGTAAGGCTGATAACGCGACAAGATCCCCGCCCTGCCCGGGCATTTCGGGCAATCATCCCGATACCGGGTTCATGATCTGGGAGGCTTTTCGTGTGCGGGAGAGTTTTCCGCGCATAGCGTGGGAAAGTCTCCCAGATCATGAAACTCCGGGCTCGGATGCGGCTGACTCTTCCCGGTCTTGCCCGGCCTGCCCGCGACGGCACTTCCTTAAGTTCCTGGCATTGCGATAGACAAGCTTCGCTGGCCCGACGTTGTCGTTGGGTTCGCTGGATTTACGACATGGCCGGGCCGGCGATGCTGCGGCATCGAGGCCGGCGCCCCGCGACGGGCAGGAGCCTGATGTGTTTGACCGGCTCGTGCGTGATGATGGGAACTCTGCCGTCATCGACCACCAGACCGAGCGGACCCTCACCGCGAACGGCAGCTAAGCTCCCACGCTGCATTCTCCTAGGCGGCCCGCCTTAGCGGGACTAGAGAAGCGGAGGCGGTCGCCTGGGCGGAGCTGGGCCGCGAGGCCGAGGTCGGCGCTGGCCACGCAGGCGATCACCGGGTAGCCGCCGACGGTCGGGTGGTCGGCGAGCAACAGGATCGGCAGACCGTCTGGTGGCACCTGCAAGGCGCCGGTGACTAGCCCCTCGCTCGGCAGTTCGGCACCGCTCGACCTGAGCATCGGCTCGCCGTGCAACCGCAGCCCTGTCCTGTTGCTGGCTGGGGTCACGGTGTAGATGCCGGAGCAGAGGCGGTCAAGCGCGTCAGCCTCGAACCAGTCGAGTCTCGGCCCTCCGATCACGCGGAGCTCAGCGACGGCGCCGCGCTCGACTATCCGCGTCGTGATCCCCGACCCATAGATCGCGCCAGCCTCGCCAGCCTCGCCTGCTTTAGCGCTGTCGGAGCCGATCGGCAGCGTCGAGCCGGGCCGGAGCTGGCCGCCGCCCAAATCGGAGAGTAGGTCAGCTGACCGGCTGCCGAGAACGGCTGGCACGGCGACGCCGCCGGCCACCGCGACGTAGCAGCGCAGGCCGGCGCTTGGTGCGCCGATGCTGACGACAGTCCCGGCAGCGGCCTCGATGCATGCGCCGAAGCTAATCGGCGCAGGCTCGGTGCCCGCAACTCGATCTACGGTCACGGTCGCCGGCGCGCCGGTCACAGCGATCACGAGGTCGCCGTGACAGCGAAAGACCGCGCGGCCGAGCGTCAGTTCGAGGCCGGCCGAGCCGTCGGGGTTGCCGACCAGGCGGTTGGCGGCGATCAGGCTCGCCCGATCGGCGGCACCAGAGGGCGGTACTCCGATGGAGCCTCGACCGTGCCTGCCCAGATCCTGCACGGTGGCCAGCGGTCCTGGCTTGATCACCTCGAGACACGGCCCATCGACCGCCGCCGCCGCACCGGCTCCACCCGGCCGGTCGGCGAATGCCTGGCACCAGCCGGCCGGTCCGGCGCCTCGGCACCAGCAGGTCCGATCGACGCGTCCGCAGCGCTGGGCACGGGGGAGCGGCTTGTACGGCGCTGGGCCATGGCCACGAACCTGACACGCCTGGCAGGGGATAGCAGGGCGGCTGGATCGCGGTCTTCGTCCCACATGCGGACCGAAGTGTGGCCGAGTAGTCGCCAGCCGCCAGGTGAAACGCGCGGGTAGACGGCGGCGAGCCCGGCCGCGATAGCCACGGACCCGGCAGGCACGGCCACGCGCGGCGTCGCCAGCCTCGGAACCTTCATCAGCCGTTCGTCGAGCCCCCTGAGGTACCCGAATCCGGGAGAGAACCCGAGCCAGCCCACGGTGTAGAGCCCTCCCGAGTGCGCCTCGATGACCTCGGTGACCGACAGACCGGTGAGCTCAGCGACATCAGCGAGATCCGCGCCGTCGTAGTGCACCGGGATCTCGATGACCTCCGCGATGCTGGTAGCGGCCTCGGTCACGGGCAGCGCCGAGATCCTCGCGGCCAGGTCAGCGAAGTCCGCCGTGCCCGGTCCGGTCAACACGAGTACAGTCGCGGCACCAGGAACGACGTCGACGACGCCGGGCAGGCCAGCGCGCTCGATAGCGGCGGCTAGCCAGGCAGGCGGCACGTCGGTGTCGAGCAGCAGCCCGGAATCCCCGGTCGGCCTAGCCTTGATCATCAGCCCGAACCATCAAGCGAGTCCTCCGGACAGCCTCACGCGAACGGCGCGAGCCGCACCCCTGCTCGCTCGAGCGCCTGGCGGACCGCGGTGGCGAGCGCGACAGCGCCGGGGGTGTCTCCGTGCACGCACAGCGAGCGAGCCTGAACCGGCACGGCCATGCCGTCATCCGACGTGACGACGCCCTTGGTCACCATCGTGACCGCACGGCTTGCGACCTCGGCTGGATCAGTCCGCAGCGCACCTGGCTGCCCACGCGGCACTAGCGAGCCGTCGGCGGTGTAACCGCGGTCGGCGAATGCCTCGGCGACGACTCGGATGCCGGCAGCGGCTGCCAGGTCAGCAGCTTCACCGGTGGCCAGAGTGAGCAGCGGCAGCGTCGGGTCATAGGCGCGGATGGCGTCGACGAGCGCCGTCGCTTGAGCCGGATCCTTTCTGACCCGGTGGTACAGCGCTCCATGCGGCTTGACGTAGCTGACCCGCGACCCTTCCGTCCTGGCGATCCCGTCCAAGGCTGCTATCTGGTACAGCAGCTCAGCGGTCAGTTCATCGGTCGGCACAGCCATGTCCCTGCGGCCGAACCCGGCCAGGTCGCGGTACGACACCTGGGCGCCGATCGTGACGCCAGCCGCAGCGGCCACCTCACAGGTCTGGCGAAGCGTCAGCGGGTCACCGGCGTGGAAACCGCAGGCGACGTTCGCGCTGGTGATTACCTGCATCAGGGCCTGGTCATCGCCCAGTTTCCAGGTGCCGAACGACTCGCCGAGGTCGGCGTTGAGGTCAACGACCGGCTCAGTCACCGTCAGCCGATCGGTTCTGGCGGCAGGTCGGCAAGCGCCGCCCTGATCGCGTTGGCATCCTTGCCAGCCTCGCCGACCGCGTCCATCAGCGCGTGGACCACGTCGTGCCGGTCCAGGCCTAGATCGAGCAGGCGCTGCGCGGCCTCCCACAACTCTGGTGGATCGCCGCGCCAGAGCCGCTCGGTGAGCGCCAAGTGCTCGTCCAGGTGCTCGGTGCTCGGCGTTCGCCCTGGCCGGTCGTCATGGTCAGCCGCCAGCAGAATGCGCCTGTCTTCGTCGTTGGCCGGATCGAGCACGGCGAGGTTCGTTCCGTGGAACGTGCCTTCAAGTACGCCGAACGCGAAGGCCCGGCGCGGCAGCGCCTCCAGATCTCGGTCAGGCAGCAGCCGGGCGACAAGTCCCGGCTGCAACCCGAAGGATGACGGGTCACGGTAGACCTTCGTGAACGTCGACATGCTGTCGAACACTGAGTCGAGCGTCTTGCCGATCGCGTCGGACCCAAGTCCTGACTTGGCGCCGGCCCACCGAGCCCAGGAAAGCAGCACATGCGGCATAGCGTGCTGCTCGGACTTGGCTAGCATGACCTTGCGCGGCAGCCAGTCGAGCAGGAAGGTTTCCATCTTCGCCGGGCTGACCCGCAGCGGCCGACCGAAGTCCTGGTCGCAGCCGTAGTCCACGATGAGGTCGGCGCACCTGCTTGCCGCCTCGATGTCGGACAGGTCCTCGGCCTCATCTGAGGCAAGGAACTCGGCGACCAGCATCGCCCTGCGGTCGCGCCGCCAAGCGGGCCGACGGGCGGTCAGCACGGCCGGCTCGCTCGGCGCGGATACCTTCGATCCGGCCGGCGGCAGGGTGCGGATACGCGCCCTGATAAAGGCATGATAAGAGGGGAAAGATTTGCTCACTCCCGGCTCGGCCAGATTCTCGGTCACTTGCAGGGCCGACTCAAGCAGTTTCCTCGCGGCGGGCGAGGCGACCTTGCGGAAGAGCGATTCCGCGGACCCCTCGGACGGGCCTGCCTGTTCCTCGCATCTGGCGAGCAGGGTGCGTACCTGCGAGGTGACCCAGCCGTCGCGCAGCATTCCGCCCGCGTTGTAGTCAACAACCACGACGAGGGCGTGCTCCTCGCTGCCCGCGTAACTGAACAGGCAGATCACTTCGTCCACATCGCGATAGACGTCGGATTTGATGTAGCACTCGGCGGCAGCGACCGCTCCGGCGTGTTCCGCCCAGGCGGGCCTGGCCACGCCGCGTTCCATCAGCGCGAGCGCGGCGCGCTCAGCCTTGACCGCCTGGCGAGGGGTGCCAAGGCAGGCGATGCCGGAGAGCAACGCGAGCGCGGCCGGGCTGCCCTGCTCACCGGCGTAGTCGACGAGGCCTTCGCCGACGAGCTCCTCGATTTCGGCTCGCCTGCGCGGCCGGGTCCGGCCTGTCGTCCTCGACGGCTGACGCCACCAGGTGCCCAGCATCTCGCTGACCATAAGCTCGGCATCGAGCGGGCTGCGCACCGCGAGCAGTTCCCTGGCCGCACGGAGCATCTCGGCAAACAGGGCATTAGGCGGCCCGGCGCGGCTTGAACGCCCGACGGAGCCTGGACGACTTGATCCGCCTGAGGATTCGGCGTGTCGGCTCGTCTGGCTCACATTCCTAGCTTTTCAGATCCACATCCCGTGATGCCACGCTTAAGCACGGCGCGCCGCCCCGGAATGGCAGCGCTCACAGAAGATTACCTGCCGGCTCCGACAGCGCTGACCGTCGCAGCGCCCGCCGACCCGGTCGAACGTACCCCATGACTGGCCACATCAGGCCGGAACCTGGCAACTGCCGCAGGCAGGTCAGTATGCTGTCCGACGGCCACCTCGCAGGTGCCGCGCTGGCGCCTGGCTGTAGCGGGCCTAGGCGAAGCACCAGCGATCTTTCGCCAGATAAGACATAATTCATGTCCGGGGGAGTGCCGGGCGATCGGTCAGGCAGCGGACAGAAGCAGATTGCGAAGGAGTTGCGGCTATGTGGCGCGCTCAGCGGCAGAGGACACCGATCGCGTTTGGAGCCAGGTCCGCGGGACCAGTCAGGCATAGGGTCGCGCTCGGCTGCGCCGGGCTGCTCACCCTGGCGGTCGCCGCAGCCGGCTGCGGCGCGCACAATCGGTCAAGCGTTGGAAATACGCCCATAAATGGCCGAACGGTGACGTATGCGCTGCCCGCCAACGTCACGCCGAACTATATTTTCCCGTTCGTTCCTCCGATTGAGTACACGATTGTCAATCTCGACAACCTGCAGTATTTCCTGTACCGGCCGCTCTATTGGTTCGGCCAGAACGGCAAGCCCTACCTCGACGAGGGGTCCAGCCTCGCCTACGAGCCGAAGTACCGCGGCCAGGTGGTGACGATCACGCTCAAGCCAAACCTCAAGTGGTCGGACGGCACGACGGTCACCGCCAAGAACATCATGTTCTGGATGAACATGATGAAAGACCTTAAAACGGACTTCGGCGGTTATATCCTGGGCAACCTGCCTGACGATGTGAAAAACATCCACGCGGTCAGCACGTACAGCGTGCAGATGACCATCATCGGCAAGTACTCGCCCCAGTGGTTCACCGACAACCAGCTCAGCCAGGTCACGCCGATGCCGAAATATTGGGACCGTACCGGTCCAGGTGCCAATAACACGAGCGACTGCACGGACAAGGCCAGCGACTGCACGGCCGTCTTCGGGTACCTGAACCATGTCGCGGCGGATACCCGCACCTGGACCACCTCGCCGCTGTGGCAGGTGGTCGACGGGCCATGGAAGCTGACCGGCTACTCGCAAGGCGTGCTGACGTTCACGTTTAACAACGACTATTCGCTGCCGGTGCCCAGGGACCACATCGCGAAGTTCGTCGAGCTGCCGTTCACCACTGAGCAGGCGGAGTTCAACCAGCTCCAGGCGGGCGGCAGCAACACGATAGACGTCGGTTACCTGCCAACCGTCGACGCGCCTGTGCCTCTTCCCGGCCGGGCGGTAGGCCAGAACCCGGTACCCAACTACAACCTGCAGCCGGTGTACACCTGGGGCCTCAGCTATATGCCCTACAACTTCAGTCCGCTTAATCCGCAGGTCGCCATCTTCAACCAGGTGTACTTCAGGCATGCTTTCCAGCTGCTAGTCAATCAGGCGGCGATCATTCAGGGAGCGCTGCACGGGTACGGCACGATTTCGACGGGTCCGGTCGGTGACTCTCCGGCTACCGATTACCTGAGCCCGCAGGCTCGCAAGGGCGACCCGTTCCCGTTCAATGTGTCGCTGGCCGAGAGCCTGCTACGGCATCACGGCTGGGAGATCAGCAAAAACCGCACCACCTTCTGCAAGTTCCCAGGAACCGGCCCGACGGAGTGCGGCAAGGGGGTGAAGGCAGGGGCGCAGCTGAGCTTCACGATGATGTTCGCCACAGGCAACGCCTGGGTTCAGACGGCGGTGCTGCAACTGGTGTCGAATGCCTCACTGGTCGGAATGAAGATCACCTTGCATGGCGGCACGTTCGACCAGATCGTCGGTACGGCGCAGGGCGATTGCGGCCCTAAGGGGACACCAGGGCCCTGCAAGTGGGAGCTTGCTGACTGGGGCGAGGGCTGGAGCTATGTGCCCGACTACCTGCCGACCGGAGACGAACTGTTCGGGACAGGTTCGCTCGGCAACATCGGTCATTACAGCAGCACAACTAATGACGCTCTTATCAAGGCGACGATCCAGGCGCCGAAGAGGAGCTTCCTGCAAGCCATGTACAAATGGCAGGACTGGCTCACCCAGCGGCTCCCGGTTGTATATCAGCCGACCGCGCCTGCGTACCTGATCGAGAGCATCGACAACTTGAAGATCGGCACCCAGAGCCCGACGCTGGCGCTTACCCCGGAAACCTGGTATTACGTGCGGTGAGCGACGTTCGTAGCCAGCGCGCTCCGGGGCGCTGGCGGGTTTGCCCAGGTGATCGCGGCCGGTGATCGCATACCTGGTCAGGCGCTTGTTCCAGGCGCTTGTCGTGCTCGTGGCTGTGACCGTGGTTGTATTCGCATTTCGCTGGTTGCTGCCGGGCGGCCCTGCTCACGCCCTGCTTGGTGCCAGCCCGGCGGGGACTGGGCCTGGCGCTGCCGCACTGCGTCGTGACTATGGGCTTGGCAGCCCGGCGGTGGTGCAGTATCTCGCCTGGCTCGGTCAGGTGCTGCACGGTAACCTCGGGTTTTCCTACGTGCAGGGCACGAGCGTCGGGTCGCTGCTCGCGGCCAGCCTGCCGAGAACGCTGGCGCTGACGTTGACCGCGACCGTCCTGGCGATCATCGCGGCGATACCGGTCGGCCTGGTGCAGGCGTTGATCAGGGGCTCGGTTGCCGACGCGACGCTGCGCGGCTTTTCCTACCTTGGCTACGGCATGCCGTCGTTTTTTCTCGGTTCGATCCTCATCTTGGTTTTCGCGGTCAGGTTGCATTGGTTCGGTGCGGAGGGGCCGCAGGCGCCGGGCATCGCCGGAGTGATCACGGACTGGCGCGACCTGACCTTGCCGGTGCTGACGCTGGCGATCTTCACGGGCGCGGTGTTCGCCAGGTATGCGAGAGCGGCCGCGATCGAGAGTCTGGCCAGCGATTATGTACGCACGGCCAAGGGCGCCGGCGCCGGGCAGCGCCGGGTGCTGGTCAGGCACGTGCTACGGAACTCGCTGATCCCGGTGATCACGCTGGTCGGCCTGAGCCTCCCTCAGATCTTCGGTGGCGCGCTGATCGTGGAAAGCCTGTACAACATCGAGGGGATGGGCTGGCGGCTCTGGCAAGCAGCGCTGAAGCACGACTTTCCCGTCTTGCTGGGATTCATTCTCGTCATCGGGGTCGGTGCGGTGGTTGGTTCGCTGCTCGCTGACGTCGGCTATGTGATCGCTGACCCGCGAGTCAGGTTTACCAGGCGATGAGAGGGCGTCACGCCGCGCCGCCGACCAGGTTCGGCTCGATCCGTCGGCCTGAGGCGCCGAGCGGCCGGCCCCCGTTGCCGAGGCCGGGTCGCGGGCGCCGTGGCGGGCGCAGGAGTCGGCAGCCAGGCCTCAGGCGGGCCGGCTCGAAGCCTGCCGCGAACGCGGTCCTCACCGGCGACATAGTCGCCGGTGGCGGACGCCGCTGGCTCGGATTGTCCCGATCGCGAAGTCGGCCGATCGCGATCAGCCCGATGGCGGTCGCTGGCCTGGCGATCATCGCGGTTGTCGCCGTGTTCTGCTTTGTCGGCCCGCTGCTCTACCGGCCAGACCTCGTGCACGTGAACCTGGTGCTGAGCAACCGCCCTCCTGGCGGACAGCACATGCTCGGAACCGACCCGTATGGCGTAGACGTGCTTGGCAAGCTGATGACCGGCGGTCAGGTCTCGCTTGAGGTAGGCGTGGCGTCCGGTCTGCTCGCCGTGATCATCGGATCGATGTGGGGTGCCGTGGCAGGCTACCTGGGCGGTGCCGTCGACGCCGTCATGATGCGAGTGGTCGATGCCGGCGTCGCGATCCCGGTGATCGTGCTGCTGCTCTTGCTCACGTCTATCTACCAGCCACATGTTGGCGTATTGATCGTGGTGATCGCCGCCACCTCCTGGCTGAGCACAGCGCGATTGGTGCGCGGAGCGGCGCTGACGCTGCGCGGCCGGGAGTTCGTACAGGCTGTGCGCGGCATGGGCGGAGGCCGCGCCCGTGCCATCGTCAGGCACATCGTGCCTAACGCGCTGAGCACCATCACGGTGAACGTGTCGTTCCAGATCGCTGACGCGATCTTGGTGCTGGCCACGCTCAGCTATCTGGGCCTTGGAGTGCAGCCGCCCTCATCGGACTGGGGCGACATGATCGCCGCTGGCGTTCAGTCCATCTATGCGGGCTACTGGTGGGAGATCTACCCGGCGGGCCTCGCGATCATCGCGGTTGTCGTCGGTTTCAATATGCTTGGCGACGGTTTGCGTGACCAGTTCGACGCGGCCAGTCGCAGGTGATACTGGGTAACGACCTCTAACTCGGCTATGGCCGGGCTAAAATGTCATTACGCTACTCTGGAGGCCTTCGGGCGCCGCGCACCGTCTGAACGAGCGCTGCCTGAACGAGCATTACCTGAAACGGGGTCAAGCCGGGTACACAGCGGGCAGCCTCGCTCCTGCCAGTCGCATGCTTTTGCGCCAGGTAAGAAGCAATCTGACTTCCCGCTGCGGACGGCAGGTCTTCAGGTCACGATGCCGCTAGCCTTCTTGTGTTGGACAGCCAGGGGAGGGGATCGTCCCTTGAATGCTTGCTGGTATGCGAGGTGCCCGCCATGAGCGCTTCGACATCCGTGCCGCAGGCTGGACGACCGCGTCCCCACACTGAAGCGTGCGATTCGGCGATGCTCGAGGCGCTGCTCGCCCAGGCACCAGTGGGATTCGCGTTCATCGACCCCGATCTGCGGTTGCGCAGCGTCAGCAGTTCGCTGGCGGAGATGACCGGAGGCACGCGCGTCGACCAGATCGGTCATGCGCTCGGCCGCGTGTGGCCACCCGCGGTGGCCGCCACGACCGAATCGGCAGTGCGCAGCGTGCTCGCCACAGGAAGGCCGGTACTTAACCGGGTCACTACGGCCGAGGCGACGCACGGAGGCGACGAGTCTGCTGGCGGTCCGGCGGGTGGCGATGCCGCCGAACAGGTCGGCGCCGACCGCGTTCGCGTGCCGCGGCCCGCTCTCGCGTCCGATCCCGTCGCTGCCAACGGTAACGGCCGGGCCGACCTGGCGGCCAGCCGCAAACTGGCGCTGTCCTGGTACCCGGCGCAGGACTCGGCAGGAGCCACCACCGGCGTCACCATGATTGCCGTTGACGTGACCGCCGACGTGGACGCCGCTGAGGCGGTGCGCCGGACTGACGAGCGCTATCGGTCGCTTGTGCAAGCTGGCAATCAGGTCGTCTGGGTGACCGACCCCTCTGGTCAGGTAAGCGAGGACTCGCCCGAGTGGCGGTGGATAACCGGCCAGTCGGTCGATGAGTACCTCAGCGAGGGCTGGCTGGCGGCCATTCACGTCGACGACAAGGACCGGATCGAGCGGGACTGGCTGAGCTGCGTCAAGACCGGCACGGTCTTCGACGGCAGCTACCGGGTCCGCACCAAGACCGGCTCGTACCGCCACTACGACGTCAGGGCCGTACCGATCGAGCGAGACGGCGCGATCGTGGAGTGGATGGGTGCGAGCACCGATGTCACCAGCCAGCGCGAGGCTGACGAGATGCGCGGGCGCCTGACCGAGCAGTTGTCGGCCGCTGCGCTGCGGACATCACGGTTGCAGCAGGCGACATCGCTGCTTGCCGAGGCGCTTTCCGTGCAGGAAGTCGTGAGCGTCATCACTGAGGTTGGCCGGTCGGCGATCGGTGCGGACAGGTCGGCGGTGGCACTGGTCGACAAGGACAGGCTGAGACTCCGTATCATCAGCTCTGACGTCGTTTTTGGTGTTTCTGCCGGGAAAGGCGACCTGACTGGCGAGATCCCGCTCGACTTCCCCAGCGTGATGACGTCCGCGGTCGCGCTCCGGCGGCCGCTGATTCTCGACAGTCCGGAAAGCTTGCGGCGCCATTTCGAGGCCGACACCTCCGAGGACTTGTTCCTGCGGCAAGGCGATGAGCGTGCCTGGGTGGGTCTGCCGCTGACGACCTCGAGCACCCCGCTAGGGGCGCTGCAATTCTCCTTCACTGGCCGCAGGCAGATTACCGACGAGGAGCGGGTATTCCTTGAGGCGCTGGCGGGGCAATGCGCCTTGGCGCTTGAGCGGGCCATGCTCTATGAGCGCGAGCACACGACGGCTGAGACCCTGCAGCGCAGCCTGCTGCCAGACAACCTGCCTGATGTGCCTGGCATCGCGCTGCGCGCGTCCTACAAGCCTCTGTCGATCGAGGTCGGCGGCGACTGGTACGACGCGTTCCGGTTGCCTGACGGCAAGCTCGCTGTGGCCGCGGGCGACGTCATGGGCAAGGGCCTGACAGCAGCGGCCGGCATGGGTCGGGTGCGGAACGCGCTGCGGGCGCTCGCCCTCACCGATCCGCGACCGGCGGCCGTGCTGGCTGGCCTTGACCGGCTCTTCATGGCGACCGAACTCGATGAGCAGGTGACAACCGTCTGCTATCTGGTGGTCGACCCGGTCACTGGCGAAGGCGTCGCTGGCAACGCCGGTCACCTGCCGCCGCTGCTGCTCGGCCCGGGTATCGCGCCGAGGCTGGACCAGGCCGAGGCGGGCACGCCGCTCGGCTGGGCCAGCCCGAGGCAGCAGTACCCGTTCAGGCTGCCGCGTGGCCACACCGCGGTGCTGTACTCCGACGGCCTGGTGGAGAACCGCAAGCGCGGCCTTGATGCCGGACTCGATGAACTGGTCACCGTCGCCGCCCAGGCCCCCGCCGGAGTTGCCGAGGATCCCGACAAGCTCATCGATTACCTGGTCGAGCGAATGCTCGCCGGCTACGAGCAAGACGATGACGTCACCGTGCTCGTACTGCAAATGCCTGGTGTCGCGCCGGAGGCGCGCTCAGCGGGAACAGTGCCGGAGGCGCGCTCAGCGGGAACAGTGCCGGAGGCGCGCTCAGGTGGTTGAGGGCGGTCGAGCACGGTCAAGCGTCGCCAATCGTGGGTACGCTTTCGCACCGTGTGGGTGTCGGCGCCAATCTGATTATTGGGGGATCCGGAGTTGGAGTGGTACGACCTACTTCCCAACTCCGCCTAAGGTGGGGAGCGGGAGCGGAACAGGCGCGGGCCGCCAGGTGCGGTGGAGTGGGGGCTCTGCCGACGGTCAAAGGACCACTGACCTAGCGGTAGCGTCGAGTCGCTACCAGATGATCGCAGGAGTGTGTCGGTGTCGTCTTCTAGCTCGACCGGGTTCGCGTTGCTTGTCGGCGCGATAACCCAGTGTGAGTGATCCGGTGTGGGTACGTCGGTATGGGTATGCCGGTGTGAGTAACGCTGGCGTCAGTAACGCCGCTGTCAGTAGCGCCGGTGCGTGTAACACCGGGGTGAGTAACGGCGGTGTGAGTAGCGCCGACGTGAGTAACACTGAGGCATGGCGACTTATCGGCCAGCGAAGGAAGGGGTGACCGCGGTGGCAGGCACTGCAAGCTCCGCGGCGCGGAGGCAGTCAGCAGCGGCAAGCCGAGGCGCTCGCGTTCCGCAGCAATCCCGGGCAGAGCCAGCCGACTCCCCTGGCACGCAAGAGGAAGTCGTGCCGGAGGCGCGCATGAAGAACACCGTGTCGGCGGCGCGCAAGAACAACACTGTGCCGGAGGCGCGCAAGAACAACACCGTGCCGGAGGCGCGCAAGAACAACACCGCCATGGCGCTGGTGTCAGCCGATTCGGCGACCGCTGAGGACGAGGCTGGCCAGGAAAGACCAGCCACCGGCTCGCGAAGGTCGGCCAGGCGAGCGGCGAAGAAGGAACGCGCTGCCGGGACGATTTCCTCCGATGGAGCAGATAATGTAATAGATCAAGCCATCCCCGCGCCGACAGGTACCGTGCCTGCGGGTCGTCGGTCGGCTAGGGGGACGCGGGCCGGCCGGGGCGCGGCGCGCGGCGGGGCTAATGGCGCTGATGGCAAGGGATCCGGCCCGGATGGCGAGAGCGGTCTCGCCGGACTTGCTGATCTGGAAGGTGACGTGGACCTGGCGGAAGCGACCGATCTGGATGTTGACTCCGATCTTGATGGCATGACCGAACTGGATGGCGAGCCTGATCTCGCCGATGTAGGCGATCTGGATGGCGAGCCCGACCTTGCCGAGGTCGCTGACCTAGAGGTCGATCTTGATGACCTGTCCGGTCTCGACGGTGACGACGCCGACGGCGATGATTCGATCTCCGAGCTGGACATAGGCCCAGCCGCTGCCAGCGGCGATGACGAGTCAGAGGACGGCGAAGACACCGACGAACCGGACGAGGCCAACGGCGCGCTGCGGACCGCTGTCAGCGTCGTCGCGGTCGGCGTCGAGGTGAGCAAGGTTGCCGAAGACGCTGACGACGAAGCGTTCGTTTATGGCGATGATGACGAGGACCTTCCCGCGGCGCAGGTGGCCGTGGCGGGTGCGACATCGGACCCGGTTAAGGACTATCTCAAGCAGATCGGCAAGGTCCCGCTGCTCAACGCCGAGCAGGAGGTTGAGCTGGCTAAGCGGATCGAGGCTGGTCTGTTCGCCGAGGAGAAGCTGGCGGATGGCGGCAGGTCGCTGCCGCCTGACGTGCGAGATGACCTGGACTGGATCGCCGAGGACGGTCGCCGGGCGAAGAACCACCTGCTTGAGGCGAACCTGCGGCTTGTTGTGTCGCTGGCCAAACGTTATACAGGCCGGGGCATGCTCTTCCTTGACCTGATCCAGGAAGGCAATCTGGGCCTGATCAGGGCGGTGGAGAAGTTCGACTACACCAAGGGTTACAAGTTCTCCACGTACGCGACCTGGTGGATCAGGCAGGCGATCACCCGCGCGATGGCCGACCAGGCCCGCACGATCAGGATTCCCGTGCACATGGTCGAGGTGATCAACAAGCTGGCTCGGGTGCAGCGGCAGATGCTGCAGGACCTGGGCAGGGAGCCGACGCCCGAAGAGCTGGCCGCTGAGCTCGACATGACCCCCGAGAAGGTCATCGAGGTTCAGAAATATGGCCGCGAGCCGATCTCGCTGCACACCCCGCTCGGTGAGGATGGCGACAGCGAGTTCGGTGACCTGATCGAGGACTCAGAGGCGATCCAGCCCGGTGAGGCGGTCAGCTTCACGCTGCTCCAAGAGCAGTTGCACTCGGTGCTCGACACGCTGTCCGAGCGCGAGGCCGGCGTGGTGTCGATGCGGTTCGGCCTGACCGACGGTCAGCCGAAGACCCTTGACGAGATCGGCAAGGTCTATGGGGTCACCAGGGAGCGGATCAGGCAGATCGAGTCCAAGACCATGTCCAAGCTCAGGCACCCGTCCAGGTCCCAGGTGCTGCGCGACTACCTGGACTGAGCTAACTCCGGGGAGAGCCAGCCGCATCCGGAGCACGAAGTTAATGATCTGGGAGAGTTGCCCACGCTATGCGCGGAAGACTCTCCCAGACACGAAAAGCCTCCCAGATCATGAACCCGGTATCGGGATGATTGCCCGGAATGCCCAGGGCAGGCAGCAGCGGTCCGGCCCTCCTGCGCGCCCAGGCAGCATCGCCGGGCCGGCGTCATGCAAGCGAACGGCCCCGCTATCGGATTTCCGATAGCGGGGCCGTCGAAGCTTGCTTGGGGTTTTGGATCGTTAGGTGCGCCTCACCGGCCTGAGGCTCCGTCTTGCGTCGGCTTGGCGGTCAGTCTCGCAGTCTCATCGTGGATCTCTACGGCAACCTTCGCGAGCGCTGGCGCGTGCTGGCGGTTGTGGTGCGCGCAGAACAAAAGCTCGGCTGAGCCGGGCAGGATGACCCGCACGTAGGCGGGGGCACCGCACCGGTCGCACAGGTCGTTGGAGTTCAGCGGCTTCGTAGGGGCCATCGCTCCGGTCATGTCCGCCTCCCTTGCCGATTCCCGCCGACGGGTTTACCGGCGGTTTTAAAAACAACCTGCAATCTCTACGCATGACAACACGTAGCCCGTCTTGTGTCATCCCATGCCGACCGACAGTACGCCGTGGGCGAACACGTGAAGGACCGCTGAGACGATCTTTATACGACAGGCGGCCAAAGAGCAAGTTGCCCCAGCTAGTCGGCTATGCGACCGGCGCGGCAGGCACGTGGAGTCGGCATGGCTCGCTATCCTGCGGGTAGAGATTTTTTCTTGCTAGCACCGATCCTTGCTAGCCCTGACAAGTGGAGAAGCGCTGTGACCGCCGCTCTGCGCGACACCCCGCTGTCGGCCAACCTGGTCGACGGATATTCGGCGCGACACCTGACGGTCCTCGAAGGTCTCGACGCGGTCCGCAAGCGACCTGGCATGTACATAGGGTCGACCGATGGCCGTGGCATGTTGCACTGCCTGTGGGAGATCATCGACAACGCAGTCGACGAAGCGCTCAACGCGACGTGCACCAGGATCGAGGTCATCCTGCACGCCGACCACTCGGTGCAGGTGCGCGACAACGGTCGCGGCATCCCCGTCGACATCGAGCCAAAGACCGGGCTGAACGGTGTCGAGCTCGTGATGACCAGGCTGCACGCGGGCGGCAAGTTCGGCGGCAGCTCCTACACCGCCTCCGGCGGCCTGCATGGAGTCGGTGCGTCGGTCGTCAACGCGCTGTCGGGCCGCCTGGACGTCTGGGTCGACCGTGAGGGCTACGAGTGGTTCGGCAGTTTTCGCCGTGGTGTGCCAGGCGAGTTCTCCGGTGATGGACCTGACGCGAAGTTCACCCGCGGGTCGGGGCTGCGCAAGCTCGGCAAGGTGCCGAAGTCAAGGACCGGCACGCGGATCAGGTTCTGGCCAGATCGTCAGATCTTCGTTCCAGGTGCCGAGCTTTCCTTCGATCCGCTGGTCGAGCGCGCCAGACAGACCGCGTACCTAGTACCGAACGTGTCGATCTCGATCACCGACGAACGGGTCGATGGACCCGAAGGCGGGCCGAAGTCCGTCGAGTTCAGCTTCAGCGGCGGTATCAGCGAGTTCTGCGCTCACTTGGCTGCCGGCTCACCGGTCACCGATGTGTTGAGGCTGACCGGCTCAGGTCAGTTCACCGAGACCGTGCCGGTGCTCGACGACCTTGGTCACCTGACGCCGACCGAAGTGGAACGCACCCTCGACGTCGACATCGCGCTGCGCTGGGACAGCGGCTTCGACACGACCACCCGGTCGTTTGTCAACGTGATCGCCACGCCCAAGGGCGGTTCGCACGTCGCCGGATTCGAGCGTGCACTGGTGAAGACGATCAACGGCCAGCTCAGGGCCGCCAGGCTGCTCAAGGCCGGCGACGAGTCGGTGATCAAGGAGGACGTGCTCGAGGGCCTGACGGCCGTGGTGTCGGTGCGGCTGCCTGAACCACAATTCGAAGGCCAGACCAAGGAGGTGCTCGGCACCCCGGCCGCATCGCCGATCGTCGGGCAGGTCGTCAGCAGCGAGCTGACGAACTTCCTTGAAGGCCGGGTACGCGGCAGCAAGCCGCAGGCCAAGGCGGTGCTCGAAAAGATCGCCGCCGCCGCCAAGGCCAGGATCGCCGCGCGCGAGCACAGAGAGAATCAGCGGCGCAAGTCAGCGCTCGCCAGTTCGGCGCTTCCGGCCAAGCTGGTCGACTGCCGCTCGGCCGACGACAGGAGCGAGCTTTTCATCGTGGAGGGCGACTCGGCGCTTGGTACCGCGAAGCTGGCACGAGACTCCGAGTTCCAGGCGTTGCTGCCGATCAGAGGCAAGATCTTGAACGTGCAGAAGGCCTCGCTGACTGACATGCTGAAGAACGCCGAGTGTGCCGCGATCATCCAGGTGCTCGGTGCTGGCTCAGGCAACGCGTTCGATCTGGAAGCGGCCAGGTATCAGCGGGTCATCTTGATGAGCGACGCCGATGTCGACGGCGCTCACATCAGGTGCCTGCTGCTGACGTTGTTCCACCGCTACATGCGTCCCATGGTCGACGCCGGCCGGGTATTCGCCGCCGTGCCGCCATTGCACAGGATCGAGCTGACCAACCCTAAGAAGGGTGCGGAGAAATATATCTACACCTATTCGGACGCCGAGTTGAGCCGCACGCTCCTTGAGCTTGAGCGTAAGGGCCAGCGCTGGAAGGACCAGCCGCAGCGGTACAAAGGTCTGGGCGAGATGGACGCCTCGCAACTCGCCGAGACCACGATGGACCCGCGCAAGCGCACTCTGCGCAGGATCAAGATCTCAGACGCGGCTGCGGCGTCCGAGATCTTCGATCTGCTGATGGGCAGCGAGGTCGCACCCCGCCGCGACTTCATCGTCGGCGGCGCCGCCGAGCTCGACCCCACCAGAATCGACACCTGAGGCGGGGATTGAGGCTGGGTGGTCGGCGGTTACTTCATCACCGCTCGGATCGCCGCGGTTAGCTGGTCCCGGTTCGGTTGCACGGCACGGTCGAGCGCAACCGCGAACGGCAGTACGGCACCGTCGGGCCTGCTAACCCGTCTCGGCGGTGCGAGCAACCGCATCTGTTCGGCCGCGGCGGCGATCACCTCGGCGCCGAAGCCGCAAAACCGGTTGGAGTCGTCGGCGACCACGAGCCGTCCTGTGCGGTTCACCGACTCGGCGAGCGCGGCCCAGTCGAATGGGAACACCGTCCTTGGGTCGAATACCTCGACCGATATCTCGTCAGCCAGGTCGTCGGCGACGGCGAGCGCCTCGGTCACCAGATGTCCGAGCGCGACGACGGTCACGTCCGTACCTGGCCTGTGCACCCGAGCCGACCCTAGCGGCACCGGCACGAGCTCGGTGGTGACGTCCTCGCGCAGGCCCATCGCCACCGCTGGGGCGAAGACGACCGTCGGGTCGTCGTCCCTGATCGCGGAGATAAGCAGCCCGTAGGCGTCAGACGGCGTCGCTGGCACGACTGTCTTGACGCCCACGTGAGCGAACAAGCTGTACGGGTGGTCGGAGTGCTGGCCGGCCCAGCCCTCACGCGATCCTGAGCTTGGCACAACGTACGTCACCGGCACTGACACCTGGCCGCCAGTCATCAGCGAGAACTTGTGCGCCTGGTTGGCGATCTGCTCGAACACCAGGAACAGCAGCGACGGTATCTGGAATTCGATCACCGGCCGCATGCCGCACAGCGCCGCGCCTGTCGCCATCGAGGTGAACGCCTGCTCGGAGATAGGGGCGTCGATAATCCGCTCTGGCCCGAAGCGCTTGACCAGCCCGAGCGTGAGTAGAGCTATCCCGGCGGCCACGTCCTCGCCGAACACGCATACGGAAGGATCGCGCTCCAGTTCGTCGGCGAGCGCCCGGTTCATCGCCTTAGCGTAGGAGAGGTTAGCCATCGGCGGTGCCGCCTCGTCCGGTCATGCCGGTGGCATACAGGTACTCGAGCGCGTCCTTCGGGTCGGGGTCTGCGCTCGACCTGGCGAACTCGTGCGCGGATTCGATGATCGTGGCCACCTCGGCATCGATCTGCTCGCGCACCGCTGCAGGAATCCTGGCCGCCTCTATATCAAGCGGATCGCGCTGCCGCCATCGCTGGATCTCTTCTTCGCCGCGGTAGCTGAGCCTCAGCCTCAGCTCGATGGTGTGATGCGGGCCGTACCGGTACGTGATGGCCTCGATCAGGGTCGGCCCGATGCCAGCCCGCGCGGTGGCGACAGCGCGGGTCGCGGTCGCATGCACCGCCTCGACGTCCATCCCGTCGACGGTGACGCTCGGCAGGCCGAATGCCGCCGCCCGGCCCGCCGCGGTCCCCGCGACCGCGTCGGCCGTGGCCATCGTGGTGGCGTATCCGTTGTTTTCGCAGACAAACACCATCGGCAGCCGCCAGAGCGCGGCGATGTTCATGGTTTCGAGCAGCACCCCCTGGTTGAGCGCGCCGTCACCGAAGAACGTGACAACCACCCGGTCGGCGCCTTTGTGCTTAGCGGCCCAGGCGGCCCCGGCGGCGATAGGGGCGGCGGCGCCGACGATCGCGTTCGCGCCGAGAATGCCGGCCCCGACGTCCGCAGCGTGCATCGAGCCGCCGCGCCCCTTGTTGAGGCCGGTTGCCCGGCCGCAAAGCTCAGCGAGCATCCGGCTCGGGTCGGCGCCCTTGGCCAGCACGTGACCGTGTCCCCGGTGGGTGCTCGTGATCAGGTCGTCGGGGCGCAGCGCGGCGCAGATGCCGACGGCGACAGCCTCCTCGCCGATGTACGGGTGGATACCGCCGACGATCTCACCGGATCGCACGAGCTGCAGCGCGCGCTCTTCGAACGCCCTGATCAGTCGCATCGTCCGGTAGAGCTGCTCCGGCTGTGGTGCTAGCTCTGCCATATGACCGGGCAGAACTGCGGATCCGCGTAATCAGGGGTACCCGCGCTGGTGGTGCGCACCAGCACGTCATTGTTGTAGATGACCTTGGTGCCATCAGCCTTGTAATAAGGCCGCCACTGATTCTCCTGGTCTTGCATGTGCAGCGAGATAGCCCGCCGTGGCGTCGCACTCCGGTTGTGGCTGCTGCCGTGGTAGATCCTGCAGTGGTGAAAGCTCATGTGACCCTTCGGTATCACCATCGGGACCGTGGTGACTTTACCGCCATTGAACTCGGCTGTCTTGTACAGCAACTCGTCGAGTTCGCTGCGGTCCCGCTGGGCGAAATGCCTGGTCGAGTCGTCCCCAGGAATGTCCTGCCACAGATGGCTACCGTCGATCATCGTGATCGTGCCCATCTGCTCGCCGCAGTCATGGAACGGTATGAACGCCGTGAGCATGCGGTCTGACGTGCAGGTCTGCCAGTAATGCCGGTCAGCGTGCCACGGCACCAGGTTCGTGACCTCGCTGGGATTAGGCGGCTTGTAGATCATCGTGGCCTGGAACACCCGAATCTGAATCGTGCCCGCCAGCCTCGCGGCTACCGCGCCAACCAGCGGCTTGCGCAGGATCGCGCCGATCGCGTCCGACTCGTAGTGCACGTAGTCGTTGTGACGTTGCACAGGTCCGTGCGACGGTTCCCAGTAGGCCAGATTCGGCGGGCGAATGGGCAGCGACCGGTCTTTGTGCCCGGCGTAGAACTGGTCGCTGGCCTCGACGAGCGCGTCGATCTCGTCGTCACTAAACAGCTTGCGGGTTAAGTGCCAGCCGTGCTGCTGGTAGTGCTCGACTTCGGCATCGGTGGGCAGCAGGTCGAGCTCGGCGTCCGTCAGCGTGAATGGACTCGTCGTGGTCATCGTTGCGCCTTTCGATCCGATCCAGTGACCAACTCGGGCCTCGCCGCGGTGCGAGTATCCTCAAGAGCCTCGTAGAGAGCCCTGATGTTGCGGCTGCCGAAGGTCAGCGCGCCCTGACGCTCGATCAGCTCGACGAAGAAGGTGCGCCGCTGATGGGTGGATCTGGCAAATATCTGGAACATCTGCCCCCATCGGTCCCGGTCGGCGAGCACGTTGAGT
The DNA here is from genome assembly GCA_035553055.1 of Streptosporangiaceae bacterium. GTDB lineage: Bacteria > Actinomycetota > Actinomycetes > Streptosporangiales > Streptosporangiaceae > Chersky-822. The sequence goes on along the minus strand of DATNEK010000222.1, from coordinate 5,563 downwards.
TCGCGCAGCTCATCGACTCCGATGGCGAGCCTGCCAAGCCGTCCTTCGAGCGCTTGGTAGTACCCGGCGGGGGCGACTAGGAACTCAACCCCGCGAGAAGAGATCGTTCGAACCGCCTTGGTGATGTCCGGTGTCCTGAACGCCAGGTGCTGTACCCCGGCACCGTCATGCGCTTGCAGGAACTCGTCGATCTGGCCCGGCTCGAGCGTCGTGTCGGGCTCGATGAGCGTGAAGGTAACCCGGGAGTCATGGTCCTGGACGACCTTGGATGCCATGGCCTGAGTGCCCACCTCGATCCGTTCGTCGTAGATCTGGGTGAGGCCGAAGACGCTGCGGTAGAAGTCGACGGTGCGGTCAAGCTGGCCGGACGGCAGGCAGATCGCGACGTGGTCGAGCACGTCGAGCATGGTAGCCGGGTCGGCGGCCCGGTCCTGCTCTCCAGGCGCCATATCGATGAACCCAGGAGCGAACTCGCCGTCGGGATCGGAACGCTCGACGAGCTTGTGCGTCACGTCACCGAAGCCGGCGACTAGCGCGGTGCCAACCCGTTCATCGCCCGATATCGCGAAGACGGGGCTGGCGAGCGGCTCGGCCCCAGCCGCGATGAGTTCGGTGAACGCCTGGGTGACGTCATCGGTCGCGAACGCGATCACGGCGATGCCGTCGCCGTGCTTGCTTAAGTAGGCGGCTACCCGGTCGTCATCGGTCGCCGGCTCGGTGAGCAGCAGCCTGATCTGGCCCTGCCTGACCAGAACGCTGTGCTGCCCGCTGGCGGCCAGCGATCGGCCGGCCACTCTGAAGCCGTAGCCATCGCGCAGGGCCGCGACGGCCGCGGTCAAGTCGCCGAGGTAATACTCGACATGGTCGAATCCGTGGATCTTCATCGCGTAGCTCCTTTATTGCCCGCGGCGAGGTCGGCGCGGATGCTCTTAGCTGGCATGACTGTCCCCGCGGCGGTGCGGGTCGCTCGCGGCGACCATGAGGGAGGGCCGATCAGTTCGGCGGCGGCATCGACGGCGCCGCTGAGGTAGGCGTTGGCGGCGACGACGAGCGCCGCATCGGCGTCGCCGTCGCCGATCAGGAGGTCGGCGGTCGCTCGCGCCTCGGCCAGCGCGCGGGAACTGGCGTCTGTCACCGATCCTGGGTCGGACCTTCCTGGCATGGTGCAGACCACAGGGCCTGACAGCCCCCATCGTGCGGCGACGTAGCCAGCGACGGCGTTCGGGTTGGACTGATAGAACAGCAGCGGTGGTACTCGCCTGCCCGCTTGCACCGCGGCCGCCACCGCGACGGCTGTAGGGATGTCACCGGTCGCGCTCGCCAGCACTATCGCGGTGCGCTCGCCTTCTTCATGCCTGGCCGGCGGCTCGCCGTAGAAGCCGGACAGGCACAGGTCAGCGATCGCGGCGATCAGCGGGCTGAACGCCGACTCGACAAACCCGGCGATCTGCGGCAAGTCGTCGGCTGTGCTGTCGAGCGGCCACCGCGCCTGGGCCAGCACCTCGGCTTTCATGGCGTCGCCACGAGTAACGCGGTGTTCGCGCCGCCGAAGGCGGCGTTCAGGCTCAGCGCATACCTAGATCTGGTCTCTCGCGGGTTGTCGAGCACGATGTTCAGGCGGCAGGCTGGGTCTGGCGCGATGAACCCGGCGTTAACCGGCAACTGCCCGGCGCGCAGCGCCAGCACGGTGACCACGAACTCCACAAGGGCGGACGCCTCGAGCGCGTGGCCGTGCACTGACTTCGTCGAGCTCACAGGTATGGACTCGGCGACGGCGCCGAGCGCTAGGTGGATGGCGGCAGCTTCTGAGGCGTCGGCGAATGTGGTGCCAGAGCCGTTGGCGTTGATGTAGCCGACGTCGCTGGCTTCGACACGTGCTCGGCGGAGAGCCGCGCTGATCGCACGGGCGAGCCCTGCTCCGTCAGGTCGCGGCTGACACACGTGGTAGGCGTCTCCGGCCCGGCCCCACCCGGCCAGTCGGGCCAGCGGCTGCGCACCTCTGCTGGCGGCGGTCGCTGCGCTCTCCACCACCACGGCTGCGACGCCGTCGCCGAGCAGTAAGCCAAGGCGGCTCAAGCTGAACGGCCTGACCTGGCCGTCGCGAGCGAGCGTGCGGCCAGCGTCGAAGAGCCAGAAGCTGTCGGCGTCTACCAGATAGCCGGCCGCGACGACGACGAGCGCTGTGCGTCCCGACCTGATCATGGCCGCCGCGTCGGCCAGCGCCGTGCTGGCGGCTACGCACGCGCTGGTGTATATCCGCGTCGGGCAGCGCAGCCCGGTCGCCGCGGCGACCTCCCCTGGGACCGCGCCGATGACATCGCTGGCCCCTGGATCCCGCGCCGCTCCGGCGTCGGAATGCAGCGCCAGGAGCAGCTCGGCTCCGGCCTTGTCGGCTATGCCAAGGCCAGCGCGCTGGCAAGCCTGCTCGATCACGGCCGCCAGCTCGACGCCAAGCTTCGGCTCACCCTTGAGTTCGGCGGCTGCCCCGGCCCGGCAGCGGCTGGTGTCGAACCTGGTGGCCGGCCGAAATGCTGGCCGCCCGGCTAAAACGCCCTCGAGCAAGTGGTCATCGCCACGACCGAGTGCCGATGTCACGCCTAGGCCGGTGATGACTATCTGAGCCGACGGCCGCTCGACGAGCGTGCTAGACATGCTCCGCACCGGCAAGCACATCGGCAAGCGTGGTCACCGCGCTCGACACCGTTGTCATCCGCGCCAAGGTTTCGTCGCTCAAGTCCAGCATGACTCCGTATCGCAGCTCGACCTTGGTGATCAGCCAGGTCAGTTCCAGCGAGCCGATCTCCTCGGCCACCTCATCGGGCGATCGCTGACCGAAGGAGGCCAGCATCGCGATGACCTGTTCGCGGTCAGGGCCCGCTTGGTGGTTCACCGGGACACCGTCGGTGCGGCCTGTGCCGCCGTTCGCAGCACGGCACGGTCCCTGACGTTCTTGCCAGTCGCCGTGCGGGGAAGTTCGGTCAGCACATAGAAGCGCCGCGGCTTTTTGTAGGCGGCTAGCTGATCGGCGATCTCAGCTTCGACATCGCCGAGCACTGATCCGTCCCGCAGTACCAGGTACGCCTCGATCGCTCCGTCAAAGCTCACCACGCAGGCAGCGACTTGGGGTAGCGCGCCTATGGTCTGCTCTACCTCGGTGAGGTCGACTTTCAGCCCTCCGATGCTCACTTGCGAGTCGAGTCGGCCGAGTATGGTGACCAGTCCGGTCCGCTCGTCCATCGCGGCCGCGTCGCGCGTGTGCAGCCAGCCATCGACCCAGCGGGTCTCGTCGATGAGCCCGACGTATGGCGAGGCCGCCATCGCGACGAGCAGCTCACCGTCGGCCACGCGCAGCCGCATACCCGGCGCCGGGGCGACCGCAGGAGCGAGCTGGCCCGACAGGTCGGTCGCGATGACGCCGAGTTCGGTCATCCCGTACATGCTGCCGAGCGGCACGCCGTAGGCTGCCGTGAACGCCGTCGGCACCCATGGCCTGGTCAGTTCCCCTGCTACCACCATCGATGTCAGCGATGGCATGGGCCTGGGATCCGCGGTAAGCAGCTCGGCGTGGAATGGTACGCCGAGCAGCATTGTCGGCTTATTGCTCAAAGTAACAGCGGCCCTGATGCCATCGGCCGTAAGCCGGTCGGGAAACGCCAGCTCAAGACGGGCGTGCAGGCAGTGCAGCAGCCCGCCAACCAGCCCGAGCACATGCACGATCGAGGCGAGCAGCACGATCCTCGTGCCTGCCCGCGGGTAGTCGTCGAGCTTCGCGTACGTGCCGAGCTCACGCAGGAGGTCATCGCTAGTGCGCGCGATGACCTTCGACGGCCCGGTCGACCCCGAGCTGAGCTGGACCAGCGCATGCGGCGTCTGCGCTGGCACTCCGTCCGGCCTTGCCACGGGGTGCGCCGTCAGCGTGGCGTAGCCGCTCATCGCGGAGCTCGTGACGTCCCGCGCCTGCACGACAACCTGTGGTGCGAGCCGATCGAGCGCCTTGTCGACTTCGGCGCGCGACAAGCGGTGATCGAGCAGGCTTACCTGGGCTCCTATCCGCCAGGCCGCGAGCAGCGAGGCGACGTAGCCGAGCGAAGGCGGCAGGTGCAACGTGACCGTGCCGCCGCCTCGAAGACCGGCCTGTGCCAGCGAACCCTGCGCGGACTCGACAAGCTCGCGCAGTTCCTTCCTGGTTAATGGCGTGCCCAAATGCAGGCAGACATCCTCGTCGGCTCCGGCGAGAAGCTCGCGGTCCACCCAGGAGCGTGATGTGCTGGCCGACCCAGCATCCGTCTCATCCGGCGGAACATCGCAGCTTAAGGAGGACATACATCATCCCCTACGGACCCATTAAACGACGGACTACAGCGGCTTTTGCCGTGACACTGACACAATTACCACCGTCAGGTCAAGACGCCGTCTTGAGCATCCAAACCCTGGCGTCGTACTCTGCGTGGGTGACGAGCGGGCCGTTTCATCCCCAGGTGCAAGCGATTAGGGACCGACTCGAAGCTGAGTCGGCTCCTCCTTTGTACACGCTGCCGATCGAACAGGCGCGTGCACGAGACGTCAAGGGGGCCCTCTCCACGGCCGGAACACTCGAACCGGTCGCGCATGTCAGCGACTTCGTGATCCCAGGCGAGGCCGGAGATCTGGCGGCGCGTATCTACCGGTTTTCTGAGGACGGGGCGTTGCCGGCTGTCGTGTACTTCTTCGGCGGCGGCTGGAGCCTGGGCACGCTCGACACTTCCGACGCGGTCTGCCGGATGATCACCAACCGGGCGAAGTGCGCGAGCATCGCTGTCAGCTACCGGCTGGCGCCTGAGCACAAGTTCCCCGCCGCCGTGCTCGACTGCTACCGGGGAATCTCCTGGGTGGCGGAACACGGCGATGAACTAGGGATCGATCAGGAAAGGATCGCCGTAGGCGGCGATAGCTCTGGCGGCAACCTCGCCGCTGCCGTGGCGCTCCTCGCGAAGGAGCGTGGCGGCCCGCGCCTGATCCACCAGTTGCTGGTCTATCCGAACACCGACGCGGCAGCCGACACCGATTCAATGCGCGAGATAACCGACGAGCTTTTTTTCAATATAAAATCGGTGAAGTGGTACTGGGGGATGTATCTGAATTCAGCGGAGGACGCGGCCAACCCGCTGGCATCGCCGCTGCGGGCAGCTGACCTTTCCGGCCTGCCGCCCGCCACGGTCATTACCGCGGAGTTTGACCCGCTTCGGGACGAGTCCGAGCTGTATGCCAGACGGCTGGCCGAGCACGGCGTTCCCGCGGAAGTCATCCGCTACGCCGGCATGATGCACGGCTTCTTCACGATGGTCGGCATCCTGGACACCGCCACCGAGGCGGTATCGACAGCGTCGGCGCGGCTGGCCGCGGCGTTCGCTGTTGCCAGTACCTGACCCGCTACGGCTGGACTCCGTCGATCGCGGCCGCGATTCCGTCCCACAGCTTGCACCTGGCCCCGAGCGCGGCGATCACGGTGTCCTCGCACTCGCGCCACTTGCTAGCGTCGTCGCCGCACAGGTCGGCGAGCATTTGCATGGCCATCGGCGTGTGC
>DATNEK010000221.1:0-7979 GCA_035553055.1 Streptosporangiaceae bacterium | reverse complement strand
CCACATCGAACGTCTGCTCGGCAAACGGCAGCGCCAGCGCATCGCCGGCGGCGAACGTCACTCGCCCGCCGGGCTTGCGCGCACCCGCTCGCAGCATTCCGAGAGAGAAGTCGCAGGCCACGCACCTCGCTCCGGCCTTGGTGAAGGCTCGCGACGATGTACCGGTACCGGCGGCGATGTCGAGCACCAGGTCATCGGCCTTGGCAGCGACCAGGCGGGCCACGATCGAACGCCACCACCGATCCTGACCAAGCGACAGGACGTCGTTGAGCAGGTCGTAGCGGTCGGCGACGGCATCGAACATCGCGGCGACGTCGGTCGGCCGCTTGTCGAGCTGAGCGCGAGTCATGCCAACAGCGTGGCACACAGCTCCGCTGCCCGTAGCGTCCAGGCCGGGCCGGTTCTCCATGGAAACCCGGCGCTATAACAATGCTCGCGTGCTGGCGTGCTCGCCGACTCCCGGCGCGCGGTATTTCCAGCCGGCTTCCTGCCATACCTGCGGCCGCAGGGCGTTGCGCGCGTCGATGATGTTCTTCCGGCCGACGGCCTGGGCGAGGTCGGCCGGCCGGAGCTCGGTGAACTGCGGCCACTCGGTGAGCAGCAGCACAACGCACGCGCCCGCCGCGGCGGCCTCGACGCTGTCCGCGTAGGTCAGCTCGGGGCAGGCACGGGCCGCGTTGGCGGCGGCGACGGGGTCGTAGACGGTCACGTGCGCGCCAAGTCCGTGCAGGATCTGGGCCACGTCAAGGGCCGGCGAGTCCCGCACGTCATCTGAGCCCGGCTTGAACGCGGCGCCGAGCACGCACACACGCACGCCGACTAGATCGCCGCCCGCCAGCTCGAGCGCCAGGTCGGCGGTCCGTGACCGGCGCCTGAGGTTGATCTTGTCGACTTCCCGCAGCAACTCGACAGCCGACTCCACGCCAAGCTCGGCCGCGCGCGACATGAACCCCCTGATGTCCTTGGGCAGGCAGCCGCCGCCGAAGCCGAGCCCGGCGTGCAGGAATTTAGGCCCGATCCTGGGGTCAGCGCCGAGTATCGCCGAGAGTTCGCGCACGTTAGCGCCAGCCGCTTCGCATACCTCAGCCATCGCGTTGATGAAGGAGATCTTCGTCGCCAGGAAGGCGTTCGCTGCCACCTTCGCGAGCTCGGCTGTTTCGAGCGTGGTCGAGAAGAACGCGGTACCCGCGGCCAGCAGCGGCGCGTAGACCTGGCGCAGGACATCCTCTGCCCGCCTGGAGGTCACCCCGGCGACGATCCGGTCGGGCGCGAGCGTGTCCTTGACGGCGGTGCCCTCGCGCAGGAATTCGGGGTTCCAGGCCAGTTCGGCCTGCTGGCCGACCTCGGCAAGATAGCCGGCCAGCGCCCGGGCAGTACCGACAGGGACCGTGGACTTCCCGACCACCAGCGACTCGGGTCGCAGCAGCGGCGCCAGAGCCCCGACGCAGGAACGTACCTGGCTAAGGTCGGCCGCTCCGCCTCCGGGAAGCTGCGGCGTACCGGTGCAGATGAAGTGGACATGACCGAAGGCGGCCGCCTCTTCATAGGAACTGGTGAACCGCAGCCGCCCGGTGGCAAGCTCGGCCTTGAGCAGCTCGGGCAGACCGGGCTCGTAGATCGGCACCATACCGGCGGACAGCGTGCGCACCTTGTCCGCGTCGGTGTCGACACCGAGCACCTCGAACCCGAGGCTGGCCATGCAGGCCGCATGGGTGATACCGAGGTACCCGGTGCCGAAGATGGTCAGCCGCAGCTCAGCCGAAGAGCTTCGCGCAGGCACTGATGGCCACCGCACCCTTCCTGCCCTCAAACACCGACAGCGCCTTGGAAGGTTCCGCCGGGTTATCCGCCAGATTTACTTTGAAAAAATAAACGGCGCGCATGTGGTAGTGAGCGACGGTCTTGCACGCGGCGGTGAACCAGCGCGCCTGCACGAGCTGGTTGAGGCGACCAGGGTGACCAAGGTTTGGCGGAAGCAGGTACGCGCCGGCCCTGGCCGCGATCCCTTCCTCGTCGAGCGCGGTCCGCTTGAGCACGGCCGCGGGAACGTTCCTGAACTGAGCCTCCCAGGCCCTGGTCACCTGGGCTTGCGTCGCGCCGACCTTGAGCTTCAGCGCCCGGTACATGTCCATGCCGTAGAGCCTGACCGGCAGCAGGTGCCCCTTCAGCATGAAGTAGTCGCGCATGAAGGCCGCGTAGGAGACCACGCCGTGATAGGTCTTGCCGACCTTGCGGAAGAACGACTTCCACAGCCGACTGCCGTTCAGCAGGTGCATCTCGGTTTGGGCGACGAACTCGTTGATGTGCAACTTCTGCGCGGCCTTGATGTAGGGCCAGAGCACGCTGAAGTAGTTAGCGAAGAACTTGGCCTGGTTCGGCGGGTTGAGCAACCCTTCCCACGGGTTGACCTTGTAGGAAGGAATGAAGATCAGCGGGCGGTACTCGACCTGCAGGCCGAGCCCCTTGGCGATCTTCGTCAGCGTGATGACGTCGGCTGCCGTGAGCGTGCCCTTATTGGTGGCCTTGACGACATTGGTACGACGGCTCGGCGAGAAGAAGTCCCATACGATTCCGACGGCTTTGGCGTGCAGCACGGTCTTGATGTAGGTGAGCGTGCGCAGGCCGAACACGGCCGTCATTGCCGGGCTGTAGTTCTGTGGAGCGTAGAGGTCAACGCCAAGCACGGGCTTCTTGACCGTGTAGCTCACCAGCGGCGTCGACAGATACGGCACGCGCGCCTTCGTGACGACCGGGTGCGGCTTCAGCTCCGCCGCCGGTATAAGCGGATGACCGCAAGCGGAGGCGAGCACGCTGGCAACGGCAAGCGGCACGACGATGCGTTTCATTTATTTAGGTCCCCTCGAGTTTCCATATCGTCGCGGTCCCGACCGGACCGCTAAAGGACTTAACTGCGACTGCGCCTTGCATCAGCTGATGGAAGGCGGCGTGACCCTGCGTGAAGCTCGACTGCAGGTAGGTACTCCAGGTGATGGCATAACTCGCGGCGGCCAGGCACGGTGCTGGGTACTCCACCGTGCACCATGGCTGGTTGATCAGGTCGCCGATGCTCTGCTCGGTGACCACGACCGCGTTAGGCGGAATGTGGTCCTGCGCGTACTGCTGCGTCAGTTGCAGAGTGTTGTACGTGTACGCGGGGACCGTGAGCGCGAAGCAGCCGACGCTCGCGACGACCGCGACCACGGGCACCGCGGCTTTCCAGGCCCGGCGCCAATCCCACCGCGCGACCTCGGTCCACAGGTAGCAGTAGGCGGGAACGAGGATCAGCGCGAAGTACTGCGGGAACTTCAGCGAGCTGAAGCCGAATATGGCCACGCCGGCCGCCATCCAGCTGAACAGCAGAGCGTTGGGCCGAGCCGGCAGCCAGTTCCGCGCGCGGTAGCACTGCGCCAGGCGGCGCACCGCGACCACGAGCGCCGACAACCCGACGAGTACGCTCGGCACGAAGTACCGGTACTGAGCGGCAAGCAGGTGCAGCAGCGCGCTCGGAGAGCCGAGCGTGCCGCCGCTCTGCTGCAAGCCGAGCACCCGACGAAGCTGGACGAGCGATTGCTCGGTAAACCAAGGCCTGCCGGGAAGGTCGTACATCCGGTGCATGGCCACGATGTAAGCCGCGATGACCGCGACGGCCACGCCGAGCAGCACCAGGTGACCCTTGTGCGCTCGGCGCACAATCAGCCAGCAGAGCAGCACGGCGAAGATGCCGTAGGCGCCGGTCTGCTTGAAGATGGCGGCACACGCCAGCGCGACCCCGGCCAGCGCGAACCGGTGCCACGACGGCCGCTCAAGCGCCCGCTGATACAGCAGGAAAGCGATCACGATGATCAGCAGCAGCACGTTCTCGATGTAGGAGACCCGCTGAATGTAGATCAGCCAGCCGTCGAAAATCACCGGGATGATCGCGAACAGCGCGACCTTCGGTCCGTGAATCTTCCACAGCAGCCGGAAGGCGGCGGTGAACACAAGGGCGATCGAGATGACTCCAAGCACCCGAGCGTGGAAGATCGTGGCCCCGGTCAAGTCGAACCAGCCCGCGAGCAGCAGCGCGTAAAACGGCGGCTGGTACAAGAACGGCGTCCAGGACACGCCGATGAGCGGGTGCTCAGCGAGCATGCCGTGCTGTACGTTCACCGCGACCCGCCAGTAGACGGCCTCATCCCACTGCCAGGCAGGCGACGTGCCGAGCTTCCATAGCCGCAGCGCGGTCCCCGCCGCCAGCACGACGATGAACAGCCCGGCCACCATGGCGGCTGTGAGCCCGCGACGGTTCTGCCCGCCTTGCCCCTGCGCCTGCTGATCGGGCTGGACTGCGATGGTGGTCATGGCTAACCCACCCGCTTCCAGATCGCGAATACCCCGTAGCTGTGCGTTTGGTTGATGTTCGTGATGTCGTAAGGACCTGAGCGCACCAGCTTGTACAGCCGGCTTCGTTCGAGCGCCTCGGTGAGCAGGCCAACGCCAGGTTCATCGGAGTTGTCGCTCACCAGGCCGAGCAGCGTCCGCTGAGTTACCTTGCCGTTCGCGATCACGCTGCCCGGCAGAGCCGACGATGCGGTGAACGTAGTGCTGTAGAACAGAGCCAAGACTCCGTAGGTCCCGCGAGCGACCTGGGATTTGTAGTAAGAAGCCCATTTGTCTCTCGGCACGGGCACCGGCAAGCTGGCCGGGTTCAGCGCGAGCTGAGCGTTCCAGCGCTGCCAGTCGTTGCCCTGCTGCGGCAGGTAGTACTGAGCGACATTGGCCTCGTGGCCTGGCACGTAGATCAGGCCAGGTGTGTGGCTGACCACCGGGCGCAGCGCGGCGACGAACGCGCTCGAGTTGGGCCACAGGTGATACCGCTGCCACGCCGCGGAGAATCCGTAGACCGCCGGGTAGATGAACGCTACCGCGCAGGCTGCCGCGATCAGCCTGGTCCTGGTCCCGGCGGGCCAGGCGATGACCTTGGCGCACCCGTACCCGGCGGCCATGGCGGCGAACCAGAAGCCGTAGGCGACGTGCTTGTCAGCCGACCAGGCGGTGCCGTAGTGGAACTGGGCGGCCGGAGCCGCGAACACCGCGCAGCCGAGCAATGTCACCAAGCTGGCGCGCTGCCTGGTCTCCAGCCTGAACGCGATCAGCACGCCAAGCAGCGCCAGCGCGATCAGGAAGCCCGAGTACCCCCAGATCTCGTGCACCACAAGGGTGAGGCTCTCGTGGTCATGGGTCTGCCGGTTGAATACGTTCGCCGTCCCTGCCCATGAGCCGGTACCGACCATGATGAGCGCGAAGCTGGCGACGAGCACGGCGGCGAACGACGCGGTATAGGCGAGCGCGCGCCGCGCCGTCATCACCGGCCACCAGACACAGAACGCGAACGCGACCACGACCGGGTTGATCACGATCCCCGAGTAAGCGGTCGCGTTGGCGAGTCCGAGCGCGACCGCGCCAAGCGCGCCGAACACGATCGCCCGCCTGCTGTGCTGCCCAGCGGGGGCGTCCCCTGAGCTGCCAGCGGCCTTGACGATAAGCCAGGCGGACAAGGTGGTCAGGAAAACCGACAGTGGATCGTAAGTGGCGTAGGTCAGGCGCAACGCCGGCTCGCTTACCGCCCAGAGCGCGGCGGCGATGACGGCGGCACCCCGGCCGAGGAGGCGTGACGTCGCCGAGTAAAGCAGGACGGTCGCGCCCAGCATGAAAAGCATCGACAGTACGCGCGCGCCGGCGAGTCCGGCTACGTTGTCGGCAAGGGCGCCGATCGGCGGGTAGATCGCCGGAGAGCCAGACAATATGTTCTTGACCAGGGCGGCCGGCCACGGGGCACCGTGCAGCCAGTTCCTGATCACGAGATGCCCGACCCATAGATAGTCGGCTTCGTCGATGTAGGCCGTGTTGGTCCACACAAGCGCCAGCGAGAGCGCCGCCTGCACGGCGCAGATCGCGGTCAGCGGATGCCACAGGCCGCGCGCCGCCGCTCCCAGCCGCTGCCCGACGCCGGCGGTGGCGACGTCACGGGTGGCGGAGCGATCACTGAGCGCCGCCTCGTTAGGCGTGATCGCTGTCACTTCGCCACCTCCTTGCGCCAGATCAGGTAGATGCCGTGGTTGTTGGCGCTGTCATAGGGCCCGCTGCCGGCCAGGAGATAGGCCGGATCACCTCGCAGTGCTTCGGTCAGCGCACTGAGCCCTGGTTCACCGGGAACGCTGGCTGAGCTGAGCACCTGCCACAGCCGGCTCGATGAGCCTGCCGAGGTGAGCAGGCCGACGGGGAGGTTGGCGGCGTTGAACGAGGTCGAGTAAAAGAGCGCGACCACGCCGAAGTTCCCCCTGCCGAGCAGGCGGGTGTAGTAGGCGACAGTCGGCTTAGCCGGCGGATCGAGCGACAGTCCGCCCGAGCTCCACCGAGTCCAGTCGTCGCCTGCCTTGGTGTAGTACTGGGCGACATGCTCTTGGTTGGCGGCGAAAAGCAGGCCATTGGCCTGGGCCGAGGCTCTGGTGAACGAGGCGACGAAGGCCTTGGAATTCGGCCAGCCGTGGTAGACACCCGTCGCCGACTGCCACGCGGCGAGACCGAGGTAACCGGCGACGATGACGCACGCCGCGACGGTCAGCGGCCGCCCGGCCGCCGGCAGCCACCGGACAAGTTTCGCGCAGCCGTAACCGGCCGCGATAGCCGCGAACCAGAGCCCGTAGCCGACCCGCCGGTCGAGCAAGTTGGCGCTCTGGCTGAGGAGCTGCACGGCGGGCACGATCAGCGCGGCTCCAGCTAGCACGGCGACCAGCCAGGTCAGCCGGCGGTCGTGGGCACCGCCAGCGACGACAGCGCCGATCAGGCCGAGCAGCACCACCAGGCCGGAGTACGTCCAGATATCGGTCAGCACGAGCACCTGGTCCTGGTGGACCGATGCGCTGGCACCGGCCACGGCGGCGGTGAACCCGGTCCAGCTCCGCGAGAACGTGAGCAGGACAAAGAGGAAGACCGTCCAGGCGCCAGCGAACCACGCTGTCGACGATGCCGCCTGGGATGCGCCAAGCCTGGGCAGCCAGACCAGGAACGCGAGGGCGATGAGTACCGGGTCGATGGCCGTACCGGTGTACGCGGCGACATTCGCGAGCGCGAGCGCGGCGGCCGCGGCGGCGACGAACTCTCCGTGCCTGCGCCGCTCGCCGGCCTGGACTATCAGCCAGGCGGCGAGCGCGACCAGGAAGATGGACAGCGGCTCGGCCGTGGCGAACGCCAGCCTGATGACTGGTTCTGTGAGCACCCAGATGGCGGCGCCGAAGGTCGCAGCAATCCGGCCGACCAGCTTGGACGCGGCGGCGTAAAGCAGAACGGTGGCGCCGAGCATGAAGAGCAGCGAGGCGATGCGCGCCCCGGCGAGGCCGCCGATGGCGTCCGCGAGCCCGCCGATCGGCGGATAGACCAACGGCGAGCCTGGCAGGATCTTTTCTCCGTAGGAGGTCGGCCAGGATCTGCCGTGCAGCCAGTTCCCGAGCACCAGGCGGCCGATCCACAGATAGTCGGCCTCATCGGTGAAGGCCGTGTTGCTCCAGATCAACGTCAGCGAGAGCGCGGCCTGCACGGCGAGGATCGCGGTGAGCGGATGCAGCAGCCGCAGAACTCCCCTGCGTGGTGCCGACGTGTGCTCAGCGACGGCCGCGGTCGTCGTGGTGTGCGCCGGGAGGTCCACCAGGCTGGCCTGTGCGACGGCGGCTTCGCCTGGCTGCACGGAGTCAGGCTGCACGGAGTCTGGCTGACTCGTCACCGCGTGCCGCCCGCGTGCCCGGCGCTGGAACGTCGATACGTCCTGGTGCGAAGTCATCGCGCGCTCACCCTGGCCATGGCGCGGCTCGGGGCTGGAGCGACGGTGCGGGACTTGATCAGGTGGGTGATCAGGCCAGTGGTGAAGACCACTCCGAGCATGAGACCGGTCAGCGGGTAGGTGATGCTCTCCAGGCGCCTGGACTGGACGATTTGATCGGTCG
>DATNEK010000220.1:0-20569 GCA_035553055.1 Streptosporangiaceae bacterium | reverse complement strand
CGCCACCGGAGCGCCCGGCGTGGTGGCCGCGAGCGGCGCGACCTGATTGGCGAGTTCGAGCCTGAGCGTCGCGTAGAACGTGCGCTGGGCGCGGGCCTCTTGCAGGTTGGAAGCGCCGTACAGGTAGCCGACGAAGCCGAGTATGAAAAGTCCGAGCAGAGTACAGCCGGCGCTGATGACGCGAAGCGCGGGATGCGGTCCAGTTGACACGCCCGGTCGGCTGGTGCCGCCGCCGGTCGTGGCGGGAGCGTCCGGCGCGGTGGGAGCGGCCCGAGCGACCGGGGCGGCCGGAGCGGCGGGCTTGACGGGTGTCGTGCTCATCGGCAGGTCATCCCTGCGGCTGGCGTCGGCGACGGCGCAGCCATCCGCTGAGCAGAGGCGGCAGGACGACCGCGACGATGATCGCGGCGGCGGTCAGCGAGCCGAGCAGAACCTTGCTCGGGCTGCTCGACGCGACATTGACGACTTGCCCGGTGACCGCCACCGGACCGCCGCCTCCGGCGCCGGTCGATGTGCCGGTGGTGGGCACGGGGTCGGCCGGGTTGGTCCCGCTTGTGGTCGGCCCGCTGCTCGGCCCGGTCGACGGTCCGGTGCTCGGCCCAGTGCTCGGGTTGGAGTCCGCGCCCGGCTTCTCGCACTTGCCCTTGACGACCACGCCGTCGAGCGGCGTTCCCGCCTTGGCGCAGGGCGAAGGCTCAGGTGCGTCCTTGAGCAGAGTGAGGACGCCGTTGGTAAAGGTCGGGTTGTCGCATCCGCTAGCCAGGCTTGGGATCGGCACGTGGCCCGGAATCTTCGAGTTCTGCAGCAATCCGCCTACGACCAGGTTGAGCGGCAGCGGCGAGTAGCCGAGTGCCGCCACTTCCTTCTGCCCGGCGCACAGGAAGAAGTTGATGTACGTGCTCAGCGACCTGCCCTTGGCATTGCTGAAGTTCGTGGGCAACGAAGTGCCTTCGCGCGGCACGATCAGGTAGCTGTAGCTGGATAGCGGGTAGGAACGCGGGTCGGTGTAGGTGTAGACGGAGTCGAGGTCCTGCTGCAGGAAGTTTGGTGAGGACTTCTGCTCGTTAATGACCGCCTGGGTCAGCGCCACCGCTACGTTGGACGCGGTGGGCAGCACGTAGTAGCCGGCCGGATTCAGCACTTGCACGACCGGATAGTGCGCGTTCAGCGCGTACGCGTATTCGTCGTAGCCGATCGCTCCGTTACCGTAACTGGCCGTGATGTAGGTCGCGACGTTGTTCGAGCCGTTCTCGGCCTTCGCGTTGCCGAACAGCGGGTAGAACTCGGTCTGCGGGCAGGGCAGCTGGATGCCGGGCCGAACCTTCCGGCAGAACGCGTCCCATTGCGTCGGGAACACGTGCGACATCCACCTGGTGAAGAAGAACGTCGCTCCGGATCCGTCCGACCTGATCACCGGCGTAATCGGCAGGTTGGGAAGCTGAGCGCCGTAGTCGTGAGTGATCCTCGGGTCGTCCCAGTTGGTGATCGCGCCGGTGAAGATCTCCATGATGGTCTTGCCGGACAGCCGTAGGTTAGTGACCAGGTGGCCGGCTACCTCGATGTGATACATGAACGCGGTGCCGCCCGCGGTGTCCGGGATGTAGGAGTAACCCTGGCTCGGATGGTCGGCACCGGTGCCGCCGAGTTCGTCGTGGCCGTTGCGGAACGGCGGGTCCGAGGCGGCGTAGTCGTCCTGATCGGCTTCGTAGTCGCCGCGGCCCGCGGCTGAACCGTCGGGATTGAAATTGATGACCAGGCCGCTCGGACGTAGATCCTGCGCCCACTGGTCGAGAGCGAGCGCGCTCCACGACGAACCCGAGCCGTTGATAACCGCATAGGAGGCGGCCTTGGCGCGCGGTGCCGCGGGAGCTGCCTGATTCGCTGGCGCTGCGGGTCTTGCGGGGCGGGCGGCCGCGTACGGTGCGGTGCCGAACGCGCCGAGCAGGCCGGCGAGCGTGGCCACGGCGGCCACCACGGGTGCGCGCAGCAGGCGGGTGCTCACGGCTTCCTCCTGAGCGTCAGTCGGATTCGGCGGATTCTTCGCAGCGGCACCAGGATGGCCGCGCCCGCGGAACTGGCGATGAGCGAGGACGCGCCGCCCAGAGCGGCGAGCCCGCCGACGATAAGCAGCGCCGGCAGCGCGTACCGCGCCAGCCCCACGGTCTGCGCGTCCTTGAGCGTCAGCACCACGATCCGCGGCGTCTGGCCCGGGCTTGGCGAACTCGACGCGGACGCGCTTGGGCTGGAACTCGTCCCGGTCGTGCCCGTCGTCCCGGTCGACCCTCCGCCCGCGCTTGAACTCGGGCTTGGGCTTGAGGTCGGACTGGGCTTCTTGGGATTGCCGGCCTGAGTTCGCACCAGATCAGCGGCGTGCAACGTCTGGGCCCGCAGCTTGGCGGGAAGCGGAAGGTATCCGGGCGGAAGTTCGCCCACGTTGAGTCCGCGGTGCTGGCCAGGGCCGGCCACGTAGTCGAGGAAGTCGGCGATCGCCGCCGCCTTGGCGGCCTTGACGCCGCTGATGGGCACCATCGCGTAAATCACCATCGTCAGCGGGTACGCGGCGGCCTTCTTCCTGGCGAAGTCGACCTGCTTGGTGATGCCATTGCTGCCGGCCGGCGTCATCGTGGCCAGCGCCGCGGCCATCGACTTGAGCGTCGGCGCGACGTAACGGCCGTCGGCATTGAGCAGCTTGGCGACCGGGAACTGCAGCGCCGCCGCGTCGCCTTCGTCGATGACCGCGAACAGCGAGCGTGCGCCAGGGAACTCGAGCGGGTCCTTCGGGTAGTTGCCCGTCGTCGGGTCAACTTCCCAGTCCGTGCCGTTATCGGTGTTCTCGGCCTGGATCTGGACGACGGCGCTCAGCGGGAAAGCCGGGCTGTACTTGTGCGAGATGATCGGGTAGTTGTCCTGACCGTTGAACGAGTCGACCGGGTAATGCACGGTCAGGTAGTCGGAGTTGAGGTGCATGCCCCACGGGTCGAACTGGCCGCTCATGAACGCGTTGGCGTTCTTGTTGGCCATGATCCAGCTAGTGACGTCCCAGGTCATATCGCTGTGCCCGGACATGACCGTCGGCACCTGGAAGGTCGCGCTGAGCGGCGACCGCACCCGTGGGTTGAGCTTTCGGAATTCCGGATCGGCGAAGAGCGTGGGCGGGTTGCCGTCGACCGCGCTGTCGCAGCCGATGCTCGCGGGCGGCGGTCCGCCACCGCAGCCGTCGCCGTCGAAGTCATAGGACTGGGTCAGCAGCTTGGCCACTAGCCTCGGATCCAGATCCAGCGATGTCACCGGCTTGAACGTGGTGGGACTATCGACCCAGTAGGCGATCGCGACCGCCGAGATGGCCAGCGGCGCGAATGTGTATTTGTGCTTGCCTACCTGCGTCGGGCCAGGTCGCGTCGTGAGCGCGACGTCACCAAGACCGACCCCCAGATCTTGGATAGCCGATGGCTCGGTGATCGAAGGGTTATAGGTGAGCGTTACCGGATCGACGCTGCGGGCGCACAGCGCCCCGACCCACTGCTCCATCGCCAGGTCGAGCATCGG
Organism: Streptosporangiaceae bacterium; assembly: GCA_035553055.1. Lineage (GTDB taxonomy): Bacteria > Actinomycetota > Actinomycetes > Streptosporangiales > Streptosporangiaceae > Chersky-822. The sequence continues at coordinate 17,023 of DATNEK010000220.1, read as the reverse complement.
TGAGCCGAGCGTGGTGAATTGCGCGTTCCTGATCGGGCAGAACCTCGGCGCTTGAACGAACTTGAGCGGTACGACGATCCGGTCCTTCCACGAGCACAGGGCCTGTGAGCCGCCGAAGTCGGTCTCTCCCTGCGAGTTGAACTGATCCAGGCTGTGGTCACTGCAGTCGCTGCCGTTGCCGCCCTGGGCCGGAACGATGACGAGCGAGCAGCGGTGGAACTTGCCGCAGCCGAGGAACTGGTTCTCGGCCGCCGCGAAAATCTGGATGTCGACCAGTCCGCTGCCGTTTGACGACGTTGTCGCGTAGGCGGTATTCATAGGCCCGAACGGGCCTTCGGCAGGCAGGCCGCCTACATTGGAGCCATAGCACTGCTTCCAGTACTTGACCTTGACTGTGTTGCACTGAGCGACCATGACCGGATAGGTGGTCAGCGCCTGGTTGTACACGCCGGCGACTCCGGGCGGGCCGGACGGCGTGAAGTGAGTCCACGACACCTGCAGGATCTGATTGGTCAGGTTCGCCGTCTGGCTGACGGTCACCGTGCTGTGGGCAGCTGCCAGGTGACCGTCGCCGAACGCGTCCGTCGGTATCCACAGCCGCGGCCCGGTCACGGTGGTGCCGGTGTGCCTGTGCATGTGCTTGTGCGGCGGCTTGGATGGCTTCGCGCTTGGCTTGCTCGCGGTGGGCTTCGGCGTCGGATGGCTGGCCAACGTCGCGGCCACGCCGGCGCCGACAGGGAACAGCGCAACGCCGAGCGCGACCGCGCCGACGCCGAGTGGCGCCAGAAGCACCCCGGACCGACGGGAAATGCTCACTTCACGATGCCTCTCTTGACAGCTTGCGGCGTTGCCGCTTGCTCAATTCGCCTGGCGCTCGGCCGCCGATCCGCCTGGCGATCGTGAACAGGATCAGCACGACGACGACCAGCGCGAAGCCGGCTCCGAATCCCCGCTCTACATAGGGCGGGGTGGCCAGGACATGCACGGCGTAGTAAATGAACAGCGGTAGGCTCGTCTGCGGACCGTGGAAGGGGTCCAGGTTCAGTTCCTTGGTGTATCCGGCGGTGAGCAGCACCGGAGCCGTCTCACCGATGCCGCGCGCCATCGCCAGGACGATCGCGGTCGCCAGGCCCGAGCGAGCTGTCGGCAAGATCACGTCCCTGACCGTGCGCCACTGCGTGCCGCCGACGGCGTAGGCTGCCTCCTTGAGCGTGCCTGGCACGATCCTGAGCACCACCTCTGATGCCCGGGCCACAATCGGCATCATCGTCACGGCGATGGCCACCGCGGCGCAGAATCCGCTCTTGCCAAGTCCCAGGCTGAGAATGAGCGTCACGTAGATGAAGAGCCCAGCCACCATGTCGGGCAGGGCAGTCATCGCCTCCACGATCGTCCTGACTACCTGGGCGAAGCCGCCGCCGATCTCGACGAGATAGAGTGCGGCGGTCACGCCGAGCGGCACCGCGATTGCCGTCGCCAGCCCGAGTTGCTCAAGCGAGCCGACGATGGCGTGGAACACGCCGCCAATCTTCATCGAGGTGGTCTGCGGGCCGACCAACGACGCCGATTTGATCCAGAAGTTGACGTGCCTGACCGCGCCTTCGCCCTTGAAAAGCGTGTAGCCGACTTGATCGATGACGATCAGCAGGGCAAGCACCCCGCCGGTGGCGAACGCCACGCTGGCTAGCCGGTTCCTCGCCTCGAGCCCGTCCCACTGCATCCTGGCCATCAGGTAGTAGACGGCAAGAAACATCACATACCAGCACACCCAGAAGCCGAGTACGCCGCTGAACGGCAGGACTCGCTGGTAGACCAGCCAGACCAGGCCGAGCGCGGCCGCGGCCGCGCCGATAAAGGTCGCGCTGCCCTCGGCCGAGCCAGTCCGTGTCCTGACCCGGACCTCGTCGACCGTCAGGTCTGGCGCGATCTGGGCCTGTTGCGCGGTCATTGTCTGCTGCACCTCGTCCGTTAATCAGTCGGCCGTCGCTGCGCCTGAGCGTGACCGGTTGATGACCAGCGAGGCCAGGCTGTTGACGATCAGCGTCGAGGCGAACAGCACGAGCCCGCAGGCCAGCAGCGCGGCCTGGCCTTTGGTGTCGTACTGGAGGATGAAGTTGGCGATCTCGGCGGTGATGGAGTTGCCGCCGCCTTCGAGCACGTGGATCGTGAAATGGAACGTCGGCGGGGTCAAGATGAAGGTGACGGCGATCGTCTCGCCGAGCGCGCGGCCGAGGCCGAGCATGCTCGCGCCGATGACACCGGCCCGGCCAAACGGCAGGACGACCGTCCTGACCATTCCCCACTTGGTCGATCCCAGCGCATAGGCGGCTTCGCGCTCACCCTGCGGTGCCTGGGAGAACACTTGCCTGGACAGCGACGTGATGATCGGGATTACCATCAGCGACACCACGACGCCGGCGATAAATGGCGCGCCGACGAAATAGGAAAGGAAGTTCGGCTTGGTGAAGTGAAAGAACGGGATGAAACCGAGGTGAAAGGCTAGCCATTCGTCGGTGCCGAGGATTCTCGGCATCAGGAAGAACAGTCCCCAGAGCGCGTAGATGATACTCGGGATCGCCGTCATCAGATCGATCACGGCGATCATCGGGCCGCGGAGACCGGCGGGCGCGTACTCGGAGATGTACAACGCGACGGCGACACCGACTGGCATGGCGATCGCGAGCGCGATCACGGCGATCTCGGCCGAGTCCGGCAGCAGCGCGGCGATGCCGAACTGGCCGCTGAGCTCGGGATAGAAGGCCTGCGTGGTGAAGAAGCCGAATCCAGCGCGGTGAAAGGCGCTCAGCGATCTCAAGATCAGGAAGATCAGGATCAGCGCGTTGGTGACAAGTACGGCGATGCCAGCGCTCCGCAGCACCCCGCGGAACGCTTTGTCGCCCGCCGACACCGTCGAGATGATCTTGCGGGGGCTGTCGTCGCCGGGCGGGCCTGGCGGTGCCGGCGCTGGCTCGGACGTCAGCGCGACGGCCATGAGCATCTGCCTTTCATGCGCTGGTCCAGTACGGTGCACGCCGGGTCAATTATTACGCGCCCTTGAAGAATGGCTGACGTCGCTGACGATCCTTCGGCAATTTCGTTAACGGATGGCAAACACAGGGTGTCGTAAAGGGTGACGGCGCCCGGAATTGCTTCTCCAGTTTGATGGCTGATCACGTTGTCCTACATCCGGTCGCGACAGGCGCGAGGCGGTGCCCGTAACTTCGGGCACCGCCTCGTTCGTTAGCCACCTCTCAGCGGCGATGGCCAGCTGGGCTGGCCATCGGCCATTTACCTGAACGGCAGGAAGCCGTAGGAGAGGATGTCGTTCTTCGCGGTCTTGCTGGTGAACAGCCAGCCGTGCGGGCCGAAGAGACCCGACAGGTAACCCGGCACCTTCGAGCCGCGGACCACGATGAAGACCTGGCGGATGAACGCTGGGCTGAAGGACCTGGAGTCCAGCGTCGGCTGCGAGGACAGGAACTGGAGCGGAGCGGTTCTGTTGATGTCGCGGAGCTGCATCGAACCGTGAATGTCGCAGCCGAACAGGTTCTGGCCCTTGCCCGGCGTGCAGGTGCCGGTCTTGTTCGCGCGCGCTGAGTGGAAGACCTGCGCGATCCAGTCAGCCACCGAGTACGGGTAGACGGTGTTCGGGCCCTGTAGGAACTTGTTGGTGCCCTCGTTCTCCTCGGGCAGGTTGTTCGGGCTCTCACCCTTTGTGCTGTCGACGCAGGCGCCCGGGGTGATCGGGACGCCGGCACCGAGCGCGGTCAGGAAGAATTTGCGGGTGCCTGAGCCGGTCTGCGGGAGCTGGGCGTTGATCTTGCCCGGCTTGCCGCCGAGGTCGGCCCAGTTGTTCTTCGGGTGCCCGGCAGTGGCAGGAACCGTGCAGGTATAAATCTCGGCGAGCTGAGCCGTGGTCAGGTCGGACGGGGCGTTGCTGCCGGCGTTGGTCGCGAAGGTGACCGCGTCGAGCGCGAACGGCACGAAGTCGATGTTGGCCGGGTCGCCGGTCGCACGGGCGCGGGATGAGCGGGCGAAGTCGGAGCAGAATCCGGTGCCACCCGCGGGGTCCTTGGTGTTGGCGGTCAGTCCGTACGGGCCACCTGCCGTGCCGAGGATGCCCTCGGAAGAGCCGTTCGGGCGCGGAGCCTTGGCGCAGCCGGTCTTGGCCTTGATCGAGTCGTGCAGCACGCCGCCGGGGCCGGTAGCGTCGAAGCTGTACAGGTGCGGAGCCGACTTCTTCACGGTGGCGTTGTAGTTGATCGAGAACTGGTCGAACAGGTTCTGGATGGTGTCAGAACCGAAGCCAACGATGTCCTTGGCTCGCGGCGTCACACCCTTGGGGGGGTTAGCCATGGCTGGAACAACCGCCATGGCTGTCGCTGTCGCGGCGATGGCACCAGCCGCGATCAGCTTGTGGAACGTGCGCATGATTACTGCCCCTCCTGCGTACGAGAATTCGGCACGGCTGTAATAGCCCGCGTCTGCAGGCCAATTGGCCAACGGCCATAGCCTCCGTGAGCAGGCAGCTTCGCTACAAGGGGGCGGTATCTGATATTTTGGTGAACGGAGTCTGGCTTGCCAGTGAAGCCGCAGGTGGCGACCGTAGATACGCGGATTCTCAAGCTTTTAGCAGTAGCGCGATCGGCCATAGTGATATGACTCACATCGATTACTATTCGCTTTCCATTTATCTTGCGGACATCCGTCGTTCAGCGACGATTTGAGTTAGCCGGTAGCTGGCGCGAGGACGCTGGCAAGATTGACCCTCTTCGCGGCTTCGCTCCAAGGGGCAGGTATCTGATATTTGGTGAACACGAGTCGACACGCGAATGAAGTCACGGCGCCTTGCTGAAACCCGGGTTTCATCGCGCCCGGCCCGCCGGCTCCCGCGATGGAACCCGGGTTTCACACCCGATTTCCCTGCTGGATCCCGGGTTTCATCGCGCCCAAGGCGTCGGCTCCTGCGATGGATCCAGGCCTTCATCGCGCCCGGGCCGTCGGCTCCGGCCGGGGTACCGCGTGATTGAGCTAACCGGTCGTCAGTACCTGGAAGGATTCGGCCAGTCGTCCCTCCGGTAGGCCAGCCATCGCGGCGGCCCGGCTGAGCCAGCCGCGTAGGAACTGCTCGAGATTTTCCATCTGCCCGGTCTGGCTCTGATGAGCCTGCAGGGCCGCGAGCTTGTTGCCGAATGTCTCGGTGATGTCGACGAAGTGCTCAGCCTGCGGGCTGGCCGACAGCCACACCTCGCGGACGACCCACGGCTCGAGGCCCTCGTCGGCGAGTAGTTCGGGAAACGCGAACTGGTTCCTGGCGTCCGGGTACACGGCGTCGAGCGCGGCCGCGCCCACGGCCCTGTGGTCGGGATGGCTCGCCTGGATCCGCGCGTAGTTCCGGTCAGGGGACGGGCTGACCACCCGGTCAGGCTTGACCTGCCTGATCACCCGCGTCAGATCTTTCCGCAGGCTGATCGTCGGCTCCACCCGCCCGTCCGGGTAGCCGAGGAACCTGACGTCGTCGACACCCACGCATTTGGCCGCGGCGACCTGCTCGGCCCGGCGAAGCACCGCCATGTCGGCGCGGCTCACTGACGGGTCGCTGCCGCCCGCATCGCCGTCGGTGACGATGCAGTACACGACCTCGATATCGGCCTGCGTCCACAACGCCACCGTGCCGGCGGCGCCGAAGTCGACGTCATCGGGATGCGCGACTATGACAAGGACCCGGGAAACCTCAGCATCTTCAAGCACGGTATCGATCGTAAGGCCAGCCTGGACGCAGTGTGTCCGCTAGTCGAGCGCGGACATCACGTGCTTGATCCTTGTGTAGTCATCGAAGCCGTACATCGACAGGTCCTTGCCGTAGCCAGAGTGCTTGAAGCCGCCGTGCGGCATCTCGGCGACCAGCGGTATGTGCGTGTTGATCCACACGCAGCCGAAGTCGAGCCGGCGCGCCATCCGCATCGCGCGGCCGTGGTCAGATGTCCAGACCGACGATGCGAGGCCGTACTCGGTGCCGTTGGCCCAGGCGAGCGCCTCGTCTTCGTCGGTGAACTGCTGCACGGTGATGACCGGGCCGAACACCTCGTTCTGCACGATCTCGTCGTCCTGACGCAGGCCGTCGACGACGCTTGCCTCGAAGAAGTAGCCGCGCGAGCCGGTCTGCTTGCCGCCGGTCAGCACGCTGGCGTGTGCTGGCAGCCTGGCGATGAATCCGGACACCCGGTCAAGCTGAGTGGCGTTGTTCAGCGGGCCGAAGTCGGCCTCGATGTCAGGGCCGCCGACCGTCTGGCCTTGTGCCTGCTCGACGAGCGCGGCCACGAACCCGTCGTGCACTCCAGGCCCGGTGAGCACCCGGGTCGCCGCCGTGCAGTCCTGCCCGGCGTTGAAGTAGCCGGCGATCGCTATCGCCTCGGCGGCCTTGGCGGGGTCGGCGTCGTCGAAGACGATCACCGGCGCCTTGCCGCCCAGCTCGAGATGCACTCGCTTGAGGCCGTCGGCGGCCTGCGCGGCGACCTCTTTGCCGGCGCGCACGCTGCCGGTGATCGAGACCATCTGCGGCACTGGGTGCGAGACGAGCGTGCGTCCGGAGTCCCGGTCGCCGCAGATGACGTTGAACACCCCGGCAGGCAAATGCTCGCTGAGCAACTCCGCCATCATCAGCGTGGTCACCGGCGTGGTGTCCGATGGCTTCAGCACGACGGTGTTGCCGGCGGCGATGGCGGGCGCCCACTTCCACACCGCCATCATCATCGGGTAGTTCCAGGGTGTGACCTGGGCGCAGACGCCGATCGGCTCGCGCCTGATCATCGAAGTGAACCCTGACATGTACTCGCCGGCCGAGCGGCCTTCGAGCATGCGGGCGGCCCCGGCGAAGAACCTGATCTGGTCGACCATCGGCGGGATCTCTTCTGACTTCGTCAGCTCGACCGGCTTGCCGGTGTTCTCAGACTCGGCGGCGACAAATTCGTCAGCCTTGGCCTCGATCGAGTCGGCGATCCGGAGCAGGGCCAGGCTCCGCTCGGACGGAGTCGCGTCACGCCAGGTCTCGAACGCCTCAGCAGCGGCGCTGAACGCGGAGTCGATGTCAGCTTGACCGGAGACGGGTGCGGTCGCGAACGGCTCGCCGGTGGACGGATTGATGATCTCGGCCCGGACGTCGCTGGCCGGGTCGGTCCACTGGCCGCCGATGAAGTTACGCAGCTCCTTCATGGGGTGATCTCCCTTTCGTCGCAGGCCCACGGCGAGCCGTAGTCGGTGAGCAGGTCGAGGAACGGCTGGGAAGGAAGCGCCTCAGGACCGAGCACGCCCGTTCCCGACCAGGTGCCCGAATCGATCAATTCGAGTGCGATCACCGGATTGACCGCCGTCTGCCACAGGACTGCCTGCGATCCGTACTCGGCCATCGACCATGCGTTGTCCACCACGTGGTACAGGTAAACCTCGCGCGGCGCCCCGTCATTGCCGGTGCCGGTGACCCAGGTTCCCGCGCAGGTCACGCCCGACATTCTTTCTCCTAGCTGTGCAGGGTCTGGCAGGCAGGCGGCTACCAGGTCGCGTGGCGAGACCAGCTGGCCGCCGACGTTCACCGGAGTAGTCGAGTCCAGTCCGAGCTTGTGCAGCACGCGCAGGACGCCGATGAACTCATCGCCAAGCCCGTACTTGAATGTGACCCGCTTCGCGCTGACCCAGCGGGGGATCAGCAGCACTTCCTCATGCTCGACGTTAACGCACTCCACCGGCCCGATGCCGGCGGGGAAGGTGAATACCTCGGGCTCGCTGAACGGTGGCGTGGTGAACCAGCCGCGATCGGCTTCCCAGATCACCGGCGGGTTGAGGCACTCCTCGATGGTGGTCCAGATCGAGAACGTGGGGGCGAAGTCGTAGCCTTCGATCGTCAGGTTGGCGCCGTCCCGCACCCCGATCTGATCGATCTCGCTGAACATGGTGTCCGCGGCGTGCCGCGCGAATACGTCGGATAGGCCCGGCTCAACGCCGATGCCGACGAGCGCCAGCTTCCCGCGCTCGGTCCACGCGTCGGCCAGCGCGAACTGGTCGTCTCCGAGCTTGACACCGGTATGGCTGTAAGGAGCATCCTCGTGTGGATGGGACAGCGACATCGCCATGTCAAGGTAATTCGTACTTGTCCGGAGTGCGGCGCGATACAGGGGCATGACGAACCGGGGATCGGTGGCGTTCATCAGGGCGTCCACCGAGTGGGCCGTGAGCAGGTCGGCGACGGCGTCTTCATCCCTGGCGTCCAGTCGTACCGCGGAGAAGCGGTCGCTGGCGGCAGCGGCGTGCTGAGCCCGGCTCAGGTCATAATCGGCGACGATCACCTGGGCGAAGGCTCGCCGGGCCGCGATGCGCGCGAACGCGGTTCCGACGCCTCCGGCTCCGACGAGGAGTATTCGCATACAGGTGATCCTAGTCTCAGACGGCTCGCTACCGACGAGACCGTCAGTATTTTGTGCATTTCGCTACTGAAACCGTTGCGCAGCGGCACAATACATGCTGTATTGGGCAGCGTTGGGACTCCCTAACCGCCCGCGGCAGGAACGCGGTCAGGCTGCCAGGTGCCGCCCAGTGCGGCCGGCGGTCGTCGTCAGGAGGCGTGAGAAGCATGGCCACCGTCAATGAGGCTGTAGAGCCCGCTGAGCTAGTGGTAGACAAGGGACTCAAGTCCGGCGCGCTCGGGTTGATCTCCACGGTGGTCATGGGGGTTGCCTCGACGGCCCCGGCTTATAGCCTGGCGGCCACCTTGGGGTTCATCGCCCTTGTGGGTGGCATCGGCTATCACGCGCCGCTGATCGCGCTCGCGGCGTTCATCCCGATGCTGCTGTGCTCGATCGCCTACAGCGAGATGAATAAGGCCGACCCTGACTGCGGCACCACGTTCACGTGGGCCACCAGAGCCTTTGGCCCGAGGACGGGCTGGGCAGGCGGCTGGGCCATCGTGGCGGCCGACGTGCTGGTCATGGCGAGCCTGGCGCAGGTGGCTGGGCAGTACCTGTTCTTCCTGATCCAAGGGCCGAACAGCGCGATCGGCTCGAACGCGGCTAGCTGGCAGGTGCTGCTTGTCGGGATCTTGTGGATCGTCGTGATGAGCGGGATCTGCTACATCGGCATCGAGGTCTCGGCGAACTTCCAGAAGGTACTGCTCGGCATCGAGATCGTCATGCTGCTGGTGCTGTCGATCACCGCGCTGACGAAGGTCTTCGGCACCAATCACCCGGCCGTCTCGGTCCGTCCGCAGGCCAGCTGGTTCCTGCCCACGAACCTGCCGCTTTCGGCATTCGTCGGCGGACTGATCCTCATGCTGTTCATCTACTGGGGCTGGGACACGGCCGTCGCGGTGAACGAGGAGACAAAGGACAAATCGCGTACCCCAGGGCGAGCCGCGATCATCTCGACTGTGGTCCTGCTGCTGACCTACGTGCTCGTCATCCTGGCCGCCCAGTCGTTCTCCGGCATCGGCACGAAGGGCATCGGCCTGACCAACCCGAACCACACCTTCGACGTGCTCTCCGTGCTTGGCGGGTCGGTGTTCGGCACGACCGGATTCGGCGCGGTCGTCTCCAGGCTGCTGTTCTTGATGATCCTCAGCTCGGCCGCCGCCTCGACGCAGACCACGATTCTGCCGACGGCCAGGACGACGCTGTCGATGGCTGTGTACAAGGCGCTGCCAGACGCTTTCGCCAAGATCAGCCCTCGGTTCCTGACACCGACCGTCTCAACGATCACGATGGGTGCTGCCTCCGTCGCGCTCTACATCCCGTTGAACTACATCTCGGGCGGCAACCCGATCGCCGACGCGGTGACCGCGATCGGCCTCTACATCGCGTTCTACTACGGGATGACTGGCTTCGCCTGCGCCTGGTACTACCGCAAGACGCTCTTGTCGAGCCAGCGCAACTTGTGGATGCGAGGGATACTGCCGCTGCTTGGCGGCCTGATCATGTACGTCGCCGGCGGGATCGCGCTGCAGAGCGACTGGGTGCCGTTCAACAGCTACACGACGTGGCTGATTCCTGGCGTGAACTGGCGTGTCGGCGGGATCTTCATCATCGCCTTCGTGTCCGCGCTTGTCGGGTTGATCGCAGGCATCTACATGCGGTTCGTGTCGCCTGGGTTCTTCCGCAAGGAAACGCTGACTCGGGCAACCCCGACCCTGGTGCCAGACATCGACTAAAGCTGCCCGACCATGGCAGCTCTTGTAGGTGTTTCATCCTTTTGATGGCCTATCTTCACTAGGTCTTGATACCTGGTGGTTCGGTGATAGATGCTGATGGCGTCATCAACGTTCTCGTCGCCGCGAGCGGGTCGGACCGTGAGTGGCGGCGGGCTGGGTGAAGGGCCGATGGATGGACTCTCTTCGAAAGGCTTCCCGCTCAGCTCGCGGTGAACGACGGCGGCCGCGTCAGCGACCAGCGTCGTCGACCGGGCGCAACCTGCGCCGGCTGGTCGTGCTCGTGGTGATCCCGGTGTTCGGCGTGGCGGCCGGCCTGGTGCCGGTGGCTGCGTCGGCGGCGGGGCGGACGACGGGGGCTCCTACAGCAAGCGTGGCGATCGCCGACGCATTGGTGAGCGCGATTCCTGCGTCGCCCGCGGCGCCGGCTAAGCCGAGCGCGAACTTCTGGACTTACGAGACAATAAAGCGCGAGTCGCAAATCAGCGACGACGACAACTACGACTTCTCCGCGCAAATGACGCACCAGATGGAGAAGGTCACCCGAACTTCGCTAGCGCATGGGATTAAGAAGGTAGGAACCTGGCTCAGCGCGCTGGCGGCCGCTATCAATTTGTTCGTGCATAACCATGCGCATGCGGCCGCTATCGTCGGGTTCATCGCGGCCGTAATAGCCGTCCTGAACATTAAGAAGGTAGCTTCTCTCTGGAAATGGCTGCGCGGAATAATTTATCAAGGTAAGCATCGGCGCACCAGCGTGTCGCGAAATGGATTCTGGACTAAAATCTTCACCGCCGAGACGAGCCCTCCGCAGTCCTATCAGGGCTGGAAGGCAAGGAGTTGCTCGACCGACGCGTTCAAGTGCGGTTCACCTGGCGACCATCACAAGGAGTACTGGCCGTAGGCCGTAACGACGGACCTGGGCGCGCGGAGCACGACGAGGAGCACCATGGTAGTTATGACCGACGCGGGGACTGCGCTGCCCGACGGGCACTGGCGGTCCTGAGGAGGCACGCGCTGTCGGCGTTAGCGCCTAGGGTAGGCGGGTGACCATGATGGCGGCTGACTCCCTACTTGACGGGCTCAATCCGCAGCAGCGCGCGGCCGTGCTGCACGAGGGCAGCCCGCTGCTAATCGTCGCGGGCGCGGGATCTGGCAAGACCCGCGTGCTGACACACCGGATCGCCTACCTGGTGGCCGAGCGCGAGGTAGCCCCGCCCGAGATCCTGGCGATTACGTTCACGAACAAGGCGGCCGGCGAGATGGCCGCCCGCGCGCAGGCGCTGACCGGGGCGAGGGCGCGCGGCATGTGGCTGCTGACCTTCCACTCGGCCTGCGTCAGGATCCTGCGCAGGGAGGCGCAAAGGTTCGGTTACCCGTCCTCGTTCACCATTTACGACCAGGCGGACTCCGAGCGGCTGATGGGCCTGGTCTGCCGCGAACTCGACCTGGATCCCAAATACCACCCGCCCAGGGCGATGGCCAACCGGGTGTCGGCGCTCAAGAACGAGCTGCTCGACTACGAGAGCGTCGCGGCCAGCGCAAACGGGTACCGGGATAAGGCGCTCGCCGAGGCTTACGGTGAGTACCAGCGCAGGCTGGTCGCGGCAGGCGCGATGGACTTCGACGACATCATCATGGTCACCGTCAACCTGCTTCAGGCATTTCCTGACATGGCCGCCTACTGGCGGCGCAAGTTCAGGCATATCTTGGTCGACGAGTACCAGGACACCAACCACGCGCAGTACGTGCTGGTCATGGAGCTTGTCGGCAGCCAGGCGAGCCACCTAAGCGGTGATGACTTCATGCCGCCTGGCGAACTTTGCGTGGTCGGTGACGCCGACCAGTCGATCTACGCCTTCCGCGGCGCGACCATACGCAACATCACCGAATTCGAGCGCGACTTCCCTGGCGCGCGGGTCATCCTGCTCGAGCAGAACTACCGCTCGACGCAGAACATCCTGGCGGCGGCGAACGCGGTCGTCGCGCACAACGTCGGCCGGATGCCGAAGAACCTGTGGTCAGACGCTGGCAATGGCCCGCCGATCGTCGGCTACGTCGCCGACAGCGAGCACGACGAGGCCGCGTTCGTCGCCGAAGAGGTGGACAAGCTGGGCGACGCGCGCGACGCGACGCCTGGCGATGTGGCGGTCTTCTACCGGACCAATGCCCAGTCTCGTGTGTTCGAGGAGGTGTTCATCAGGGCCGGCCTGCCCTACCGTGTGGTCGGCGGCGTCAGGTTCTACGAGCGCAGGGAAGTCCGTGACCTGCTCGCCTACCTGCGACTCATCGCCAACCCGCAGGACGAGATCTCGCTGCGCCGCGTCATCAACGTGCCGCGTCGTGGCATCGGCGACCGCGCGCTTGAGTACATCGCATCGAAGGCGGCACAGGACAGGATTAGTTTCTCCCAGGCTTTGTCTCGACCATCGGACGTGCCGACGTTGCCTACCAGGTCGGTCAAGGCGATCGAAGGTTTCAACGAGATGATCGCCGAGTTCAGGGCGGCGGCCGACGAGGGTGCTCCAGTCGGCGACCTCGCTGAGGCGATTCTCGACCGCACCGGCTATGTCGCCGAGCTTGAGGCGTCAACCGACTTGCAGGACGCCGGACGCGTCGAGAACCTCAACGAACTCGTGTCGGTCGCCAGAGAATTCGACAGCAGAAATTCCGGCGGTGGCCTGGCCGCCTTCCTTGAGCAAGTCTCGCTCGTCGCTGATGCCGACGAGATACCCGAGGGTGCCGACCACGGCGGCATGGTCACGCTGATGACATTGCACACCGCCAAGGGGCTGGAGTTTCCCGTCGTCTTCCTCACCGGCATGGAGGAGAACGTCTTCCCGCATGAGCGTTCGGCGAACGACGACCGCGAGCTCGAAGAAGAACGCAGGCTGGCCTACGTCGGCATCACCAGAGCCAGGCAGCGGCTCTACCTGACCCGCGCGGTCGCGCGCGCCTGGTGGGGCCGGCCTTCGTATCACAAGCAGTCACGATTCCTCGGCGAGATCCCCGCCGAGCTGGTCGACTGGCGCAGGGATGCCGCCGCGGCGGCCTCGATGCTGACCCCGTCATCGGAACGGCTGGCCAGGCGGCCAGGCGTGATGGCTGCGGGTAACCGGCCAGTGCCTTCACTGAAGGCCGGTGACCTGGTCAATCACGACAGCTACGGACTCGGCCGCGTGGTTTCCGTTGAGGGCCGCGGCGACGACCCCGAGGCCAAGGTCGACTTCGGCGAGGAATACGGCGTCAAGCACCTGCTACTCCGCTACGCCCCGGTCGAAAAGCTTTAGCGATCCGCAGCCGGTGGCCGGCGGGAGAGCAAGCGCGCGAATGAACAACACGAGGAGAGCGCGAGAGCATCGGTGCTGCTCCGGGCCGAGGAAGCGCCAACAACAGCAATAACGGTCCAACGCGGTCGTCCGCACCACAGCAAACCGCCCAACGCTGTCGTTTAGGCTCAGGCTTCAATAGCAGCAATGGGCACAATGCTGCTGCGTGGCTGGTAACACCTGGGTGCGGCCCGGGCGTTGCGATGGTTTTCCGGATTCACGCCGGATCCGGCGCACCGGCGCCGGCGGCGGCCGCGATGGATCCGGGCTTTCACACCCGGTTTCCGCGATGGGTTGCCGCATCCATCGCACGGGTCCGGCCCGGCGGTGCGGTGGGTTCGCGGATCCATCGCAAGACCCGGCTCGATCCTGCGCTTCGCGGTCGGTGCGGTCCGGTGCTGACGGGCGGGCGGCAACGGCGGCGGGCGGCAACGGCGGCGGGCGGCAACGGCGGCGTCGGACCGTTGCTGCTGTGGGGACAACCGCGTTGGACCGTTGCGGTCGTTGGCCGGCGGCGGCGAACAGCGGCGTTGGACCATTGCTGTTGTTGGCCGACGGGCGGCGGGCTGAAGTTGCTGCCGCGCGCCGGCGGAGGTTGTCTATTTCCGGTCTGCCGGCTCGGCGGCCGTTCCCGGACGCGGCGGCGTGCCTGTACGCTGCGCATGCAGATTCCTGGTGAAGGGCCGACGCTGTGAGCAGTATCAGGGTAATCATCGCGAAGCCTGGGCTTGACGGGCATGATCGCGGGGCCAAGGTTGTCGCGCGGGCGCTGCGCGACGCTGGTGTTGAGGTGATCTACACCGGACTGCACCAGACGGCTGAGCAGATAGTGGCCGCCGCGATCCAGGAGGATGCCGACGCGATCGGGCTGTCCATACTCTCGGGTGCGCACATGACCCAGTTCAAGCGCGTGCTCGACCTGCTGCGCGAACGGGACGCCACCGACATCGTCGTCTTCGGCGGCGGGATCATTCCGGACGCCGACATCGACGAGCTTGCAACGATGGGTGTCGCGAAGATCTTCACGCCGGGCGCGCCGACGCAGGAGATCGTTGACTGGGTGCGCACGAACCTGGGCGAGAAGCTGGAAAGCCGGACCGGCTGACGAGGCTATGCACAGGTGCCCGCTAGGCTCGCACCTGGCGGGTCGGCCCTCGGCGGCACCGCGCCCCCTGCAGGCGGCGTAGACACCTGCGAACTTTGATGACCAGTCAAGGACGGACGCAGACGTGGATCTGTTCGAGCATGAAGCGAAAGAGCTATTCGCCGAGTATGGCGTGCCGGTCCAGGCCGGCAAGGTTGCCTACACGGCGGACGAGGCACGCGTGATCGCGGCCGAGTTCGCCGCGGCCGGTCACCCCATGGTGGTGGTCAAGGCTCAGGTCAAGACCGGCGGCAGGGGCAAGGCCGGCGGCGTGAAGTTGGCCATGAACGCCGACGAGGCTTACGAGAAGGCCAGCAAGATCCTCGGCATGGACATCAAGGGCCACACCGTGCACAAAGTCCTGATCGCCGAGGCCTACGACATCGCGCAGGAGTACTACCTTTCTTTCCTGGTCGACAGGGCCGGACGACAGTTCATGTCGATCTGCTCGGTGCAAGGAGGCATGGAGATCGAGGAAGTCGCCCACACAAGCCCGGAGGCGGTCGCCAGGATCGGCATCGATCCGCAGGTCGGCGTGGACCGGGCGAAGGCCGCCGAGGTCATCGCCGCTGGCCGCATTCCCGAGCAGGCTGTCGACGGCGCGGTCGAGTTGGCCACCCGCCTGTGGGCAGTATTCACCGACGAAGACGCCACCCTGGTCGAGGTCAACCCGATGGCGCTGACCACGGACGGGCGGGTCGCCGCGCTCGACGGCAAGGTCACCCTTGACGACAACGCCGGCTTCCGGCAGAACTTCGACCGGTTCGCCGACCCCAGCGCCGCCGATCCGATCGAGGCACGCGCCAAGGAGAAGCATCTCAACTACGTCAAGCTCGACGGTGCCGTCGGCATCATCGGCAACGGAGCCGGCTTGGTGATGTCGACGCTTGACGTGGTCGCCTATGCGGGTGAGGAGTTCGGCGGCGTGCGGCCCGCTAACTTCCTCGATATCGGCGGTGGCGCCTCGGCCGAGGTCATGGCCAACGGCCTGGAAATTGTGCTCTCCGATCCCTCGGTCAAGTCGGTGCTCGTGAACGTGTTCGGCGGCATTACCTCGTGCGACGCGGTCGCCAACGGCATCGTGACAGCGATCGGCATGCTGAACGATCGCGGAGAGCCGGTCGACCGGCCGATCGTGGTGCGGCTCGACGGAAACAACGCCGCCGAGGGTCGGCGGATACTGACGCAGGCCAACATTGGCGTGGTCGAGCAGGTGGGGACGATGGATGACGCGGCCCGGCGGGCTGCCGAACTGGCCAGCCTGGCCGCGACGGGAGTATGACATGGCGATCTTCCTGACCAGCGACAGCCGGATCATCGTCCAGGGCATCACCGGGTCCGAGGGGCGCAAGCACGGTGCCCGGATGATCGCGGCCGGTACGAATGTGGTCGGCGGCACCAACCCGCGCAAGGCGGGCCAGACCATCGACCTGGCCGGATCGAGCGTGCCTGTATTCGGCACGGTCGCCGAGGCAATGGCGCAGACCGGAGCGGACGTCTCCGTCGTGTTCGTGCCGCCGGCCGGCACCAAGGACGCGGTGATCGAGGCGATCGACGCGCGGATGCCGCTGGTGATCGTCATCACCGAGGGCATCCCGGTGCACGACACCGCCGCCTTCTGGGCCTACGCGAGCGACCGCGGCGACATCACCCGCGTTGTCGGACCCAACTGTCCAGGGGTCGCATCGCCGGGCAAGTCCAACGCGGGCATCATCCCGGCCGACATAACCACCCAGGGCCGCATCGGGCTGGTGTCGAAGTCGGGGACGCTGACCTATCAGATGATGTACGAACTGCGCGACATCGGCTTCTCTACCGCAGTCGGGATCGGCGGCGATCCGATCATCGGGACGACGCACATCGACTGCCTGCGCGCGTTCCAAGACGATGAAGAGACCGACGCGATCGTGATGATCGGCGAGATCGGAGGCGACGCCGAGGAGCGCGCCGCTGCGTTCATCGAAGCAAATGTGACCAAGCCGGTCGTAGCCTACGTGGCCGGGTTCACCGCGCCAGAAGGCAAGACCATGGGTCACGCGGGCGCGATCATCTCCGGCTCGGCGGGAACGGCACAGGCGAAGAAGGAAGCGCTCGAGAAGGTCGGCGTGAAGGTGGGCCGCACCCCGAGCGGCACCGCCCGCCTGGTCAGGGAGCTAATGCGCGGCTAGGAGAGTTTCGTGGCCTCGGGATAACCCCGGTCTCCCCATGATCAACCGCCCGGTCCCGCGTGGTGCGCGCGATGGATTCGGGGTTTCATCGCGCCCCGGCGCCCGGTCCCGCGCGAATTGGTGCGATGGATTCGGGGAGACCGGGGTTATCCCGAGGCCACGAAACTCTCCTAGCCGCGCAATAGCTCCCTGA
>DATNEK010000219.1:0-53913 GCA_035553055.1 Streptosporangiaceae bacterium | reverse complement strand
CACAACAGAGCCGTCAGCAAGGAAGCCGACATCGACTTCTTCGTCGAGAAGTGCGCCGCTGGAGCCGACTTCGCGATCACCCAGATGTTCTTCATCGTCGATGAGTACCTGAGGTTCGCCGATGAGGTCGCCAGGCGCGGTTGCTCGGTCCCGGTAATCGCTGGAATCATGCCGATCACCAGCCTCTCGATGGTCGAGCGCATCGTGATGCTGTCGGGCGCGAAGTTCCCGTCCGAGCTGGCCGACCGGCTGCACGAGCATGCGGACAACCGGGCCGCGGTACGGGAGATCGGGGTCGAGTACGCGGCAGGCATGTGCCGGCGGCTGCTCGACGAGGGCGTGCCTGGGCTGCACTTTTACACGCTCAACACCTCGCGGGCGACCAGGGAGATCTACGAGACGCTCGGGCTGGCCGACAGGGGCCAGGGCGCCGCGGTCGCCGGGTCGCGCAGCGGAAGCTCTGCGCCCATCACGATGTAGGGCGGGCTCCCGCCGGGGAAGTTATAGCCGGTCAGCAGCTCGGAGAACCCTAGCCTGCGATACAGCCTGCGGGCGGTGGTGTCGCGGTCAGGTGTGGAAAGCACCGCGGTTCGCTCGCGGCGGCCGCCCGTCAGTGTCATCAGCATCCTGGTGCCGATGCCAGCGCGCTGATGCCGCTTGTATACGTGCACCTCGGCGATTTCCAGGCAGTCGGCCAGCCAGGTCGCCGCGCAGCCGACACCGACGGATTGCGCGAGCGCGCCCCAGACGGCGTCGTACCACCACTGACCGGCCTGGCCGTGGAATCCGTAGGCGAAGCCGACGACTTGCCCGTGGCCGGTCCCGTCGGCTTCGCGAGCTGTCAGCGCGCGGAAGTCGGGGCAGGCCGCGTGCCTGCGCATCAGCTCGCGACGGCCGGGCAGCAGCGAACGATCGGCGTCCATCGCATCCGCGTAGATCGCTAGATACGTATCGAGCTGGCTGAGGAACTGCCTGCTGGTGAGCTCGCTGAGCGTGGTGGCTATGGCCATTTCGCCCAGCCTACGCGACCGCTTGACCGCGGTCGGCCCGTCGTCGGCGATTGATTGTCAGACCCATTCGATAGCTTCGAACGCAACAGCAAGTAGTTGGACAGCAGACCGAATTTATGTTCGAATATAGGTGTGGGAATGCCTGGTAGCCCAACCCCTCTGGCTACCAGGATTCGGCCAGGCGCGGTGTGGGGAAGCGCCCCGCCTGGCCGCCCACAGCTGAATGGAGGACCTGACCATGAGTACTCCCGCGCAGATTCGCCCGGATCGGCTGCGCTGCCGGGTAGCCCCGTCAGCGCTGGCACTGCTCGAGTCGGCACGGCAGGGCCTCGCCGCCGCTGAGTGCGACCCGTCGGCAGGCGGCCGTTACGTCGGAGCCCACCTGGCCGCGCTGCGCGCGGCGGCGGCGATCGTGGCCGCGCGGGCCGAGCCCGCCGCCCCCAGGAGGAAGCGGCCGCAGAGCGTCTGGGAGCTGCTTCCGCGGGTCGAGCCGACACTCAGCGAGTGGGCGGCCTTTTTCGCCGCCGGCGCAGGCAAGCGCGCCGCCGCGGAAGCGGGCCTGCCGCGTGCCGTGTCTGGCCGGGAGGCAGACGAGCTGCTGCGCGACGCTGCGACGTTCGTGTCGCTCGCCGAGACCGCTCTGGGCGTGCCGGCGCAGTCGTTGCTGCCGTTGCCAGCCGCGATGTGAGGTCAGCCGGGTTCGACGGCGCCGCGTGCGGTGGAGTCGAGTATTCCCCAGCTAATCAATTCCTCAGTCAGATCGGACGGCGTCTTGTCGTAAATGACCGCCAGCGAGCGGAGATCTTCTTGGCGAATTGAAAGGACCCGGCCGTTGTAGTCACCCCGCTGGCTCTGAATTGTGGCCACATAGCGGGCAAGCGGCCCGGCCTGTTCCCTGGGCAGCTGTGCCATCCGCTCTAGGTCGATGACGAGCTTGGGTGCCGCGACGAGGATGCCTGGCGCGGCATCGCCTGGCAGCAGTTCAGAAACCGGAACGCCATAGAAATCGGCCAGCTCGGCAAGCTTTTGAACGGTCACTGACCGGTCGCCGCGCTCGTAAGAGCCCACCACTACCGCCTTCCAGCGGCCGCGTGACTTCTCTTCCACGCCGTGCAAGGACAACCCCTGCTGAGTGCGGATGGCGCGCAGGCGAGCGCCGAGGGTCTTCGCGTAATCAGATGGCATGGTCCGGTTCCCTGGCCTTACACAGTGGGGGTGAGAGATGGTTACGCACCGTGACGGTAGGCCGATAGCACGACAAGGTCAAGCCGAACGGCAAAAACTGGTTGAACTTACGCGTGCTGCAACAGGGGAGGCGGACCGTCGAGTCGGGCGAGGCTGGCGAATGTAACTGAGATCACAGGCCTGACGTCGGTGCCGCACACCGTAGCCCCGGTGGACGTGCTGGTAGATTGAGTGCGTTCGACGTCCTTTAAGGCCCGTCCCGTGAGGCGGGGAAGGGGGTCTTTGTTATGGCCGAGCCACCTACGGCTCAGCAAGTTACGGTTGATGGCCATCCGGCTGAGCCGCCCGCGTCGCGCGTCGGGAAATCGGTGTTCGGGCCTGATGAGATCAGGCGGGCACTGGCCAGGATCGGCCACGAGATACTCGAGCGCACCGACGGCGGACGCGAAGTCGTTCTGCTCGGCATACCGACGAGGGGCGTGCCGCTGGCGCGCAGGCTCGCCGCCAGGCTCGCGTCGACCGAGGGGAACGACGTCCCAGTCGGGTCACTCGACATCACCTTGTACCGCGACGACCTGCGGCTGCGGCCAGCCAGGGCGTTGGGCCACACCGAGGTGCCCGCGTCGGGCATCGACGGCAAGGTCGTGATTCTGGTCGATGACGTGCTCTTCTCCGGCCGGACGGTGCGGGCGGCGCTCGACGCGCTCGGTGACCTCGGCAGGCCGCGTTCCGTGCAGCTGGCGGTACTCGTGGACCGCGGCCACCGCGAGCTGCCGATCAGGCCTGACTACGTCGGAAAGAACCTGCCGACATCCAAGCGAGAAGTCGTCAAGGTGCTGCTGACCGAGACTGACGGCACCGATTCGGTGACGCTGCTCGTCAGCCAGGACGGCGCGCCCGCTGCGCAGCGCGAGCCGGGCCGGGGGGCAGGGGCGGGCCATGAATAGGCACCTGATCTCGGCGGCCGACCTGTCTGTCGGCGACGCGACGGGGATACTCGACACCGCGGAAGAACTCGCCCGGCTCGCCGAGCGCCCGATACCCAAGCTCCCGACGCTGCGCGGCCGCACGGTGGTGAACCTCTTCTACGAGGACTCGACCAGGACGAGGATCTCGTTCGAGGCCGCGGCCAAGCGATTGTCGGCCGACGTGATCAACTTCTCCGCGAAGGGCTCGAGCGTCGCCAAGGGCGAGAGCCTTAAGGACACCGCGCTCACGCTGCAGGCCATGGGCGCCGATGCGGTCGTGATCAGGCACAGCGCCTCTGGCGCGCCGCACCGGCTGGCCGAGTGGGTCAGGGGCAGCGTCGTCAACGCGGGTGACGGCACGCACGAGCATCCGACCCAGGCGCTGCTCGACGCGTTCACGATGCGGCGCAGGCTCGGCAGGCTCAGCGGGCTGCGGGTCGCCATTGTCGGCGACATCTTGCACAGCCGGGTCGCGAGGTCGAATGTCTGGCTGCTGCAGACCCTTGGTGCGCAGGTCACGCTCGTCGCGCCGCCGACTCTGCTGCCGGTGGCCGTCGACACCTGGCCGTGCCAGGTCAGCTACGACTTCTCAGCCGTGCTGCCGTCGGTCGACGCGGTGATGATGCTGCGGGTACAGCACGAGCGGATGACGCAGGCATACTTCCCGAGCGTCCGCGAGTACAGCCGCAGGTACGGTCTCGACTCCGACCGCATGGAGCTGCTGCCGCCGCACGCGATCGTCATGCACCCTGGGCCGATGAACCGTGGCGTGGAGATCGCGGCCGAGGTCGCCGACTCACCGAGGTCCACGATCGTCGAGCAGGTGACCAACGGCGTGGCGGTGCGGATGGCCGTCCTTTACCTGCTGCTGGGCGGCTCGGCTGGGGCCGAACCAGCGGCGGCCCCAGCGGTCGCGCCCGCGATCGCCGCCGCCAGCCGGGTCGGGGCGGCGCGATGAGCGCCGGGGCCAGGGCCGGGGCCGAGGGCACGGGCGCCAGGGCGGGCTGGCTGATCAGGGGGGTCAGGCCGCTCGGCGGCGAGCCGGCCGACATCGTGATCGAGGGCTCGCTGATCACCGAGGTGGTCAGGGCGGGCCAGGCCACCCGCGCAGCGGGCCGGGATCTGGCCACCTGCGAGGCCGACGGGCTGATTGCCCTGCCCGGCCTCGTCGACCTGCATACGCACTTGCGCGAGCCTGGCCGGGAAGACGCGGAGACGGTGGCGAGCGGCACGGCCGCAGCCGCTCTCGGCGGCTACACGGTCGTGCACGCCATGGCTAACACCGAGCCGGTGGCCGACACGGCGGGCGTGGTCGAGCAGGTATGGCGGCTCGGCCGGGAAGCCGGCCACTGTGATGTCCAGCCGGTCGGTGCGGTGACGGCCGGGCTCGACGGCAGGCAGCTCGCCGAACTCGGCGCGATGGCGGACTCGGCGGCGTCGGTCCGCGTGTTCTCCGATGACGGCAGGTGCGTCGCCGACGCGATGCTCATGCGCAGGGCACTTGAATACGTCAAGGCGTTCGACGGAGTGATCGCTCAGCACGCTCAAGAACCCAGGCTCACCGAGGATGCGCAGGTCAACGAGGGCGAGATCTCGGCCAGGCTGGGTCTGGTCGGCTGGCCAGCCGTGGCCGAAGAGGCCATCATCGCCAGGGACTGCCTGCTCGCCGCGCACGTGGGCTCGGCCCTGCACATCTGCCACGTCTCGACCGCCGGGTCCGTCGAGATCATCCGCTGGGCCAAGTCCAAGGGCTGGCGGGTGAGTGCCGAGGTCACGCCGCATCATCTGCTCCTGACCGACGACCTCGCCTACGGCTATGACCCCGTGTACAAAGTCAACCCGCCGCTGCGCACCGCTGCCGACGTCGCCGCCCTGCGGGAGGGGCTGGCCGACGGGACCATCGACTGCGTCGCCACTGACCACGCACCGCATCCCGGTGAGTCGAAGGAGACGGAGTGGTCGATCGCCTCTTTCGGCATGACCGGCCTGGAAACGGCGCTCAGGGTGGTCCATGAGGCGATGGTCAACACCGGGCTGCTCGACTGGTCCCAGGTCGCCGACCGGATGTCGGTCAGGCCGGCCGCCATCGGCAGGATCGGCAGGATCGGCAGGATCGGCAGGGCGTCAGGGCACGACTGGACGTCTGGGCACGGCTGGCCGGTGGCGGCCGGATCCCCGGCCAACATCGTGCTCTACGACGCCGCCCAGGTCGCCGCGGTTGACCCGGCGGCGCACGCCTCGCGCAGCAGGAACACCCCGTTCGCTGGCATGAAGCTGCCAGGTCAGGTGATCGCGACGTTCCTGCGCGGCCGGCCGACCGTGCTCGACGGCAGGCTTGTCCGATGACGGATTATCCGATCTCGGAAAACCGGAAAGCGAGAGAAGGGCCGTCCGCGCTGCTCGTCCTCGAAGACGGCACGTCGTTCCCCGGTACCGCGTTTGGGGCCGATGGCGAGACGTTCGGCGAGGCGGTGTTCAACACCGGCATGACCGGCTACCAGGAAACGCTCACCGATCCGTCCTACTGCCGGCAGATCGTGACGATGACGGCTCCGCACATCGGTAACACCGGCATCAACGACGAGGACAACGAGTCGCGGGACATCTGGGTGAGCGGCTTCGTGATCAGGGACGTGTCGCCGGTCGCCTCAAGCTGGCGGTCCGCCCGCACGCTTGACGACGAACTCAAGGCGCGCGGCATCACCGCGATCGCGATAGCTGGCACCAGGGCGCTGACTCTGCATCTACGCGAGCGCGGTGCGATGCGAGCCGCGATCAGCACGGCCGCGACCGACCCCGCCGAACTGGCCGAGCGGGTCAGGCATAGCCCGGCCATGACCGGCGCCGACCTGGCCAGCGTGGTGAGCACGCCGTCGCCCTATCTGGTTGGGCCGCCCGATGGCGGCCGAGTCAGGCACCGGATCGCTGCCGTTGACCTGGGCATCAAGGCGGCGACCCCAGCCGCGATGGCGCGGCTCGGCTGTGAGGTGCACGTGCTGCCGGCCACGAGCACAGCCGAGCAGATCCTGGGGACAGGACCAGATGGCGTGTTTTTCTCCAACGGCCCAGGCGATCCGGCAGCGTGCGGCTACGCCATCGAAGCGATGCGCGGCGTCCTCGCGGCTGGTGTCCCGGTCTTCGGGATCTGCCTGGGTAGCCAGGTGCTTGGCCGGACGCTCGGCCTGGCGACCTACAAACTGCGTTTCGGCCACCGCGGTGTAAACCAGCCAGTGCAGGATCTGCGGACCGGGCAGGTGCACATCACCAGCCACAACCACGGCTTCGCGGTCGAGATGCCCGCCGAAGGGCTGCGGAGGCTAGGGCTCGGAGCACGCTTCGACACCGAGTTCGGTCCCGCCGAGGTCACCCACGTGAACCTGAACGATGGCGTGCTTGAGGGGCTGCGGCTTGTCGACGCGCCCGCGTTCGCGGTGCAGTACCACCCCGAGGCGGCGCCTGGGCCGCATGACGCGAGCGGGCTGTTCAGCGAGTTCTGCGAGCTAATGGCGCGGCGGCGCGGCTCATGAGCTGGGAGACTTTTCTTTGCTGGGAGACTTTTCATGAAATAGCGCGGCTAACTCTCCCGGATCATGGAAATCGAGCGCCAGGGAGCACCCGTGCCGAGACGTTCTGACCTGAACTCGGTGCTCGTGATCGGGTCGGGGCCGATCGTGATCGGCCAGGCCTGCGAGTTCGACTACTCGGGTACCCAGGCATGCCGGGTGCTGCGCGAGGAGGGGATCAGGGTCAGCCTGGTCAACTCAAACCCGGCGACGATCATGACCGATCCCGAGTTCGCCGATGCCACCTACGTCGAGCCGATATCCCTTGAGATCCTGGAGAAGGTCATCGCGGCCGAGCGGCCAGATGCCCTGCTGCCTACGCTCGGCGGTCAGACCGCGCTGAACGCGGCCGTCGCGCTGCACGAGCAGGGCACGCTGGCCGAGTACGAGGTCGAACTGATCGGTGCTGACATCGAGGCGATCAAGGCCGGCGAGGACCGCAGGCGATTCAAGGAGATCGTGACCGGCCTGGGCGGCGAGGTGCCGCGCAGCACGATGTGCCACAGCATGGCCGAGTGCGAGGCGGCCGCCGCCGAACTCGGCTTTCCCGTCGTGATCAGGCCGTCATTCACGCTCGGCGGCACTGGCTCTGGCATCGCCCGCGACGCCGCCGAGCTGCGCAGGATCGCCGGAGCCGGCCTCGACGCCAGCCCCATCACCGAGGTGCTGCTCGAGGAGTCGATCCTGGGCTGGAAGGAGTACGAGCTCGAGCTGATGCGCGACCGCCACGACAACGTCGTAGTCGTCTGCTCGATCGAGAACGTCGACCCGATGGGCGTGCACACCGGCGATTCGGTGACCGTCGCCCCGGCGATGACGCTCACCGACCGGGAGTACCAGCGGATGCGCGACCTCGCGATCGCGGTGCTCCGCGCGGTCGGGGTGGACACCGGCGGCTGCAACATCCAGTTCGCCGTGCATCCGCGCACCGGCCGAATGGTCGTCATCGAGCTGAACCCGCGAGTCTCCCGGTCAAGCGCCCTGGCCTCGAAGGCCACCGGCTTCCCGATCGCCAAGATCGCGGCCAGGCTGGCGATCGGCTACACGCTCGACGAGATACGCAACGACATCACAGGGCTGACCCCGGCGAGCTTCGAGCCGGCGCTCGACTACGTGGTGGTCAAGGTTCCCAGGTTCGCGTTCGAGAAGTTCCCTGGCGCCGACCAGGTGCTCACCACGCACATGAAGTCGGTCGGCGAGGCGATGGCTATCGGCCGGTCGTTCCCCGAAGCGCTGCAGAAGGCGCTGCGCTCGCTTGAGCAGCGCTCGGCACCGCTCCGCTGGGACTCGCCGCCGGGGGAGCGGTCAGCTCTCGTCGCGCGGTGCGCGGTGCCGCACGACGGCCGGATGTCGACGCTGCACCAGGCGCTGCGCGCGGGCGCCACCGTGGCCGAACTCGCGGCGGCATCGGGCATCGACCCTTGGTTCATCGAGCAGATCAAAACCATCGAGCTTCATTCGGAAAAAATCTCCATGGCCGGGCCATCGCTTGAGGCGGCCGGTCTCGGCGCCGCGAAATCCGCGGGCTTCTCCGACGTGCAGCTCGGCCAGCTCACCGGGCTATCGGAGGCTCAGGTGCGGGCGCGGCGGCACGAGCTTGGGGTTCGGCCGGTGTACCACACGGTGGACACTTGCGCCGCCGAGTTCGCCGCCACCACGCCCTACCTGTACTCGAGCTACGACGTGGGGAGCGAGGTTCCGGCTTCTGACCGGCCTCGTGTGATCATCCTGGGCAGCGGGCCGAACCGGATCGGCCAGGGAATCGAGTTCGACTACGCCTGCGTCCACGCGTGCTTCGCGGCGGCACACGCCGGGTTCGAGACTGTGATGGTGAACTGCAACCCGGAGACCGTGTCCACCGACTACGACACATCGGATCGGCTCTACTTCGAGCCGCTGACACTGGAGGACGTGCTCGAGGTCGTCGCGGCCGAGCAGGCGGCAGGACCGGTCGCCGGGGTGATCGTGTCGCTCGGCGGGCAGACGCCGCTTGGGCTGGCAAGAGCGCTCGCCGCGGAAGGCGTGCCCATACTCGGGACTTCTCCAGAGGCGATCCACCTCGCCGAGGACAGGTCGGAGTTCAGCGCCGTGCTCGCCGCCGCCGGGCTGCTCGCGCCCAGGCACGGCACAGCCATGTCGGCCGACGACGCCGCGGCAGTCGCCACCGAGATCGGCTACCCGGTCCTGGTTCGGCCGTCGTACGTGCTCGGCGGGCGCGGCATGGAGATCGTGTACGACGAGCCGACTCTGCATGCCTACATGAGTCGGGCCGCCCAGCTCGGTGCGGTCAAGGCGGGACCCGAACATCCGGTGCTGATCGACCGGTTCCTTGACGACGCGATCGAGATCGATGTGGACGCGCTGTTCGACGGGCATGAACTGTACCTCGGCGGCGTGATGGAGCACATCGAGGAGGCTGGGATCCACTCGGGCGACTCGGCCTGTGCGCTGCCGCCGATCACGCTCGGGCATGAATACATCGATGCCGTCCGGGCCTCCACCGAGGCGATCGCCCGCGGCGTCGGCGTGCGCGGGCTACTCAACGTCCAGTACGCGCTCGCCGCCGGGGTGCTTTACGTGCTCGAAGCCAACCCGCGCGCGTCCCGCACCGTGCCGTTCGTTTCGAAGGCAACAGCGGTGCCGCTGGCCAAGGCTGCCACCAGGATCATGCTCGGGGCGACCATCGCCGAGCTACGGCAAGAAGGCCTGCTCGTGGCGTCCGGCGATGGCGGTACGCTGCCGCTCGACGCGCCGATCGCGGTCAAGGAGGCGGTGCTGCCGTTCGCTCGGTTCGCCGACAAGTCGGGCGCGGGAATCGACACGCTCCTTGGCCCGGAGATGCGGTCGACCGGCGAGGTGATGGGGATCGACGAGCTGTTCGGCACCGCTTACGCGAAGTCACAGGCCGCCGCCTACGGCGCGCTGCCGGTCAAAGGCCGCGCGTTCGTCTCGGTCGCGAGCAAGGACAAGCGCGCGATGATCTTTCCGGTGAAACGCCTGGCCGACCTGGGATTCGAGATCTGGGCGACGCGAGGGACCGGCGAGGTTCTGCGAAGAAACGGGGTTCATGCGACGATCGTGCGCAAACATAGCGACGGCCGTGGCCCTGGCGGCGAGCCGACGATCGTGGAGCGGATACTCGGCGGCCAGGTCGACCTGGTGATCAACACGCCGTTCGGCTGGCCAGGTCAGCCTGGCCCGCGCCGCGACGGCTACGAGATCAGGACGGCGGCGGTGCGTCGTGGCCTGCCCTGCGTGACGACGATGGCCGGGCTGGCCGCGGTCGTTCAGGGAATCGAGGCCATCATGAGGAACGAGGTGGGCGTGCGGTCGCTACAGCAGCACGCGGCGAACATTCGCGGAACCCGACCATGACGGCCAGCGAGCACGAGACCGAATCTGGCCCGATGCAGGTGCGCGGCACGGTGCTGACCGTGCGCCAGGTCGACGCTTACCACGCGATCACGATCGTCGCTCCCGGCATCGCGGCCAGGTTCAAGCCAGGCCAGTTCGTTGCCGTGGCGGTTGGCGGTCCTGACACGTCGATGCTGCTGCGGCGAGCTTTCTCCATCCACGATGTTCGCCCTGACCACGGCGGAACGGTCGAGTTCGTGTTCGCCGCTGACGGGCGCGGAACCCGGTGGCTGGCCCAGCGCCGGGCCAGGGACCTGCTTGATCTGGCCGGGCCGCTCGGGCGCCCGTTCCCCGTGCCAAGGGACCCGGTAAGTTGCCTCCTGGTCGGCGGCGGCTACGGCAGCGCGCCGCTGTTCGCCCTGGCCGACCGGTTGCGCGAGCGGCGCTGCTCGGTCGACTTCCTGCTCGGCGCGGCTAGCGGCGACAAGGTGTTCGGCGCGCTGACCGCCAGGCGTACCGGGCGATCGGCCACGATTACCACGGTCGACGGCTCGCTTGGCGTCCGCGGCATCGTGACCGACATGCTCGGACAGGCCATCCATGAAGCCCGCACCGACGTCATCTATGCGTGCGGTCCGATGCCTATGCTGCGGCAGGTGAC
The DNA here is from genome assembly GCA_035553055.1 of Streptosporangiaceae bacterium. Taxonomy (GTDB): domain Bacteria; phylum Actinomycetota; class Actinomycetes; order Streptosporangiales; family Streptosporangiaceae; genus Chersky-822. Next base: position 43,172 of record DATNEK010000219.1, on the reverse strand, counting down.
GGCGCTGGCCCGCAGGTACGACATTCCGGTCCAGGTAGCCGTCGAGGAGGCGATGGCCTGCGGTGTCGGTGTCTGCATGACCTGCGTGCTGCCGGTTGTCGGGAGCGACGGGATCACCAGGATGGTCAGGTCCTGCGTGGACGGGCCGGTGTTCCGCGGTGAGCAGGTCCGCTGGGACGACGTCGGCACGATCCCGTTCGACGCGCTCGGCGCGCCTGGGTGGGAACCCAAGGTACGGCGCGTTCCCGCTGCTGGTCACCAGGCGCCCATGCGGGCTGACACCTCGGGCGGTCCCGTTGGGTCCTCTCCTCGGGCCAGTACCTCGGGGAGTTCCGATGGGGCTTCCGCCAAGGCCGACACCGCGCGGAGGCATGGCCATGGCACCTGACCTGCGAGTTCGGCTCGGCAATACCGAGTTGCCCAATCCGGTACTGACCGCGTCTGGCTGCGCCAGTTCGGGGCGGGAGCTTGCCCAGTTCATCGACGTCTCCAAGATCGGCGCGGTCGTCACCAAGTCGGTGATGCTGGCGCCGAGAGCCGGGCGGCCGACGCCGAGGATGGCCGAGACGAGCAGCGGGATGCTGAACTCCATCGGGCTGCAGGGTCCGGGCATCGACGCGTTCTTGCAGCGCGATCTGCCGTGGCTGCTGTCGCGCGGTGCCCGGGCCGTGGTGTCGATCGCGGGCAGCACCGTCGACGAGTACGCCGAGCTTGCCGCGCGCATTTCCGACGCCGCCGGCGTCACCGCGCTTGAGGTGAACATTTCCTGCCCGAACGTCGAGCATCGCGGGCAGGTATTCGCGTGCGACCCGGTCGACGCTGGCGCGGTGATCGAGGCGGTGCGTGCCAGGACCAGACATGACCTGCCGGTCTTCGCCAAGCTCTCTCCTGACGTCACCGACATCGTCGCAATCGCCCGCTCGTGCGTCTCCGCGGGTGCCGACGGGCTCTCGATGATCAACACCCTGCTCGGAATGGCCATCGACACCGAGACAATGCGTCCGGCCCTGGCCGGCCTGACCGGCGGCTTGTCGGGCCCGGCGATCAGGCCCATTGCGGTCCGGTGCATCTGGCAGGTGCGGGCCGCGCTGCCCGATGTGCCGATTATCGGCATGGGCGGCGTGATGACGGGTACAGACGCGCTCGAGTTGATGCTCGCCGGGGCCTCTATGGTCAGCATCGGCACCGCGATCTTCCACGACCCGTCGGCCTGCACCAGAATCCTGCGCGAGCTTGACGAAGAACTTGCTAGGCGAGGAATAGGACGGGTAGGCCAGGTGATCGGCGCCGCGCACGAGATCCGCGGTGCCGTCGGCCCCAGGATCGAGCGCTGAGGGTCGTGCCGCGCAAGACCAATAGGGAGCGAACATGACGAGCCGTGCCCCGATCGCTGTCGCGCTCGACGCACCCGATCTGGATACCGCCGCGGAGTGGGCGGCGCAGGTCACGCCCCATGTCAGCACGCTGAAGATCGGTCTGGAGCTGTATCTGCGCTACGGACCCGAGGTGGTGGCGTCGGTGCGCGGCGCCCGTGGCGTCGACGTTTTCCTTGACCTGAAGCTCCACGACATACCCGCTACAGTCGGCGGCGCCGCCCGCGGCGTCGCCAAACTGAGGCCCGATCTGCTCAGCGTGCACGCCGCAGCGGGTCCGGCCGCCATCAAGGCGGCGGTGCAGGCGCTCCCACAGACCAACATCGTCGGGGTGACCGTGCTCACCTCGCTCGATGACGCCGATCTGGTGGAAATCGGCCTAGCCGGCCAGGTCACCGACGCGGCGCGCAGGCTAGCCAGCCTGGCGGTCGGCGCAGGAGCGCGCGGGCTGGTCTGCTCGCCTAGGGAAGTTGCCGCCGTGCGCGCGGAAGTCGGACCGGACATCACCTTGATCACCCCAGGGATCCGTCTCGTCGGCCAGGCGAACGATGACCAGGCCAGAGTCGCCACCCCGCAGCAGGCGCTTCGCGACGGAGCTGACCTGCTTGTGATTGGCCGCCCGATCACGACCGCCGCCGATCCTGGGGCCGCGGCAGCCGCGCTGGCCGCCGACCTCCGCCGCCCGGCCGCCCAAGCGAACCGCTAAATCTTCCACCACCTAATGCCAGGAATTAGGGAGTGCTGTCGAGGTCCTGATCTGCTTATCTAGGTGAGTTGACCGCGTTGAAACCCCGAATTCACCGGATAGACCGCGCTGGCACCAGGCCGATTGCCGAATCCGGCCCAGGAAGTCGGCGATGCCGCAAGCCCCGTCCAATTCCCCAGCGTCGCCGGGCCGGCGATGCCGCGAATTCTCGCAGTTCCACTGCGTCGCCGGGCCTGCGATGCTGCCCTACAGTCGTGGTCGGCCCGGCGTTGTCGTTGCGGAGAGGTCTTTGACCGCGTCGTCGGCCCGACGACGCTGTTCGGGCTTGCGGATGAATGGCATGCATGTGTCTGGCCTCGGCGGGGCCGGTTCACCCGCTGCGCGCCAGCGCCACCCTCCCGCTCGGCAGCGCCCGCCCGCTCCCCGCAGCGCACAATCACGGTCGCGTCGCGGCCGGTGCGGACGACAGCGGGGGAGCCTCGCTGCTGTTCGCTGGGTGGCGGGGCCGGGACAGCGTGGCCTGATTGCTCTCGCCCCGGCGACAGCGCGCGATAGTTGCTGCCGCCGGGCGGCGGCGGCCCGGAACAGCGCGGGAGCATCGCTGCCGCACCGGGATGACGAACAGTTCAGGCCCAGCGTCAGGGGGTCGGCGCCCGAGGATCCAGCGGTGCGAGCGCCGCCCAGCCCGGTGGCTTGCGTCCGCAAGACCGGCGCCGCCTATGTGGCTGCGACCGTCGGGGACGCGGTGGTCTTGGTGCCTGCGGGGCCCGCCGCCGGCCCTGTCGGCACCCCTCCTGATGGTGCTTGAGGGCTCTGTGAGATATTAGTGCTCTATGTGGTTCTTGAGGTTAATGTAGCCAGTGGTGCGGCGGGGATCCTTTTCGGTAGGCTGCTCACGAGGAAAGACTTACCGTAAGTACTTAGACGTGTTCGCTATGTAATATTGGATAAATTGTGACGTGCCAAACGGAGATTTGTGTTGTCCCGGCGAGCCGAACTCGCTAGTTTCCCCTCGCGAACAGAGTTTTTCGATACGAAACCCGAGGTGACCACGCGTGGCTCTTCCTCCCCTGACCCCTGACCAGAGGGCTGCGGCCCTTGAGAAGGCGGCTAAGGCTCGCAAGGAGCGTGCTGAGATCAAGAACAGGCTCAAGCACGCATCCACCACCTTGCCTCAAGTACTCAAAGAGGGCCAGACCGATGACGTCGTTGGCAAGATGAAGGTGTCGGCACTACTTGAGTCAATGCCTGGTGTGGGTAAGGTCCGCGCCAAGCAGATCATGGAACGGCTCGGTATAGCCGAGTCGCGGCGTGTTCGCGGACTTGGCGCCAACCAGCGGATGGCGCTTGAGAACGAGTTCCGCGAGGTTTGAGTCCTGCTGCAGGCGCAACGCGCGGCGACGGAGAACGCGCATCCGTGACTGATCCGATACCTCGGGCAGAAGCGGAATGCGAGGACTCCGTCCCCGCGCGCCCGCAAGGGCCTGCGTCCTTGCCAGGCGAGGCAGACCAGGTAGGGCCGGTCAGGCCTGCCAGACCGGCAAGGCATCACGCCCGTCTCGGTTTGCATGATCAGGCTCGGCCGGGTGAACCTGAAGATATGCGCCAGTACCTGGGACCGGCGGATCCAGCGGTGCGGTCCAAGGTTGCGCGATTGGCCGTGCTTTCCGGGCCTTCCGCCGTCGGGAAGAGCACGGTTATCGAGTCAATCAGGCGCCATAACCCTGAAGTCTGGCTTTCTATCTCGGTGACAACCAGACGTCCCAGGCCCGGCGAAGTTCACGGTCGCGAGTACTACTTCGTCACCGAACAGGCGTTCAAGGAAATGGCGGTCGCCGGCGAACTGCTTGAATGGGCGCGCTATGCCGGTAATTTCTACGGTACGCCCCGAGCGCCGGTCGCCGAGCGGCTTGAGGCCGGTATTTCGAGCCTACTTGAGGTCGACGTGGTCGGTGCCCGGCAGGTTCGAGCCGCGGTGCCTGGTGCTCTTTTGGTGTTTCTCGCTCCGCCTTCCTGGGATGAACTCGTTCGCAGGCTGACCGGGCGTGGCACAGAGTCTGCCGACGTGATCGGCCAGCGCCTCGAAGCCGCCAAGGTGGAGTTGCAGGCAGAGCACGAGTTCGATATCACGCTCGTCAATACATCTGTCAAGGACGTCTGCGCTCAGCTGGTAGCCTTGATGATGGCTGTGCCGGTCAAGTTGTCGGCATGAGATCAGGAAGGCAGACAGTGGCAGGTACTCCAGGGCTCGAAGGAATCATCAACCCGCCGATCGACGAGCTGCTCGACGTGGTGGACAGCAAGTACGGCCTCGTGATCATGGCGTCCAAGCGCGCTAGGCAGATCAACGCTTACTACGCGCAGCTCGGTGAGGGCCTGCTTGAGTACGTCGGCCCGCTGGTGGAGACCCGTGTCCAGGAGAAGCCGCTTTCGATCGCGCTGCGTGAGATCAGCGAAGGGCTCCTGCACGCCGAGCCGCAGGAAATCCCGACCGCCTGACATCGGTGGCGGCAGGCCCCGATGCGCATAGTACTTGGGGTGGGCGCTGGAATAGCCGCCTACAAGGTCTGCGAGCTGCTCAGGCTGTTCACCGAATCCGGGCATGACGTTCAGGTCGTCCCGACGCAGGACTCCCTTCGCTTCGTTGGCGCCGCAACGTGGGAGGCCCTGTCCGGTCATCCGGTGAGCACCAGCACGTGGGAGCGCGTGCACGAGGTACCGCACGTCCGGATCGGCCAGCACGCCGACTTGGTCTTCGTCGCCCCGGCCACCGCGGACTTGCTTGCCCGTGCTGCCGCGGGCCTGGCGCCCGACTTGCTATGCAACGTGCTGCTGACGGCGGCGTGCCCGGTCATCTACGCGCCTGCCATGCACACCGAGATGTGGTCGCACCCCGCGACGGCCGCCAACGTCGCCACTTTGCGCGAGCGCGGCGCGATCGTTCTTGAGCCCGCGTCCGGTCGGCTGACTGGAGCCGACACCGGCCCTGGCCGCCTGCCTGAACCAGGCGAACTGTACGCGTCAGCCCTGCACGTGCTGCGCAGAGGTACCGCGGCGGCCGTGCCCGACCTGGCCGGGCGCCAGGTAGTCGTGTCCGCCGGCGGCACCAGGGAAGAACTCGACCCGGTCAGATTCATCGGAAACTGGTCTTCGGGCCGTCAGGGCTACGCGATCGCGGCCGCCGCGGTGGCGCGCGGCGCCAGCGTGACGCTGGTCGCGGCGAACACCGGGCTCGCCGACCCGGCGGGCGCCAACGTCATCGGCGTAACATCGGCGGGCCAGATGCGCGATGCGGTGCTTTCCGCCTCCCACGACGCTGATGCGGTAGTGATGGCCGCCGCGGTCGCCGACTACCGCCCGGCGACAAGGAGCGATACAAAGCTGAAAAAATCTGGCGGGCGACCCGACCCCATCGAACTGATCGAGAACCCTGATATTCTGCGCGAAATATCCACTACTCGGCGTCGGCCAGGCCAGGTGATCGTCGGCTTCGGCGCTGAAACGACCGACCTGCTCGCTAACGGCCAGGTCAAGCTGGCCGCGAAGGGTTGCGACCTGATCGTCATGAACCTGGTCGGTGACGGCGTGGCGTTCGGTACGGCCGACAACGCCGCTGAGATACTCACCGCCGATGGCCAGCGTTTGTCTGTGCCGCGCGGTCCGAAGGAAGTGCTCGCCGAGGTGATCTGGGACCTCATAGCTGCTCGGCTAGGCTTACCGGCCAGGGGCTCGGAGGTCGCGCCCCGGCCGGGCACGAGTGATGTGTCAGAAGCCCCCGGTTAAAATTCGGGCGAGATCTCATTGCGAGGAAGGGTGCCACGTGGCTCGTCGCCTATTTACCTCCGAGTCGGTGACCGAAGGTCATCCCGACAAGATGGCCGATCAGATCAGTGACGCCATACTCGACGCGATGCTCAAAGGCGATCCCCGCAGCAGAGTTGCTGTAGAGACGCTGATTACCACGGGTCAGGTGCACGTCGCCGGCGAGGTGACCACCGAGACCTATGTCGATATCCCCGGCTTGATCAGGGACAAGATTCTCGATATCGGTTATGACTCGTCCACGAAGGGGTTCGACGGCGCATCGTGTGGTGTGTCGGTCTCCATAGGGTCGCAATCGCCCGACATCGCGCAAGGCGTTACGCACGCCTACGAGCACCGCGAAGGCGAAGGCGACGACGAACTCGACCGTCAGGGCGCAGGTGACCAAGGCCTGATGTTCGGTTACGCCTGCCGGGAGACGCCTGAGCTGATGCCGTTGCCGATCATGCTCGCCCACCGCTTGTCGCGACGCCTCGCTGAGGTGCGCCGCAACGGCGAGATTCCGTACATCAGGCCCGACGGCAAGACCCAGGTGACGATCGAATATGTCGCCGACGAGCCGGTCAGGCTTGACACGATCGTGGTCTCCACGCAGCACGCCCCGGCGATCGACCTCAAGGCGCTGCTGCAGCCTGACGTCATGGAACGGGTAGTGAAGCCGGTCGTCTCCTCGCTCGACCTCGACTGCACCAACTACCGGCTGCTTGTCAACCCGACCGGGCGGTTCGAGGTCGGCGGTCCGATGGGCGATGCCGGGCTCACTGGCCGCAAGATCATCATTGACACCTACGGAGGCATGGCGCGGCATGGTGGCGGCGCATTCTCCGGCAAGGACCCGTCGAAGGTGGACAGAAGCGGCGCGTACGCGATGCGCTGGGTCGCCAAGAACGTCGTCGCCGCCGGCCTCGCCGACCGATGCGAGGCCCAGGTCGCCTACGCGATCGGCAAGGCGAAGCCTGTTGGCCTGTTTGTCGAGTGCTTCGGCACCGAGCGAGTGCCGGTCGAGCAGATACAGGACGCCGTGCTTGAGTCCTTCGACCTGCGCCCCGCCGCTATCATCCGTGATCTCGATCTGCTCCGGCCGATTTACGCCCAGACCGCGAGCTACGGGCACTTCGGCCGTGAGGAATCCGACTTCCCGTGGGAGAGCACCCAGAAGACGGACGCGCTGAGGGCAGCCGTCGGGCTGTGACCTCGGGGCTGGCTGCGGGTGCGTCGAGGCCATCCGGGGTTCGGGAGCGCCCTCCGGCTAGCAAAGTGTCACAGGTACCCGCGGAGGTGTTGCCGGTCGCACGGGTAGCGGTCGACGTCGCTTTGCCGCATCTCGACCGGCTGTTCGACTATCTCGTTCCGCAATCCATGACCGACCTCGCCGGGCCCGGATGCCGGGTCAAGGTCAGGTTCTCTGGTCGGCTTACCTCCGGCTACCTGGTACAACGAGTCGAAGCTAGCGAGCACAGCGGCAGCATCGCGTTCCTGCACAAGGTGGTGTCCGCCGAGCCAGTGCTCACCGGCGAGATCGCCGGACTTGCCCGCGCGGTGGCAGACCGCTACGGCGGGACGATGGCCGACGTGCTGCGGCTGGCTATCCCGCCTAGGTACGCGGCCGCCGAGATCTCTGCGCGAGCGGCGCGAGAAGACATAGCCAGCCGGGTCCCACCCGATGCCAGCCTGTGGGCGCGCTACCCGGCAGGCAAGCCCTTCCTGGCCGCGCTGGAAAGCGGCCGATCGCCGCACGCCGTCTGGTCGGCGCTGCCCGGCCAGGACTGGCCAGCGGAGATCGCGCATGCCGCCGCGGCGGCTTATGCGGGCGGCCGCGGCGCGCTCGTCGTGGTGCCTGACGCGCGTGACCTCGCCGCGGTGGAGTCGGCGATGGCGCAGGTCGGCGGTCACGCCGTATTTGTCAGCCTCGCGGCCCAGCTTGGGCCGGCCGAGCGGTATCGCAGGTGGCTGGCGGTGCGACGAGGCGAGGTGAAGATCGTCCTCGGCACTCGGTCGGCGATGTTCGCTCCGGTAGCTGACCTCGGCCTCGTGGTGATCTGGGACGACGGTGACGACCTGCACGCTGAGCCCAGGGCACCGTATCCGCATGCCAGGGACGTGCTGCTGATCCGGGCGCACAGATCGGCGGCGGCGGCCCTGATTGGCGGCTTCGCCAGGACCACCGAGGCCGAACAGCTTCTCGCGAGCGGCTGGGCTAAGCCGCTCGTCGCGGACCGCCAGACTGTCAGGCGGCACGCGCCGCTGATCCGCACCGCCGGAGAAGATGCCGAACTGGCCAGGGATGAGGCGGCTCGCACGGCGAGGATGCCGAGCCTGGCGCTGCGGACCGCTAGGGACGCACTCGTCGCTGGCCCGGTGCTCTTCCAGGTGCCCAGGCGAGGATACGTCGCAGCCACCGCTTGCCGGCGGTGCGGCGAGCGAGTTCGCTGCGCCGCCTGCGCTGGCCCGGTGGCAATAACCGGCCGTAATCAGCCGCTGACCTGCGGGTGGTGCGGCCTGACCGCCAAACAGTCCTGTGCTACGTGCGGGAACGTCGGCTTGCGTGCGCTAGTGACCGGGGCGCGGAGGACTGCGGAGGAACTCGCCCGCGCCTTCCCTGGAGCTCAGGTAGCCACCTCAAGCGGCGCGAGTGTGCTCGGCCAGGCACCGCCAGGCAGCGCACTCGTGATCGCCACACCGGGCGCTGAGCCGCCGGCCGATGGCGGGTACGCCGCCGCCATCCTGCTCGATGGCTGGGCATTGCTCGGCCGTCCGAGCCTGCGCGCCGGCGAGGAGGCGCTGCGGCGCTGGATGAACGCTGCCGCACTAGTCCGCCCTGGCCCGGGTGGCGGCAAGGTCGTGCTCATGGCCGACCCCGTCGTGCCGGCCGTGCAGGCACTTATCCGGTGGGATGCCGCTTCGTTTGCCCGGCGTGAGCTCGCCGAGCGAACTGAGCTTCGCTTTCCGCCGACGGTCAGGATCGCTTCGCTGACCGGCCCGCCCGACGCGGTCGAGAAGCTGCTGAGCGCCTCGATCCTGCCCCGCGGTAGCGACGTACTCGGGCCGGTCGAGGTACCGCGTGACGGCAAGGAGCCTGCTCCGCAGGTGGTGCGATTCCTGGTCAGAACGCCGTGGTCAGCCGGCGCCGAGCTGGCCGCGGCGCTGCGCACGGCGGTGGCCGACCGCACCGCACGCAAGGATGCCGGACCCGTCCGACTTCAGCTTGACCCGGCCGAGCTGATCTGACGTAGTGCCGCCGAGGCCATAAGGTGCTTGAGTGGCAAGTTCAACGCAGCGGCCGGGATCACCGCGCAGCGCCGAGCGACAGCACGGGCGACACGCGGGCAGGCGGGACTGGCACAGCCCGCCAGGCGGCGCTGTCGCGATCAGCCCTGCCGACCTCATTAGCTGGACAGATGACGCAACCCGCATCGGGGCACCTAAGCTACCGACTGTGCGGCTCGCGCCCCGAGACGACCTCGCGAACCTGGCCAGGGTCGCGCCGCTGCTCAGGGCGGCGCGTGACCTTGACGAATGGGCGGCGGCCATAGGCGATCTTGACGCCCACCGCGACCTCGCGCCTGAGCAGGCGCTCATCGCTGCCTCGGCGCTTGACCTCGCGCCCCGTGAGATAGTCGCGGCCTGGCGAGTAGTAGGCGCGCACAAGGAAGCCGCCGAGCTCAAGCCGCGAGATGATGGCCTGGGTGCCGTGCTTGGCGGCGGCTCAGCTGAGGCGGTGCTTGAGGTCTGGGACACGGCGCTGGCCGTCATACTCGCCTCTGAGGAGCTTGACGGCATCGCGACAGCCCTGTACACAGTCGGCGGTCCGGTCGGAATCGACGGGTTGTTCGACGCTTACGCCAACGCCGCGGGAGCGAGCAGGAAGGTCGTGTCGCGCGCTGAGTCCGCTGGGGCTGACCTGCCAGGCGACCACGGTTCCGCGACCGATCATGGTGCCGCGCTCTCGGTCGCGCTTGAGACGCTCGCCGATCTTGGCGTCGTCGAGCTTGGGACAGAAGAGGCGGACGGCAGCCTCACCGTCGCGCTGTCTCCGCTGGGAACCTGGGGAGTGCACCGCAGACTCGGCGCGCAAGGCTGGCACGTTCCTGTGCTTGGCGTGGCGGCCAAGTATGACGCGCAAGGCCTGCTCGCGGCGCTCGCTAACTGCGACGCCGAGGACGGCGAGGCTGAGATCACGACATGGCTGGCCTCGCGTGAGTCGGCGGCGGCCGCCGCCGAGCTAATCGAGGCAGCGGCTACCGGGTCGCCTGGGCAGCGAGGAGCGGCGTTCGCGGTGCTCGACCGGATCGGCGTCGCGGCCCGTGATGAGGTATGGGCGGGCATTGACAACCCCCTGTTGCGCGCTCATGTCGCGGTGTGGCTGCTCGAGCACGGTGAGGACGTGCGGCTCGAACCAGAGGACAGGACCTGGCTGCTCGTCGATCTCGGTGCTGGCTTGCTCGAGGAGGCTGCTCCCGCTGACGTGGTGGCCGAGCTGCTGCCGAACCTGCCCGCTGAGGATCAGGTGGAGATCGTGGCCGGGCTCTGGAAGGTCAGCCATCCCGGAGTCACCGGCCTGCTGACCGCGCTTAGCGACCACCATCCAGACCCGAGCGTGGCGCGAGCGGCCAGGAAGGCCGCATTCAAGGCGCGTTCGCCGGCCGCCAACGCCGACTGAGATCACCGGACGGCGCCCAGGCTCCGTAGACTGGATTAACTCCTGATCGCGCGGCGATGCTGGGATTGGCCGACGCTGGGATGAGTGCATGGAGGAATGCCGGTGAGTATCAAGCCGATTCGCCTGTTCGGTGATCCCGTGCTCCGCACGCCGGCCGAGCCAGTGACTGACTTCGACACTGAGCTGCGCAGGCTTGTCGCGGATCTCACCGAGACTATGCAGAACGCGCCCGGCCTTGGCCTGGCCGCTCCTCAGATAGGCGTTGGCCTGCGGGTGTTCACCTACTTCGTCGATGACGAACTTGGCCACCTGATCAACCCGGATCTCGATCTGTCCAGCGACGAGGAAACCGACGACGAAGGCTGCCTGTCATTCCCCGGCCTCGCTTTCCCGACGAAACGCTCGTTCGGCGTGGTGGCCAAGGGCTTCAACATGCATGGCGAGCCGGTGACGCTGGAGGGAAGCGGCCTGCTCGCCCGGTGCGTGCAGCATGAGACCGATCACCTGGACGGCGTGCTCTTCATTGACCGGCTCGACCCCGAGCAGCGCAAGCTCGCGATGAAGGAGATCAGGGCCGCCGAGTGGTGGGGTGAGCAGGTACCGCCGGTGAAGATCTCGCCGCATCTCACGCACGGCAAGGCCCTGTAGCTGATGCGGCTGGTGTTCGCGGGAACCCCGCAGACGGCCGTTCCGTCTCTCGCTGCCCTGCTGGACTCCAAGCACACCGTGGCCGCGGTGGTGACCAGGCCGGACGCCCCTGCCGGGCGCGGGCGGAAGGTGACGGCGAGCCCGATCGCCGCGCAGGCAGCCGAAGCGGGCCTGGAAGTGCTGCAGCCGGCCAGGCCATCAGATCCCGCTTTCATCGCCAGGCTGGCTGCGATCGCGCCTGATTGCTGCCCGGTGACGGCCTACGGTGGCCTGATCCCGAAGGCGGCGCTGGCGATACCTCCGCATGGCTGGGTCAACCTGCATTTCTCGCTGCTCCCGGCCTGGCGCGGTGCGGCTCCTGTGCCGCACGCGATTCTGCACGGCGATGAGATCACAGGAGCAACGACGTTCAGGCTGGTCGCCGAGCTCGACGCCGGCCCGGTCTACGGTGTGGTGACCGAGCCGGTGGGTGCCCATGACACGGCAGGCGATCTGCTCGCCAGGCTGAGCGTGTCGGGGGCTGACCTGCTTGTGGCCACACTCGACGGCATCGAGTCGGGCGAGTTGCGGGCAGAGCCTCAGCCGCCCGACGGAATTTCGCTCGCGCCGAAGCTGACCAGGAACGATGGCAGGGTGCACTGGAGGCAGGCCGCGCTCGCGATCGACCGGCTGGTCAGGGCCTGCACGCCCGCACCTGGCGCGTGGACCACGTTTAACGACGCGTTCGTCAAGGTCTGGCCGGTGACCAGGACCGCTGGGCTGGCCGCTGAGGATGGCAGCCAAGGCCCCGGCGAGATCCGCGTGGCCGGGCGGCGCGTCACGGTCGGGACCGGCACGACGCCCGTGGAACTTGGCGATGTTCAGCAGGAGGGCAAGCGGCGGATGCCGGCGGCAGACTGGGCACGCGGCATCGCCAACACCGGCGTGTCGCTTGTGCTGACCTGATGACCAAGGACGTCAGGCACCACGTCGGGACCAGACGGTCGGCCGCGCACCGCCCGGGCTCCAAGCGGCAGGTCGACCCGGCACGGCGCACCGCGTACCTGGTACTCGCCGCGGTGAGCACCAGGGACGCTTACGCCAACCTGTTGCTCGCCGCGACGTTGCGCGAGTCTGGCTTGCACGGCAAGGACGCCGCGCTCGCCACCGAGCTTGTCTACGGCGTGTTGCGGCACCGTGGCAGCTACGACGCGATCATTGCCATCTGCGCCGATCGCGATCTTGATCGAATTGACGCTGGCGTGCTCGATGCGCTCAGGCTAGGAGTGCATCAGCTGCTGGGAATGCGGATCAAAACGCATGCCGCGGTCGCGACCGCAGTCGATCTCGCGGTTGAAGTACTCGGCCGCGGCCGCGCCGGATTCGTCAATGCGGTGCTTCGCAGGGTAGCGCTGAGAGATCTCGAGTCATGGATCGGCATCGCCGCCCCCGACCCGTCGGCCGACCCGGTCGGGCACCTAGCGGTCAGGCACAGCCATCCGCGCTGGATAGTCGAGGCATTCGCCCACGCTCTGGGAGAGGCGCCCGGCGACGGCCTGCGCCAGACCGAGGCGGCACTCGCCGCCGACAACGCCAGACCCACAGTGCACCTGGCCGCCGTGCCCGGGCTGGCCGATCCCGCCGATCTGATAGGTGCCGGTGCGACCGCCGCCCGCTGGTCTCCCTTCGGCGCTTACAGCGCAAGCGGCGACCCAGGCTCGATTGATGCCGTCGCGCAGCGCCGGGCCGGTGTGCAGGACGAGGCAAGCCAGTTGGCCGCAGTCGCGCTAGCGAGCGCGGGCGCGTCCACGTCGGTGTCGGCGTCGGCCGCCGGGCAGCGCTGGCTCGACCTGTGCGCCGGACCTGGCGGAAAGGCCAGGCTGCTTTCTGGACTCGCCTCTGAACGCGGGGCTGTACTACTGGCTGCCGACCTGCACCACCACCGCGCGGTGCTGACCGCTGGCGCAGTTAGCCCCGCCGCCCGCGCTGCCGTGGTGACCGCGGATGGTCTCGCCCCGCCCTGGTTGCCGGCCTCCTTTGACCGAGTGCTCGCCGACCTGCCCTGCTCGGGCCTGGGTAGCCTGCGGCGTCGGCCGGAAGCGCGCTGGCGGCGAGAGCCGACCGATATCCCCGCTCTCGCCCGGTTGCAGCGTGACCTGCTCGTTTCCGCCATCGACTCCGCGAGGCCCGGCGGTATCGTCGGCTACGTCACCTGCTCGCCGCATCTGGCCGAGACCAGGCATGTGCTGGCGGATGTGCTTGGAGTTCGCGATCACGTCGAGGTGCTCGACGCTCCGGCTGTCCTTAGCCAGGTTCCCGACCTGCGATGCCCCGAGCCGTACAGCCGATACGCCCAGTTCTGGCCGCACCGACACGGCACCGACGCGATCTTCGTGGCGCTACTGCGCCTGGCTGGTTAGCGCCCGGCCCCTAGTCCTGGCCAGGTGGCTAGCGCCGATATCGGCTCGCTGGCCGCGCTCGTAACCGTCGCGGTATCCGCTGCCGCTGTAGGTGACCCGAGCCTTACGGGTAATCGGGTAAATCTGCTCGACCTGCTTGCGTATCACAAGCGAGCGGTCGGCGAGCACCAGCGCGGTGCGGCTGGTCTCACCATTGCCGCGCGTGGTGGCCGCGACCACCGCGCCGTGCTCTGCCTGGCGCACTCGGGCGATTACTGCGGTGGCAAAGCCAAGCAGCCAACTGCGCCGCCACGCTCGCGGGCTGCTGCTCCACTCGGGTACTCGCGCCCCGGCCAGGCCGTGTGCCATCTGGATGAGAACTGAGGTGTAGAGCACGTCGGTCCGCTCGATGTCAGAGCCGAAGCCGAAGATGTGCACCCTGCTTCCTGGCCTGCTACCGCCGAGCAGGATGCACTGGCAGCGAAGCGCGGAGGCCAGGCCGCAGAGCAGGTGTGCCTTCTCCCTGGCCCATGGGTTGTCGATGTCCAGAATCCGGTTGGCCGGCTGATCGGTTTCCGGCTGATCAGCGGCGAGCAGCGCCCTATCGATGCCGTACTTTGCCATTAGCTTGGCGGCCTTTGCGGTAAATGCCTGGGCCTCCGCCGGCGTGACAGCGTCGTCCTCCGCCTGCGCGAGTAGCTTGCGCACCCGGTCAAGCAGTCGCTCTGGTGCATCGGTCAGTAGCACGCAACCTCCTTATTCGGCATCCGAACACGCGAGCGAACATAGCGAAGGGGTATGACACTGTTCCGCCCCGCACCTGGACTCGTAGACTTCGGTAGTCATGACCGTCCAAATCTCGCCGAGCGTACTCGCAGCCGATTTCGCACGCCTTGCCGACGAAGCGGCATCGGTGGCCAGCGTGGCCGACTGGCTGCACCTTGATGTGATGGATGGACATTTCGTTCCGAATCTGACGATCGGCCTCCCCGTCGTCGAAGCCTTGCTAAGGCACACAGGTCTCCCGCTCGATTGCCATCTGATGATCGCAGACCCGGAGCGCTGGGCGGCGGATTACGCCTCGGCGGGTGCGCGGAATGTCACGATCCACGCCGAAGCGTCAACGGCGCCCGTCAGGACGCTGCGCGAAATAAGGTCGCAGGGCGCGCGGGCAGGGCTTGCCTTGAACCCTGCCACGCAAGTCGAACCGTACGCTGACCTGCTACCCGAGATCGACATGCTGCTCGTGATGACCGTCGAGCCTGGCTTCGGCGGGCAGCACTTCCTCGACCTGGTGCTGTCCAAGATCGCCAGGGCCCGCGAGCTTATCAGCCGGCATGGCGGTGAGATCTGGCTGCAGGTCGACGGTGGGGTGACCGACGAGACCATCGCGCGGTGCGCGGAGGCCGGGGCGGATGTGTTCGTCGCTGGCACGGCGGTCTTCGGCTCGCACGACCCCACCGGTGCGATCAAGCATCTGCGTGAAGCAGCGCAATCGGCCGCTGTCAGCTGGCAGCATCCTGGCTAGAGCCCCCGCAAGGCGAACTCCAGACATGTAGGGTCAGTCAGTCGCCGTCCGAGCGCAGCGCCGCGTGATCGCGAGGCGGGTCAGGACTTCGGCCTCCCGCACGGGCAGCGTCGTCGGTCCGGCGAGGTCGTCGAACCCCCGGTGGTCCGCCGCCGTTGGCCCGCGGCCGCGCTCCAACGACAGCAACCTGCACATCGCCGCTGTCCCAACGACAGCAAGGTGCACATCGCCGCTGTTCGCCAGCCCACCGCAACGACAGCAATGTGCACATCGCCGCTGTCTGGGCGTACGTCCGGGCCTGGTGGACATTTTTCGTGCTCGCGGAGGTCCGGCTCGCGGAAGGTTACGTGGCGAAAGGCTGCGTCCGCGGTGCCGCTGAGCCTGCGCTGATTCCTCAACCCGGAGCAGCAGCACGAGTACCATCTTCTGCCGTGGCCGCTCGCGCTCAGGGGCATCTTCGGACTGCAACCGCGGAAGGACGCCCACTGACATGCTGATCTCAACGGCATTGGGATGTGGTGACGACGTGGGCACCTTGCTGTTTGTCGGCTCGTGAGGCCGGGCGGAAGAGTTTCAGCGTCGGTTGTCGAAAGTCCGCTATCCCGTTCGTCGGGAAATGGCGGGGGCCGACGGAGACCGACGGTGTCATCCGGCGTGCCTCCGGCGCGGTGCTGGCTGGCGCGCCTCCGGCACGGTGTCATCTGGCGTGCCTCCGGCGCGGTGCTGGCTGGCGTGCCTCCGGCACGGTGCTGGCTGGCGCGCCTCCGGCACGGTGTCATCTGGCGTGCCTCCGGCACGACACTCAAAAAGGAGATGATCATGGCTCAGTACGCGATCTTGATTTACGAGGATGAGAGCGGCTTCGCGAACGGCGGCGATGAGCTCTGGCAGACGATGATGGAGATGCACTCCAGGTTCGCTGGTCAGGTCGGGGAGAAGGGCGGCAAGATTCTCGGCGGCGACGCGCTCGAGCCGACTAGCACGGCAACGTCGATCAGGAACGATGTGGTGACCGACGGCCCGTTCGCTGAGACGAAGGAAGCGCTTGGCGGCTTCTACCTGATCGAGGCGCGCGACCTCGACCACGCGATCGAGATCGCCAAGCTATGCCCGGCGCCGTTCGGTGGTGTCGAGGTGCGTCCGATCATGGACACTTCCGGCGGCTGAGTCCGCGATGGCCGCAGATGCCGGGACGGCGGTGCACGATCGCAACGCGATCCGCGCCGCCGTCGCCGACGCGCACCGGCGTGAGTGGGCATTCGTGCTCGCCGCGACCGCGAGGGTCACGCGCGACCTTGATGCGGCTGAGGAATGCGTGCAGGACGCCTACGTCTCCGCGCTTGACGCCTGGGCGCGCCAGGGCGTGCCTCGCAATCCCGGCGCTTGGCTGACCACCGCTGCCAGGCACCGCGCACTCGACACACTGCGCCGGGACCGCACGCTGCGTGCCAAGCTGCCGTTGCTGATACCCGAGCAGTCGCAGGCTGATGCTGAAGCTGACGATGGTGAGCCGTTCACCGCCGATGACCGGCTGCGGCTGGTTTTCACCTGCTGCCACCCGGCGCTGGCCAGGGAGGCGCAGGTCGCGCTGACGCTTCGGCTGGTCTGCGGGCTGAGCACGGGAGAGATCGCGAAGGCCTTCCTTGTGTCCGAGTCGACAATGGCTGCCAGGGTCACCAGGGCGAAGAAGAAGATCTCAGCGGCAAGAATCGCTTACCGGGTGCCAGACGCCACCGAGTTGCCAGATCGGCTCGATGCGGTGCTGACGGTCGTGCACCTGGTATTCACCACGGGGCATACCGCGCCTGGTGGCCCTGACCT
Organism: Streptosporangiaceae bacterium; assembly: GCA_035553055.1. GTDB lineage: Bacteria > Actinomycetota > Actinomycetes > Streptosporangiales > Streptosporangiaceae > Chersky-822. The sequence continues at coordinate 26,236 of DATNEK010000219.1, read as the reverse complement.
GGTGCGTGCGGACCTGGTTGACCGCGCGAGCGAACTCGCTCGGATGCTGCGCACGCTCATGCCAGATGAGCGGGAGGTCGCCGGTCTGCTCGCGCTGCTGCTGATCACCGATGCCAGGCGGGAGACGAGAACCGACGCTCAAGGGAACCTCCTGCTGCTCGAGCAGCAGGACAGGTCGCTGTGGGACGCGGCCAGGATCGCTGACGGCTCCGCACTTGTCATCGAGTCACTGCGCGGCGGCCGGCCTGGCAGGTTCGCGCTGCAGGCCGCGATCGCCGCGGTGCACGCCGAAGCCGCGAGCTATCAGGAAACCGACTGGCCGCAGCTTCTTGTGCTGTATGACAGGCTGCTCAGGGTCTGGCCATCGCCCGTGGTCGAGCTCAACAGAACCGTAGTCGTCGCGATGGTCAGCGGGCCGCAGGCCGCGCTCGACGACATCGCCAAGCTTGAGGCGGAGGGCAGGCTCGATGGCTACCACTATCTGCCGGCTACCAAGGCTGACCTGCTCAGGCGGCTTGGTCGCGCGGCCGAGGCCAGGAGCGCCTACCTGGCGGCTCTCAAGCTGACCGACAACCCAGCCGAGCGCGGCTTCCTCTCCCGCCGGGTCGCCGAAGTCTCAATGGCAGACGGTCGTTGAAAACCAACCCGTAGCGCAGGCCCGGATTCTGCGGGCTTGCCGGATAGGCACAGCGCGCGCGTGGATTGCACTACAGTGTTTCGCCGTGACACGACGGCCGCTTGAAGAAATCATCGACCCAGGCTGGGCGCGGGCGCTCGCGCCCGTGGCAGGCAAGATCGCCGAGGCCGGCGACTTTCTGCGTGCCGAGATCGCGGCAGGCCGTGCCTACCTGCCGGCAGGCGACGTCGTCCTGCGGGCGTTCAAGCAGCCGCTCGATGAAGTCAAGGTGCTGATTGTCGGCCAAGACCCATACCCGACGCCCGGTCATCCGGTGGGGCTGAGCTTCTCGGTGGCGCCGGCAGTCAGGCCGCTGCCGCGCAGCCTGGTCAACATCTTCCGCGAGTACAGTGCCGATCTAGGGTTTCCCGATCCAGCGAACGGCGACCTCACGCCGTGGACAGAACGTGGTGTACTGCTGCTCAACAGGGTGCTGACCGTGCAGCCGGGCAAGCCTGGCTCGCATCGCGGCAAGGGCTGGGAGGCGGTCACCGAGCAGGCAATCAAGGCACTGGCCGCGCGGGAAGGCCCGCTGGTCGCGATCCTTTGGGGCCGGGATGCCCGCAACCTGGCGCCGCTGCTCAGCGGCGTCCCACTGGTGGAATCGGCCCATCCGAGTCCGATGTCGGCGGACCAGGGATTCTTCGGTTCGCGTCCGTTCAGCCGCGCGAACCGGCTGCTTGAAGGCCTCGGCAGCGCGGAAGTCGACTGGAAGCTGCCCTGACCTGCGGCTGGTGAGTCCACGCCCTCGGCACAAGTTGCACAATTGTGGGTATGACCGCATTGCCTGACTCCACTGTGTTGGCCGGCACCGGCAGTGCGGTCAGCGGACGAGAGTCCGCAGACCACACTGTGTTGGCCGGCACCGGCAGTGTGGTCAGCGGACGAGAGTCCGCAGACCACACTGTGGCAGCGCCTCAGGCCTCCCGCGAGGTGGACGCGGCTGAGCAGGAGCTTCCGCTTATCTCGGTATCACGGCTGGCCGTCACCTTCGGTCCGGTGCGCGCGCTTGACGGTGTCGATCTGTCGATCTTGCCGGGCGAGGTCATCGCGCTGGCGGGGGAGAGCGGCGCAGGCAAGACGACCCTCATGCGCGCGCTCGGCGGCGACATCAAGCCGTCGGGCGGCGAGATCCTTTTTCGCGGCAGGCCGCTGCCCGCTGATCCGCTCGCGGTCGCCAGGCGCGGCGTCGGCGTGGTCTGGCAGGACTTGTCGCTCTGTGACAATCTCGACATCGCGTCGAACCTGATGCTCGGCAGGGAACGCCGCCGCCAGCTGCTCTCAGACGTCAGGATGCACGCCGACGCGTCCGCCTTGATATCCGCGCTCGGTATGCCGTTGACCGACACTACGCGCAGCGTTCGATCGCTGTCCGGCGGGCAACGCCAGCTCGTGGCGATCGCCAGGGCGATGGCCAACAGGCCGCCGCTGCTGCTACTCGACGAGCCGACGAAATCGCTGAGCATCAAGCACGCGGCTCAGTTCGAGGAGCTCATCGCTTCGGTACGGCACGAGACCACGGTGGTGATCGCGTGTCATGATCTCGATCTGATGTTCCGGCTGGCCAGCCGGATAGTGGTGCTCAGGCACGGCAGGATCGCGGCTGAGGTCGACCCGGCGGTCGTCCACCCGGACGAGGTCAGGGCGCTGCTATCCGGACAGGAATTTGACTCATCGGCGCGACGCCAGCTCACCAGGTTGCACGGGCTGACGGGGAAGCTCGTGGCGGCCGATTCGTCGTCGAGCCTGTCGCTGATCTTGTCGGCTCTGGGCGCGGCGCTTGGTTCTGAGCGGTTGTGCATACATCTCGCCGCTGGAGGCGAGCTGGCGTGCGCAGCGTCGCTTGGACTGCCGGACGCGCTGCTCGACCGCTGGACGAGGCTGCCGATCGACGCGAGCGGCGGCCCGGCTGGGCTGGCCGCCGCGACCCAGCGGACGGTGATCGCCGAGAACGCGCAGGCCGACTGGGCGCCCTTCAATGGCCTGGCGGCCGCCACTGGGGTCGCAAGCTCCTGGTCGGTGCCCGTGCTGGCGAGGGACGGGCTGGCCGGTGTCATCACGGGGTTCGACGACACGCCAGGTCGGCCGGAGCGCGATCAGCTTGAGCTGGTTACCGTCTACGCCGGCTACGCGGCAAGCGCTATCGAGCGTGACCAGTTGCTCGACAAGGTGACGGAGCGCAACAGGGTACTCGAGACGATCAGGGAGGTACTCAAGACACTGGCCGGTCCGATCTCCGTCAGCGAAGGGATCCCGCTCGCACTTCAGTCACTGTGCGGAGGCTTGCAGGCCTCCGAGGTGACGTTGATGACCTGCCCGGACGGTGGCGAGCCGCAATGCCGGGGAAGCGCCTCGCCAGCCGGTCCTGGCCGCGCGAAAGGGGCAGAACTCTGTGCGGCCAGGCTGATCTCGCCGCAGGCAATCGACGATGCGCCGCACGGCACGGCTCAGTGGGTCAGCTGCGACCACGAGCAGTGGAATCTCGCCGTGACATTCACCGCACCTGGTGGGCGCAGCGTCCTGCTCGCCTGCTGGCGAGGGGAACCGCCGACCGCGGCGGCCACTGTCCTGGTCGAAGATGCCGCGCACTCGCTCAGGCTGGCCCTTGAACGCGAGCAGGCAGGGCTCGCGCAGCAGGAGGCGACGGCGTTGCGCCGGTCGCAGGAACTGCAGCGGGACTTCCTGTCCAGGCTCAGCCACGAGCTGCGCACTCCGCTGACAGCCATCCGCGGTTACGCTTCTAGCCTGCTGCAGCCCGACGTCACCTGGGACGCCGAGTCACAGCAGCGCTTCCTGACCAGGATCGCCGCCGAATCGGCGAGGCTTGGCCGCCTTGTTGACGACCTGCTCGACTTTTCTGCGATCGAGCTTGGCATCCTGCGGCTGCAGCCAGATTGGTGCGACATCAAGCTGGTGCTCGAGGCGGCGGTGGCATGCTTGCCACCAGATGGCAGGCACATGGTGCACATCGACTGCGCACCTGACTTGCCGGTGATCTGGGCCGACCACGACCGGCTCGAGCAAGTGTTCGTCAACCTGCTGGCGAACGCGATCGGGCACAACCCGCCTGGCACGCCGGTCACAGTGCTCGCAGAACCTGCCCACCGCGCTCAGGTATCGGTCACCGTCACCGACGAGGGCGTCGGCTTGCCGTCCGACATCGCCGTCGCGCCGTTCGAGCCGAGGCGGCTGCGCAGCAGCAAGCCAGGAGGTGCGGGCCTGGGCTTGTCGATCACGCGGGGTATCGTGACCGCGCATGGCGGCAGGCTCGAGGTGAAGCCATCAACCGCTGGCACGAGCTTCGCCGTCACGCTTCCTATCGAGGACGGGGTGGGGTTGCTGGCCGGTGGCGAGCCGCGCGTCGGTACCGGATCAGCGGTCGGCTCGGATTCCGGGCAGTGGCTGCGGAGGGAGGCGGTCGGGCGTGGCCGAGCACGTCGCTAGGACACGCGCGCTTGTGGTCGAAGACGATCCGAACATCGTCGACCTGATCAGATCCAATCTGGCCGTGCGCGGCTTCGACACGGTGGTCTCCGCCGACGGATCGCGCGCGCTGCAGCTACTCGACACCGAAACGCCGGACATCGTACTGCTCGATTTGATGCTGCCTGAGGTCGACGGATTCGAGCTGTGCAGGCAGATGCGGGAGCGGTCGGGCGTCGCGATCATCGTCGTATCGGCCAGGGGAGGCGAGCGTGACAAGGTGACGGCGCTCAATATGGGCGCCGACGACTACATGACCAAGCCGTTCAGCATCGAAGAGCTGCTCGCCAGGATCACCGCCACGCTGCGCCGCACCAGGCCGCAGGCCCCAAGCGACATGGTGCCGCAGCTGATCGTGATCGGCGAGCTGCGGATCGACCTGGCCAAGGAGGAAGTGTTCAGGCAGGGCGAGCGGGTGCACCTGACACCGACGGAGTTCGCGCTGCTGAGAGAGCTCGTCACGAACCGAGGCAAGCTGCTGACCCATGCGCATCTGCTGCGCCGGGTGTGGGGCCACGGGTACGAGACGGAGACCGAGTACGTTCGCGTCTATGTGCGCAGGCTGCGCGCCAAGCTTGAAGATGACGGAGGTCCGCCGTTGATCCTGACGCAGCCGAGAGCTGGCTACCGGCTGGCATCTGACTAGCTGTCCGTCGGTCTCCGCCGATGAGCCGCATATATCGGACTAATCGGGCCGCGCGCGTTAACGGATTTTTAACGAGACCCGACAAACGTTAACGCCGTGTTTCCGCGCCAAGATCTAGGGTCTGGGGTGGCAAGCAGGGTTGAGGCCTGGCCTTCGGCAGAGTGCGGGCTGCGCTGGGCAAGCACATTAATGAGGTGATCACACGCATTCGCTCCAGAAAACCGCCTACTCGAAGGCGGTAGCGGGCTATGTGAGCCGCCTTGAACTGGCCGATGATGCTTGCCGACATCGCACCAGACGAGAAGGTGCCCGGCGTGGGCTGGGCGCATCTGGACATCATCGCCGGCCAATTCGGCGAACCAAGCGCTTGACGCCGTGCTGTGGGATTTTCGTCCCTTGGTATCTAATGTCAAGACGATCTAGCATAGTTATAGAACTGTTGTTAATGGAGGGACATGCGTGATGTATGGTGTCCCACGTCGATCATTCCGGTCTATTCGGGCGAAAGGAATATGCGGGATGGAGTTTAGTAACAGAAGTGAGGGAGGTCGCTACTCCCGTTCGCAAGGGCATGGCACGTCTCGGCGCTTCCGCGGAGTGGGCTGGGTGGGTCTGGCGGCGGTCGTCAGCCTGATGGCCGCGGGCTGCGGATCGTCGTCGACCTCATCGACAACGTCGTCAGGCGGTGCAGGTTCGAACAAGATTCCAGCGGGGCTGAGCATCAGCTCCTTTACTGTTGACATCGCGTCGACGATGTCCCAGTTCAAGCCGCTTACCCAGTTCGCGACCAAGGGAGCGAGCACCCTGCAGGTGGGCGTGATCTTGCCGGACACCACGTCGTCGACGCGGTACGTTGACTTCGACCAGCCGTACCTGAACGACGCCTTTGCCGACGCCGGGTACACCCAGGCGCAGTACCGGATCGACAACGCGCAGGGCAGCGACGCGACCGAGCTCGACGATGCCACCGCCGACATCAACCTTGGTGCCAAGGTCCTTGTCATGGACCCGCTCGATGGCCCGACTGGTATAGCGATCGCGAAACTGGCCGAGTCCAAGGGCGTCACCCTGATCAGCTACGACCGCGCCACCTTCCAGGGCTCGAACACCTACTACGTCAGCTTCGACAACGAGCTCGTTGGTGAGCTGATCGGCCAGGGCTTCGAGGCCTGCGTGTCGCAATTGAAGATAGCCAAGCCTCAGGTCTTCGTACTGAATGGCGGCGAGGACACCGACCCCAACGCTATTTCCTTTGCTTCGGGTTACAACAAGGTCGTCTGGGGTCAGGAAGCCAAGACGGTCGCCGCGGGCGCGACCAACAGCAAGGGCTACAAGCTGGTTGGCGAGAACTTCGCCCCTGGGTGGGACAACACCAAGGGCGGCACCATCTTCCAGCAGGAGTTCACCGCTCACAAGAACATCAACGCGACCATCGAGGCCAATGACGGGCTCGCCAACTCGGTGATCACTGACCTCAAGTCGGCCGGTGTCAAGCCGAACAAGGTGCCGACCACAGGGCAGGACGCCACGGCTCAGGGCATGGCCTGGATCCTCGAGGGCTACCAGTGCGGCTCGGTGTACAAGGCGGTCTACAAGGAGGCACAGGACGCCGTTGCCCTGGCCACGATCCTGCTGGCCGGCGACAAGCCGCCGGCGGCCCTGCTGAACGGCAAGACCGTCGACCCGGCCGACTCAACCATCACCGAGCCGGCGTCCCTGCTGACCCCGGTGTGGGTGACCAAGGCCAACATGGAGTCGACAGTGGTCAAGGACGGCTTCGACCCCGCATCGGCCATCTGCGCGATCGCGGGCGCGAGCCTCTGCACGGCGGATGGCATTCAGTGACCATCTGACCTGAGGAACCTCGACGGGGCTTCTCGTCGACCGCTTCCCCAGATGGGTTGGCGGACCCTCCTTCCCTGGCGGGTCCGCCAACCCGGACTGACGGGGACAGCGGAAGGTAGGAGCGCGGCTATGCTCTGCGGCTGCCGGGGATACCAGAGCGGCGGGAGCCCAACATCGGCAAGGCTACTGACAGGTCTTCAAGGTGACTGAGACGAACGAGATTTTGGGCGGCCCGGGCCCCGGCGGGGATGGGTTCGAACCCCTGCTGAGGCTGCGAGGCATCGACAAGCACTTCGGGCCGGTGCAGGCGCTCTACGGGGTGAACCTGGATCTGCCCGCAGGCCAGGTGACCGGGCTGTGCGGTGACAACGGTGCCGGGAAGTCGGTGCTCACCCGCTGCATCGCCGGCGTGCACCAGCCGGACCATGGTCAGATCAACTTCGAGGGACGACCGGTACACATCCGGAGCACCAGAGACGCCTCCGCGCTGGGGATCGAGACGGTTTACCAGGATCTGGCGCTGGCTGACAACCTGGACATCGTCCAGAACATGTTCCTCGGCCGGGAGCGCCTGCGCCGTGGCCTGCTCGACGAGGACTCGATGGAGCAGGAAGCGGCGGAGACACTGAGCACACTGCGGGTGACCACGGTGCGCTCGATCCGACAGCCAGTGGCTTCGCTCTCTGGAGGTCAGCGGCAGGCGGTGGCGGTCGCCAAAGCGGTGATGTGGAATTCCAAGGTGGTGCTGCTCGACGAGCCCACCGCTGCCCTCGGGGTGGTGCAGACCCGGATAGTGCTTGACCTAGTCGAACGGCTACGGGACCGCGGGTTGGCGGTAATGGTGATCTCCCATAACCTGAACGACGTCTTCGAGGTCGCTGACCGGATAGCCGTGCTGCACCTGGGGCGGATGGTGGCAGAGGGGCCGGTCGCGGACTTCGACCGGCAGAGTGTGGTGGAGTACATGACGACAGGTAGCTCAAGCGGGCGGCCGTTCCAGCCTGCCGGATCCGCCAATGGCGAGGGCTGATACCCATGGCCTGGATCGGGATACACCCGTGACCGCGGACCCCGGCGAGACCCCGACCGGTACGGCGGACGCCACGATGGTGGCCGATCTCACCGCCACCCCTGGGGCCGCTGCGGCTGACGTCCCGCCTGAGCTCGTCGCCCAGTCGTTTGGCCAATATGTCCGGGTCTGGTGGCTCAGGGTCCGCAGTGGGAACAGCGGCATCCTGCCCGTGGTCCTGGCCATCGTGGTGGTCGCCGTCACTTTCGAGGTCATCACGCCAGAGCACGCCTTCCTGAGGCCGAGCAACCTCGTCTATATCTTCGGGCTGAGCACCGTGTACATGGTGCTAGCGATGGCTGAGACGGTGGTGCTGCTACTCGGGGAGATCGACCTCTCGGTCGGTGCGGTCGCGCTTTTCGGCGGGGTGATCGCCTTCAAGCTGGTCCAGCAGCCCGGGCCGGCCTGGCCGTGGTGGGCAGCGATGATCGTCGCGCTCGCTTGCTGCGGCCTGATCGGCGCTCTCCAAGGGACGGTTACTGCCCGGCTCAAGATCCCGTCCTTCATCGTCAGCCTGGGTGGGTTCCTTCTGTTCTCGGGAATCCTGGTCGTCATACTCGGCGGGGCTGACGGCAACGTGAACGTCAGCTCTTCAGCGCCCAACCAGCGCGTCATCTATAACCTGGTCCAGGGGCTGATCGGCCCCGTTGCCAGCTGGATAGCCCTGGCGGTAGTGGTCGGGGCCGCAGGCACGTTGCTCTGGCTAAGGGCGGCCGCGAGGCGACGCCAAGGCCTGGCGGCCCCCCCGATCAGCCTGACAGTTATCAGCATCGCCCTGGTAGCACTGGTCGGGGTAGCAGTGTTGATCATCTGTACCGTCAACCGCGGAACCCCCCTCGTGAGCGTGGAAGGAGTTCCGTGGGTGATCCCGATCGTCCTCGTCGTCCTTGGCGCCTGGACGCTCGTGCTTCAGCGGACCCGCTTCGGTCGCTACGTCTATGCCATCGGTGGCAACCCAGAAGCGGCTCGCCGCGCCGGCGTCAGCCTCGTCGGCATCCGCACCTGGGCCTTCGCGTTGTGCTCAGCGACCGCCGGCCTCGGCGGCATACTGCTCGGTTCCTTTTTCTTCGGTGAGTACAGCACCAACACGGCCGACCCAGGTCAGCTCGTCCTGTACTCGGTGGCCGCCGCTGTCATCGGCGGCGTCAGCCTCTTCGGCGGACGTGGCAAGGCAATCCACGGTGTTCTCGGCGGCCTGCTCATCGGTGGCATCGCCTACGGCGTGTCCCTTCTCAACTTGGGTGAATTGGCCACGCCGTTGGAATACATCCTGCCGGGCGGCGTGCTCCTAGCCGCAGTGCTGGTTGATGTGCTGTCACGGCGCGGGACAGGGAGCGTGACCCGTGTCTGATATCCCCGTGACCGGTAATCCCAGCGAGCCCCCCACCGGGATGGCCGACGCCACGATGGTGGCCGACCCGACCGCCGCCTCTGGCGCCGCCGCGGCTGAGGTCCCGCCCGAGCTCATCGCCCAGTCGCTAGGCCAGTACCTCCGGGCCTGGTGGCTTCAGGTCCGCGGCGGCAACAGCGGCGTCCTGCCCGTGGTCCTGGCCATCGTGGTGGTCGCCGTCAGCTTCCAGATCGCGAACCGGAACTTCCTGTCGTCGCAGAACCTGGTCAACCTTTTCGAGCAGAGCACCGTTTACATGGTGCTGGCGATTGCCGAGATTTTCGCCCTGCTCCTCGGAGAGATCGACCTTTCTGTTGGCCTGGTCATGGCGCTCGGCAGCGTCGTGGTCGCCGAGCTTGTGCAGCCGAGCGGCGCGAACTGGCCGTGGTGGGCCGCGATCATAGCGGCGTTGCTGGCTTGCTCTGCCGTAGGCGCCATCCAGGGAACGCTCGTGGCTCGGCTGAAGATGCCGTCGTTCATAGTCACCCTAGGCGGGCTGCTGATCCTGGAGGGCGTGGGGATCATCGTCCTCGGCGGGACGCTCGTCGGAATCGGCAACTCCCAGTTCAGGAACGAGATCGTCCTCTACGACATCTTCAACGGGGAGTTCGACCCGGCGGTTGGATGGATCTTGCTGGCCGTGCTGATCGGAGCCGCTGGCGCCGGGCTCTGGCTGCAGGACGTCCGCAAACGCCGCCACGGACTTGAGACTCCGCCACGCAGCCTCACGGCGATGAAAATCGTCCTCATGGCGGTGGCGGGAATCGCGGTCGTCGCCATCTGCAACGTCAACCGAGCCCACTCAGGGACGATCGAGGGAGTTCCCTACATCATCCCGATCGTCCTTGTCGTCCTAGCTGCCTCGACGGTCCTGCTGCAGCGAACCCGCTTCGGCCGCTACGTGTACGCCATCGGCGGCAACCCAGAGGCGGCGCGGCGAGCCGGGGTCAGGCTACCCGTCGTCCGAACCTGGGGTTTCGTGCTCGCCGCCTTGACCTCTGGGATCGCCGGCATACTGTTCGCTTCGTGGCAGGTCTCGCTGACCACCAACATCATCAAGACCGCCAACAGCTATGTGCTGCTGGCGGTGGCCGCGGCGGTCATCAGTGGCACCAGCCTCTTCGGCGGCCGCGGCAAGACCATCCACGGCGTACTTGGCGGCCTCGTCATCGGTGGCATCTATAACGGCCTCTACCTGCTAGGCGTGTCGAGCCAATGGATTGACGTCGTGGTTGCCGCGGTGCTGCTCGCGGCCGCTACCGTCGATGTCCTGTCGCGCCGGGGTGCGCCGCGCCAGACGTGACCGCGGCGGAGCGGACGCCGTAGCCAGGTGCGGCAGCAATCCTGCCTAGCTTGGCTCGGCGGCCGGAATCTAGGTCATGGCTATACTGGTTAGCGTTGTTAAGCGTGCTCCGGGGTCGGTGCAAGTCCGAACCGGCGGTGACAGTCCGCGACCCGGCCGAGGCCATCGGCCGGTTGAACCGGTGAAATTCCGGTACCGACGGTGAAAGTCCGGATGGGAGGCAGCACGCGCGCGGCGGGCATCTTGGCGATGCGATCCGCGGTGACGATGCGCTCGTCGCGCCCCCGGAGCCTGAGAGTGAGTCAGGTTCGAGGAGAGGCGCAGATGTTCACGGGAATCGTTGAAGAGCTCGGTCAAGTCACCGGGCTTGACCGCCTTGCCGATTCGGCCCGATTGACCGTTCGCGGCCCGCTCGTAACAGCGGCGGTCTCGCCAGGCAGCTCGATCGCGGTCAGCGGAGTCTGCGTGACGGTGACGAGCACGGAGAACGGCCAGTTTACTGCCGATGTGATCGGCGAGACGCTGGCCAGGACCAACCTGGGTGCCCTGACCGCGGGTGGGCCAGTCAACCTCGAAAGGCCGGTCCCGGCGGGCGGACGCCTTGATGGTCACATCGTGCAAGGCCACATCGACGGCACCGGCACGGTCATAGAAAGCCGACCAGCGCAGCGCTGGCATGTCCTGCGAATAGTCGCTCAGCCAGCGCTATTGCGTTATATAGCGAAAAAAGGCTCGGTGGCGGTCGACGGCGTCAGCCTTACCGTGTCCGAGGTCAGCCAGATGACGGGGAACGCGGCCAGCGACGGCTGGTTCGAGGTGAGCCTGATCCCTGAGACTCTGGCCAGGACCACGCTTGGCACGATCACTGTCGGCGACGTTGTCAACATCGAAGTCGACGTGATCGCCAAGTACGTGGAGCGGCTGCTCGCTGGCGGTGTCCGATGACCGCCGAACACGCCAAGTACCAGCCAGTCGATCGAGGCGGCGAACCCAGATCCTGGGTGGTCGACGGGATCGTGCTCGACGAAGTGCGGCGCGCCATCGCCGACATCGCGGCCGGACGAGCGGTCGTTGTCGTCGACGACGCCGACAGGGAGAACGAAGGCGACATCATTTTCGCCGCGAGCAAGGCGACGCCCTCGCTGCTCGCGTTCACGATCAGGCACACCAGCGGCGTGATCTGCGTGCCGATGCTGGGCGAGGAGCTCGACCGACTCCAGTTGCCGCTGATGACGACGCAGAACAATGAGCGGATGCGGACCGCCTTCACTGTGAGCGTCGACGCTCGGGACGGCGTGACCACCGGAATCTCCGCCGCTGACCGCTCGAGGACGGTCCGGCGACTGGTTGACTCGGCGACCGAGCCTTACGAGCTGGTCCGGCCCGGTCATGTGTTCCCGCTCAGATACACGCCGGGTGGCGTGTTGCGGCGACCAGGTCACACCGAGGCAGCCGTCGACCTGGCCCGGCTGGCCGGCCTGCCTCCGGCCGGAGTGCTCGCCGAAGTGGTCAACGACGACGGCACGATGACCAGGCTGCCTGGCCTGCGCGCGTTCGCCGACGAGCATGGCCTCGCGCTGATCTCCATCGCCCAGCTAATCGAGTACCGCAGGCATGTCGAGCAGATGGTCACGCGGGTCGCGCAGACGACGGTGCCCAACCAGTACGGGCTTTGGCGGGCAATTGGGTACTTGAACTCCATGGACGGGACCGAGCACCTCGCGCTCGTGCTCGGCGACCTCGACGCCTCTGAGACCATCCCTAGCCCCGCGGTGCTGGTCAGGGGGGACGACCCCCCAGGCCCCCCGCCGGTGCTGGTCAGGGGGGACGACCCCCCGGGCCCCCCGCCGGTGCTGGTCAGGATGCACTCGGAGTGCCTGACCGGTTATGTGTTCGGCTCGCAGCGGTGTGATTGCGGCACCCAGCTCAACGCGGCGATGGCTGCGATCGCCGCTGAGGGTCGCGGCATCGTGCTCTACCTGCGCGGGCATGAAGGTCGCGGCATCGGCCTGATCAGCAAGTTGCGCGCGTACCAGTTGCAGGACGGCGGCGTGGACACGGTCGACGCGAACACCGAACTCGGCTTCCCTGTCGACGCACGCGAGTATTCAACCGGCGCGCAGATGCTCGCCGATCTCGGCGTCGGCTCGCTCCGGCTGCTGACCAACAACCCCGACAAGGTCAAGGGCCTGGCCGACTTCGGGCTCAAGGTGACTGGCACAGTGTCGCTCCCGGTCAACGCGACGCCGCACAATCTTCGCTACCTGATCGCCAAGCGGGACAGGCTCGGGCACCTTATCGAGCTTTCCGAGCAGGGGGGTCAGGGCAATCGCGGGATCGGGGATACCGCCCGGCCAGCAGAGCGTGCTGCCGGGCCGGTACGGCCAGCCGCGAGCGCGCAGTGAGCGGCACAGGGCGGCCTGACGCCGAGCCGGTAAGCGCGGCGGGGCTGAGGCTGGGAATCGTGGCCACGCGGTGGAACGGCGGCGTCACTGACGCCCTTGTCGACCGGGCGGTCGCCGCGGCCAAGGCCTGCGGGATCGACTCGCCACCGGTCTTCTGGGTGGCTGGAGCGGTTGAGTTGCCCGTCGTGGCTGCCGCCGTGGCGGCCAGGAGCGACGCTGTGGCCTGCCTTGGAGCCGTGATCAGGGGCGGCACCCCCCACTTCGACTATGTGTGCGACGCGGTGACGTACGGGTTGACCAGAGTGGCGCTCGACACCGGCACGCCGGTTGGCAACGGGGTGCTGACCTGCGACACGGTCGATCAGGCCATCGAGCGATGCGGCGGGCCAGGCAGCAAGGAGGACAAGGGCTGGGAAGCGGTCATCGCGGCTCTGGACGCGGCGCTGGTGTTGCGGGAGGTTCGCGGCCACGCGGACTCTTCACCCCAGAGCGCGGCTTGCTTTCCGTGACGACGGGACCTAGCTTAGGTGCGTCAAGTTAGGTTAGGTTATCCTAACTTTACCTATCGCTGACATCTGGGGGATCGCTGCCGATGCTCGCCACTTTGGTGATCTTCTTGCGGGAAGGTGTCGAGGCCAGCATGATCGTCGCGATTTTGCTGGCCTACCTGAACCGGACCGGTCAGCGTCGTTACTTCAAGGACGTGCTGATCGGCGTCGGGGCCGCCTTCGTGCTGGCAGGCGTCGGTGGCCTGATCGCGTACTTCACGATCAAGACCTACGCGGGCTCGCGGGTGCAGACGATCTTCGAGACAGCGACCTACTTGGTCGCGACCGTCGTGCTCACGTACATGACGTTCTGGATGCGCTCGCACGCGCGCGGCCTGAAGAACGAACTGCAGTCCCAGGTGGACTCGGCGATGAGCCGGGGCGCCAGAATGAGCCTGGGGCTGCTCTCATTCCAGGCGGTGGGCCGTGAAGGGCTCGAAACCGTCGTGTTCACGCTGGCGATCGCGTTCTCGACCACGCATCCAGCTGGCTTGCTCGCCGGCGCGCTTATCGGCCTCGCGATCGCGCTCGGCATCGCGATCTTCATGTACCGGCTTGGTCACCGCATCAACATCGGGCGATTCTTTACGATCGTCGGGACCTTGCTGATGGTGTTCGCCGCCGGCTTGCTCGTCGATGCCGTGCAGAACCTGCAGGAACTCGGCTGGCTGCCGGTAGCTATCCGCCCGCTCTGGCATACCGGCAGCATCTTGAACGAGGACAGCGCGATCGGCGACATCGCGCACTCGTTCTTCGGCTACGCGCAGAGCCCGACCATGCTCCAGGCGGTCGTCTACGTTCTCTACCTAGGCTGCGTGCTGTTCGTCTTCTTCAGCGTCAGGCAGCGGATCGGGCGGCGCGCGGCGCGCTCACAGGCCAATTAACGCATTGATTATCTGACCTCGCGAGTGATGTCGGCAGGCACGTACTGTGGGGCTATCGCGAGAGGAGGGCCCGAGGTGATCTATCGTGCGTGACATCCTTGACCAGATCGGCAAGTGGTGGGATGCCGGTGAGACGTTCGGGCTGGCCACCGTCGTCCAGACGTTCAGCAGCGCCCCGCGCGAGCCAGGAGCCGCGCTGGCCACCTCGCCGGGGGGCGAGGTTGTCGGCAGCGTGTCGGGTGGCTGCGTCGAAGGCGCGGTATACGAGCTGTCGGGCGAGGTGTCCGCGAGCGGCAACGCGGTGCTGCAGCGGTACGGCGTCAGCGACGACACGGCCTTTAGCGTCGGCTTGACCTGCGGCGGGATCATCGACATCTTCGTCGAGCCGGTCAGCAAAGACGGTTATCCGCAGTTCGGCGAGGTGGCCGATGCGGTCAAGCTGCGGCAGCCGGTCGCGGTCGCAACGGTGATTGCCGGTCCCGGCCAGGTCGGCGCGAGACGGGTGATCTGGCCTACTGACCACACGCCGCTCGCGAGCAGCACACTCGGTGCCGGCGATCGGCTTGACCAGGCGGTCGACGACGACGCCAGAGGAATGCTCGCGCAGGGCTTGACTGGCGTGCGGAAGTACGGGCCGGAGGGCGAGCGGCGTCTTGACGATCTGTCGGTGTTCGTGCAGTCGTTCGCGCCGCCGCCGAGAATGCTGGTATTCGGAGCGATCGACTTCGCCGCCGCCGTGGCGAGGATCGGCAAGTTTCTCGGCTATCGGGTTACCGTGTGTGACGCCAGGCCAGTGTTCGCGACCAGCGCCAGGTTCCCCGACGCTGACGAGGTGGTGACTGACTGGCCGCATCGCTACCTTGCCGGGATCACCACCGACGAGCGAACGGTCATCTGCGTGCTCACCCACGATCCCAAGTTCGATGTGCCCGTGCTCGAAGTGGCACTTCGAGTACCTGCCGCCTACGTCGGGGCGATGGGCAGCAGGCGAACCCATCTGGATCGGCTCGAGCGGCTGCGCGAAGTCGGCATGACCGAGACTGAGCTTGCCAGGCTCAGGTCACCGGTCGGCCTCGATCTGGGCGCACGGACTCCGGAGGAGACCGCGGTTGCGGTCGCCGCCGAACTGATCCAGCTCAGGTGGGGCGGGTCAGGTCAGCCGCTGACGCTCACCGACGGCCGGATCCACCACAATTCGCCCCACGAACCGTCGGACAGCGCCACCGACTGAGCGCCGCGCAACGCGGCCTCGACGTAGGCTGCATTCGTGCTGCTCGCGGCTGAGGATGAGATTGGCAGGCCTGCAGGCCCTGGGGTGGCCGGACTGCTGCTGGCGGCGGGGGAGGGGAGTCGTCTCGGCCGGCCGAAGGCCCTCATCAGCGTGGGCGGGAGGACGCTGGTCGAGCGCGGCATCGACCTGCTGCGTGATGGCGGCTGCGACCCGGTGATCGTCGTCACCGGCGCGGTGGCCGTCAGCCTGCCCGGCGTGGTGGTCGTGCACAACCCGGATTGGCCCACTGGGATGGGTTCGTCGCTGCGGACCGGCTTGGCGACGCTCCCAGCCGACAGCGATGCCGTGGTCGTCGCGCTCGTTGACCAGCCGCTGATCGGCGCCGAGACAGTCAGCAGGCTTATTTCGGCCTTCCGGGACAATCCAGTCCTGATTGCCGCCGGTTACGGCGGCGAACGGCGCAATCCTGTGCTCATTCCAAGGCGTTATTGGGCCGATGTCGCGGCGAAGGCAGAGGCTGACCTCGGGGCGCGCGGGTTCCTTCAGGCGCACAGCGAGTTGATCACGATCGTCGAGTGCGGCGACATCGGCCGACCAGACGATGTCGATACCGAGGAAGACCTAAAGCGCATTACCGACCTGATCGAACGGGACGGTGATGGGCAGAATCCGGGTTAAAGTACCGCGATTCCCCAGGTGTGCGTGACGCTGTCGCCAGGTGCCAGCGTCAGCAGATCGTCGCCGGTGACGAACGCGTTCGGCGGACAGGTCATCGGCTCGATGGCCAGAGCGCGCCTGCGGTGCTCAGGCTCGAGCGAGTCGCCGGTGAAGACCTGGAGCCAGTCATAGCCGGGACCAGCCCAAAGACCGACTTCGACGCGATCGTCGGCCAAGCGAGCCCAGGCTCGCCCGGCTTCGTCCCTGGACAGGCTGGCGAGCGGGTTGTCGAGCTTGGCGTCGCCGATCGGCCGCCGCGACCGGAAGTCGAATGCCGAGCCGGTGACGTCCTTGGGTGGCCCGGTCGGTATGCCTCGGTCGTCAACTGGTTGCCACTGTGCCGCCGGGAGTTCGAGCTCGCAGCCGTCGATCAGGGCGGCGCCTGTCGTCAGATAGGGATGGCAGCCAGTGCCGTACGGGGCTGGCTGCTGGCCTACGCAGGTTGCCGTAACGGCGACCTGGAGGCCATCGGCGGCGTCCAGCCGGTAACTGACCGACAACTCAAGGCAGAACGGGTAGCCAGGACGGCCTAGCAGCACGTGCGTCAGCGTGATCTCGTGCGATATGTGCGCGGCAAGCTTCCAGCTGGCCCAGCGGGTCAGGCCATGAATCGCGTTGCCGCGTGCGGGTTCGCTGAGTTCGAGCTGGTGTGTCTTCCCTCCGAATTCGTACTTGCCGCCGTCAATCCTGTTCGGCCACGGCGAGAGCAATTGCCCAGCGCTGTGGGGTGGGAGCTGGTCGGGTTCGAAGCCAGTGATCAGCGCCCTGCCTTTATGGCTGAGCGTGCGCAGTCCGGCACCAAGCTCGGTCACCGAGGCGCGATAGTCTCCAGCCTGAATCTCGTGTTGCGCTCCGGTGAGCGGGACCGCGCGCGGCTTGTTCATGACTCCAATCATGGCGTCCGCACGGCGTCGGCGGCATGCCGACCCGGCTAGTCGCGCGGTACGAGCGCACCAGTCCTGACCGATTCGGCGACGAGCACGCCGAACAAGTAAAAGTACGCGGATTCCTCGTCCTGGAAGATCCGAACTTCGTGACGTGCTCCGCCGACGGCGTTGAACACCTCGAAGCCTTCGTCGGTACGCACCAGGCACATGGCGCCGTCGACGTCCTCTCCGATGGCGTAAGCGGCCGCGGGAATGGCTGCTTGAGTAGCGAGGTCAGAGAAGATCTTCTGGGTCGGCAGGCGACGCTTGGTGCTGCGACGGCGGCGTGTCGTGGCCACCGCGTCCACCTCGGCTTGTTGTGCTGGTTCTGCCATCGCGTCGGACGAGTTGACCGCTTGCGGCTCGGTCAGGATCGGCGACGACGGCGGGAATTCCGGCTCCTGGCTTGGCATCGGCATGGTGAGCCCGAGGTCGACCGCCGCCGTGGTGCCATTGGCCGGCGTCCCATTTCGCGACACGGACTCGCCTGGCGCGTAAGGCGCGAAATAGCCGACCTGCCCAGGCACGATGTCCGGCACCGGCGAGGCCGGATGCCCGGCATCGTAGCCGGGCTGAGGTTGCACTGGTCCCTGCGGTAGCCACGAAGGAACGGCTGAAGCCGCGGGTGGGTGTGCGACGCTCGGCGGATCCGATATGCCCACCAGCGGGGTGCCAAGGGTTGCGTCAGCGTGATCGGGCGCGACCTGGGCGGACTCAGTTGCGGCGGGCTCGGCTGGCTGAGCAGGCGCGGACTGAGCGGTCGTGGGCTCGGCGGACTGAGCGGGTGCGGGCTCGGCTGAGCCTGGTGACGTCGGCCCGTCCTCGCCGAGAGGGCGAAGGCCTGGAATGGAATTGGGCGGTGAATCGGCTGCGGGCCGTGTACCAGCGGAACGCGGGGTAGACACGGCTGCGGGCGTGTCTGAAAGGGCAACCTGGTTCCGCCCGGCCCGCACCTGAGCGTCGACTGGCCCGCCAGCCGCGGCCGGTCCAGTCGTCGGCTGCTCGGCGCGCGCGACCGCATCAGCCCCCTGAGCGATTGGCCCGGCGGCCTCAGCCTTGGCTGGTACGCCGACTTGCGCAAGCGACAGACTGGCTGGCGCGGGCGGCGGGGCGGGCTCGGTCGGCGGCGAAGCGGGCTCTGGCGTCGCCTGGACTGACGCTGGCGCCTGGACTGACGCCTGGACTGGCGCTGGCGCCTGGACTGGCTCAGGCGGCGGGGCGGGAGCGGCTGGAGGCGAGCCGTGCTCAGGTGCCAGCGAAGCCCTGTCAGGCGTGCTGCGCGGCTGTTCTGGTCCTTCGCCTTCCAGCTTGACCATCGCGGGAACCTGACTCAGTTCGGTCGTGGTCCGCGTCTCGGCGCGTGGCTTGCTTTCCTGGCTGCCGCGCGTCGATGGCTCACTTGACGCGGCCGTGGCCGACATCGGCGGGCCGGAGTGCTCGCCTGAGGCGGCCTGGCGCGCAGCGGTAGCGGCGGCATGGCTCAGCATCGCCGCCTGGCTGAGCATGGCCGCTGCCGTTACCGGTGCCGGCAGCGGCTGGCTGACCTCGGCCGTTGGCAGACGGGCTTCCTTGACCGGTAGTTGAGGCGGCGCGGCGGCTGCGCTGGCCGACGCTGGGCCTGCGCTGGCAGGAGCGGGACCTGCGCTGGCCGGAGCGGGACCTGCGCTGGCCGGAGCAATGGTTGCCTGGACGGGCTCGACTGGAACCTGCGCCGGCGCGGGGCCTGCGCTGGCCGGAGCGCTGGTTGCCTGGACGGGCTCGACTGGAACCTGCGCCGGCGCGATCGGCGGCGCCTGCTGCGCCTGGCCGCTCTTCTGCCCACGGCGCGCCGCGCTCGACGCTGCCCTGAGCGCCTCGGCCTCAAGCGGCAGCGGCGGCTCGGGAACCGGAGGGATAGCGACCTCAGACTGGTCGGCGGGCTTGCCCGCGCTGGGTTCCGAGCGGGAAAGACCGGCGATCGGCAGGTCATGCGAATAGGGCATAAGCCCGTCGAGGCTGGCTGGCTGATAAACGCCAACGGTGCCGAAATCATCAAGGCGTTCTGTCGGCATCGGCGCTGGCCTGGTGTGCTGCCCGCTGTCACTGCGGATCGGGAGCGGAAGACGCTGCTCCACGATGTCGGTGACTTCGTGTCGCGGCGTGATCAGCTCGAAGACACCGCGGTCGACTTCCCAATAGCCAAGCTCGGCGGCGCGAATGGCGTCATGCCCGAGGTAGACGATGTGCAGCCGGTCGGTCAAATCGTCAAGCACGATGCAGCGTTCGCCGCGGAACATGCCGACCGGTCGGGACTCATAGAGCGTCTGCACCTCGCCTCGGCTGACTCGCTTACGCCAGTGACCGGTGGCTGGCTCGAACTTCAGCTCCTCAGGCGGCGGACAAGCGGCGAAGAGCACCACGTCGGACTCGTCTGGGCCGACTCCGGCCTCGTACGGCGCCCCCTGAAAGCTGGCCAGGATTCGGTATCTCATCGTCAAGTCCCCTCTGCGGGCCGTAGCCACACCTGTCCGTCATAGCGGGCGATGAAGTCTTCGTTGCCGGGCGTAATTCGGTAGATTTCGGCCCCGACTGGAATCGGCATCAGGTCAACGTAGAACTCAGGTATCGGATGACTCGGCCATGAGGTGTAGCCGGTTCCGGTAAATGGCGGCTTACCGGTCCAATCTCCTCCCTGATCTACAGAATAGGGAACTTTGTATGCTTCTGGCGCCGCAGCCGCCCAACGCAGCACGTAAACCTCGGGCATGTCGGGGCGGAACTCTGAGCCGTCATAGCCCAGATCCAGGGCGTTGTAGAAGTCGGCAGGGTCGGCGAAGGAACAGTCAGCCAGCCGGTAGACGAAGCCGGCGACTACGGCCCGTCGGCCGGTCAGATAAGGCTCAACAAGCCGCGGTGGGATCGGCTTCTGCAGCATCGTTCCTGCGCCGATGATCGGCGGTGCCTGAGGGATGTTCCGCACTCGCTCCCCTGGGATCTGAATACTGGTGCAGTTCTATGAAACTCTCAAATCGCAAGTTGCGTGCTTAACTTCCGGCGAGAACCCGGGTCTGCTTCAGCGCAGACCCACCGCGCGCTCCGGCCGCCAGAGTACTAGTGTCTGTTATGTCCAAGCCGTCGCGACAAGACTAGGGGCCGGGATCCGGCCGCATGGCCCTCCTGCAGGGTTGCCTTGGTGACGTCTTCATTACAGTGGACGGCATGCTCGGCATCACGGGTGGCGATTCGTCGTTCAGACACGACGACGGATCGGCGTCCCAGGAGGTCACGGCCGCGCTAGTCGACTTTGCCGCCGGTCAAGGTACCGAGCATGCGGTCATGACCGCGCTGACCGGCAGCCGCCTGCTTGTGCCCGTAGTAGCGGTGCTCGCTGACCAGCTCGAGCCCGCGTCACCCAGGCAGCCCGCGTCACCCAGGCAGCCCGCGTCACCCGGGCAGGCCGTGGCAAGATCAGCTACTCGCGGGGAGAAAGCCAGCGAGATGGCGATGCCGACGCTGATCGGCGCCGATGGCCGCCGAGCGGTCCCCGCGTTCACCAGCCTGGAGTCCATGCGTCGCTGGCAGGTTGACGCACGGCCGGTCCCTGTGACCGCGCTCTCCGTATGGCAGTCCGCGCGGGCGGACTCATGTGCCGTGGTGATCGACGTAGCTGGCCCAGTGCCGTTCGCCGTGGAGGGATCCAGGCTCGTCACGCTCGCTAGGGGTGAAGCAGCGCCGCAGCCGTTCGCCGACCCCGACGTGCGGGAGATCGTCGCGGCGGTGCTCGCCAGCCAGCTTGATGTGGCCTCGTTCGAACTCCAGCCTGACGACGGCGGGCACGACCTGGCGATCGTCCTGGTGCTGACCGACGAGGCTACGGCAGACAGCGAGCACGACGTCGCCAAACTCGGCGCCGAGGTCGCCGACGCTGTGATGGCACGCCTCGGCGGTCGCCTCAGGCGCGGCGTAGCGATCTGGCTGGGCTCTCATCCAGATGCCAGCTAGCCGCCGCAGCGGGCAGGCAACAGCCGTGGCAAGATCGGCTTTATGCTGCGCTGGTTGACCGCCGGGGAATCGCACGGCCAGGCGCTGGTCGCGATCTGCGACGGCGTCCCGGCCGGTGTCGAGATCACGACGGCCGATGTGGCGGCCGCGCTGGCTCGCCGCCGGGCTGGGTATGGCCGCGGTGCGCGGATGAAGTTCGAGCGGGACGAGGTCGAGCTGACCGGTGGCGTCAGGCACGGGCGAACGCTCGGCGGCCCCGTTGCCATTCGCATAGGCAACGCCGAGTGGTCCAAGTGGACATCTGTTATGTCGGCGGACCCGGTCGCTGAGACGCAGGTCGCTGGTCAGGCCAGGAACGAGCCGCTGACCAGGCCCAGGCCCGGTCACGCCGACCTGGTCGGCATGCAGAAGTACGGTTACGACGACGCTCGCCCGATACTTGAGCGGGCCAGCGCGCGGGAGACTGCCGCCAGGGTCGCGCTCGGAGAGCTGGCCAGGCGGCTTCTGCGCCAGGCGCTCGGCGCGGAGATACTCAGCCACGTCACCTCGATCGGCAGCGCGTCGACGCCGCCGGACGTCCTGCCTGGCCCGGCCGACCTGACGATCATCGACGCGGACCCGGTCCGCTGCTTTGATCAAGCGACGAGCGAGAAAATGGTCGCCGAGATCGACTCAGCCCGCAAGGATGGCGACACGCTCGGCGGCGTCGTCGAGGTCATCGTCTATGGGCTGCCACCCGGCCTCGGCAGTCACGTGCACTGGGACAGGCGGCTCGACGGGCGCCTCGCCGGGGCGATGATGAGCATTCACGCGATGAAGGGCGTGGAAATCGGCGACGGCTTCAAGACCGCGTCCAGGCGGGGCTCGCAGGCGCACGACGAGATCGAGACTGGCCAAGCGGGGCTGCGCAGGCTGACCAACCGGGCCGGCGGCATCGAGGGCGGGATGAGCACGGGCG
The DNA here is from genome assembly GCA_035553055.1 of Streptosporangiaceae bacterium. GTDB lineage: Bacteria > Actinomycetota > Actinomycetes > Streptosporangiales > Streptosporangiaceae > Chersky-822. The sequence goes on along the minus strand of DATNEK010000219.1, from coordinate 4,174 downwards.
AGCCGGTGCGGGTCCGAGTGGCAATGAAGCCGATCTCGACGGTGCCGAGGGCGCTGGCGACAGTCGACGTCCGCACCGGCGAGCCCGCCAAGGCCATCAACCAGCGCAGCGACGCGACCGCCGTCCCGGCATCGGGCGTGGTTGCCGAGGCCATGGCCGCGCTGGTGATCGCCGACGCCGCGCTGGAGAAGTTCGGTGGCGATAGCGTGGCTGAGACCCGCAGGAACCTGACCAGCTACCTGGAGAGCCTGGTAATCCGATGACCGGCTTGCAGCCCGCCCAGTCTGCCGATCCCGCCCAGTCTGCCGATCCCGCCCAGCCCCCCCGCACGCCCGCTCGCAGGCCCATCGTGATCCTGATCGGGCCGCCGGGCGCGGGGAAGACCACAGTCGGCGCCCTGCTCGCGGCCAGGCTGGGTGTCACCTTCACCGACACCGATACCGAGATCGAGGCGGTCGCGGGAAAGCCGGTCAGCGACATCTTCGTCGAAGACGGCGAGCCGGTGTTCCGTGACCTGGAACGCGAAGCCGTCGCCCGCGCGCTCGCCAACAGCGACGGCGTGCTGGCTGTCGGCGGCGGCGCGGTACTTGACCAGCACACCCAGCAGCGGCTGGCCGGGCAGCCTGTTGTTTACCTGGAAACCGGGTTTGCCGCGGCAGCTAAGCGAGTCGGCCTCGGCCAGGCACGCCCGCTGCTGATCGGCAACCCCCGGGCGACGCTCAAGGCGCTGCTCGACCAGCGTTTGCCGATCTACCAAAAGCTCGCCTGGATAACGATCCCGACCGACGACCAGGAACCCGAGCAGCTCGCGGCCGCCATCGCCACCCACCTTCCCCCGGCCTCGAGGCAATGACAATCGCGGGACGGATCGCGGCGAGCGCGGAGGTGGCATTGTGAGCGTGACCCGGATCAAGGTTGGCGGGGAACAGCCCTACGACGTGCTTGTTGGCACCGACATCATGGGCGAGCTACCTGGCATGGTCGGCGACCGGCCGCACACGGTAGTGCTTATCCACGCCGAGGGGCTCGAGAACCTGGCCAGGTCGGCGCGCGAAGCTCTGACAGCCGCCGGTCACACGGTCCATCAAGAAGGCGTGCCCGCCGGTGAAGCGGCCAAGGACATCGCCGTGGCAACAGAACTCTGGTCCAGGCTGGCAGCACTGAAGGCATCCCGGTCCGACACGATCATCGGATTGGGCGGCGGTGCCGTGACTGACCTCGCCGGGTTCGTCGCGTCGACCTGGATGCGGGGCATGTCCGTGGTGCTGCTGCCGACGACTCTGCTCGGCATCGCGGACGCTGCTATTGGCGGCAAGACGGCGATCAACATTCCGGCCGGGAAGAACCTGGTCGGCGCGTTCCACTCGCCGGCCGGAGTGCTCGCCGACCTGGGTGTCCTGCGGACGTTGCCACGCCGCCAGTACGTGAACGGCATCGCCGAGGTGATCAAGGCGGGCTTCATCGCCGATCCGATGATTCTTGACCTGATCGAGCGGGATCCGGCGGCTGCCGTAACGCCGGGTGGCGCGCACGAGCGTGAGCTGGTCGAGCGCGCGATCAGGATGAAGGCCGACGTGGTGGCCGCTGACGTGCGGGAGGCGGAGGCCGGGCGGCGCGAAGCGCTGAACTACGGGCACACCCTCGGTCACGCGATTGAGCAGGCCGAGCGCTACCAGATTCCGCACGGGGAGGCGGTCGCGATGGGGATGATGTTTGCCGCTGAGGTTGGCAGGCTATCCGGTCGGCTCGACGAGGCGACAGCCACGCGGCACCGCGAGATCCTCACAGCCGTTGGCCTGCCGGTGAAGTACGCAGGCGCGGCGTCATGGGAGCAGCTCAGGGACACCATGGGGGTGGACAAGAAGGCCAGGTGCGGTCGGGTGAGGCTCGTGGTGCTCGACGGCCTGGCCCGCCCCGGCATATTCGACGATCCGCCGGAGCAGTTGCTCGCTTGTGCCTACAGGCGGTCCGGCGGGCCAGCGCTGCCGGGATCGTGACGATGCGGACCGTGCTGGTGCTCAACGGCCCGAACTTGTCCAGGCTCGGCTCCCGCGAGCCAGACGTATATGGCACCTCCACGCTCGATGAGCTCGCCAAGGCGTGTGCGGCCACGGCGGCGGAGCTTGGCCTGGTCACGGAGTTCCGTCAGACAAACGATGAAGCAGAAATAATCACCTGGGTTCATGAGGCGGCGGATAGGCGGCTGCCGATTGTGCTGAATCCCGCCGCGTTCACCCACTACTCGTACGCGCTGCGGGACGCCCTGGCGATGCGGACCGCGCCGCTGGTCGAGGTGCACCTGTCCAACCCAGCGGCCAGGGATGAGTTCAGGCATAACTCGGTGGTAGCCGGTGTCGCGGACGGGACCATCGCCGGCTTCGGACTCGTGTCATATCAACTGGCACTCCGCGCGGTGGCCAGCCTGCTGGCGGCAGACGACCGCTCTGACTGATACTTAGTTACTCGCCGGTTACCCAGGGATGAGGTCACGTTGCGCATCGGGATGTCACTGAGCTACTCGCACGGGTTCGCCGAGACGGTCGTCGAGCTAGCCGACTATGAGAAGGCCGGTCTGGACATAGTCTTCGTGCCTGAGGCGTACAGCTACGACGCGGTCAGCCAGCTTGGCTACGTGGCAGCGAAGACTGAGCGGCTGCAGCTCGCCTCGGGCATCATGCAGCTGTACACCAGGACTCCGACGCTGACCGCTATGACGGCGGCGGGGCTCGACTTCGTCTCTAACGGGCGGTTCAACCTGGGGATAGGGGTCTCTGGGCCGCAGGTAATCGAGGGGTGGCACGGGGTGCCCTACGACGCCCCGGTCGCACGTACCCGCGAGACGATCGAGATCTGCCGCGCCGTCTGGCGCCGCGAGCGCTTGGTCTACGAAGGCAAGAACTACAAGATCCCGTTGCCGCCCGGCCAGGGCACCGGTCTCGGCAAGGCGCTGAAGATCATCAACCACCCGGTCAGGGATAGGATCCCGATCTTCGTGGCCGCGGTCGGGCCGAAGAACACCGAAATGACGGCCGAACTCGCCGAGGGCTGGCAGCCGATCTTCTACTTCCCTGAGAAGGCGGCGGGGATCTGGGGCGCGGCAGTGGCCGCTGGCAAGACCAAGCGTGATCCCTCGCTTCCGCCCCTTGACGTGATCGCACAGGCGACGCTCGCGATCGGCGACGACGTCGCCGACTACGTTGACCTGAGTCGGCCGGTCATGGCGCTGTACGTCGGCGGCATGGGCGCACGCGGGCAGAACTTCTACACGAAGCTGGCCTCGGACTACGGTTACCCGGACGAGGCGATCGCGATCCAGGACGCCTACCTCGACGGCCGCAAGGATGAGGCGGCCGCGCTTGTGCCGAGGTCGCTGCTTGAGGGGATCTCGCTGATCGGCACCAAGTCCCAGGTTGCGGAGCGCCTCGCGGCCTACAGAGAATCGGGAGTCACCACGCTGAACGTCGCGCCTATCGCGCACACGCACAGGGAGCGGGTGGCCTTGATCGAGCAGATCAAGGAGATGGCGGCCTGAAGTTCAGCCTGATCTGTCGATCTGCGACCAAAGACTCACCGCGATCGCCCGCACGGTCAAGGACGCCGGCGCCGAAGGCACCCTGGACCAGCTCCGCGCGGCGGTGTACGCCGCCCTGCTCAACGGCCGCGACCCGCAGACCCTCATCCCGCCCCCACCCGGTGACGCGAACTCCGGTGACGCCGGGCCGCTCCCGCCGGCCCCGGGCACCGGGCCACCGGGCTGCGGCTGCCCGGGCGGCGTGGGTGGTGTGGCGGGTCTGGGCGGGTCGGTGCACCTGACCCTGCCGCTGGCCACCTGGCTCGGCACCACCAACCGCCCAGGAGAGGTCGCCGGGCTCGGCCGCGTCGACGCCCAGACCTGCCGCGACCTCGCCGACCGCCTCGCCGCAGCACCAGGCGCCGCCTGGTGCCTGACCCTGACCGACCCCGACGGCCGCGCCGCCGCCCACGCCTGCACCAAGCACGGCCCAGGACCGCCACCCCGGCACCAAGGACCACCCGGCAATGGCCTCGGGCCCGGGCCACCACGTCGGCCAGGGCCTCCCGAAGACCTGAGATCACCCAGCGGTGACCACGAACCGGGACGATCGGGCGGATCAGGGCCTTCTGGCGAGGAGAGATCATCCGGTCGTGACCACCG
>DATNEK010000218.1:0-17099 GCA_035553055.1 Streptosporangiaceae bacterium | reverse complement strand
GGCTGATCGAACGCGACGAGGTCGTCGTGCTCAACACCGGCAGCGGACTCAAGTACCCAGATACGGTTCCGGTGCGGGCAGGGGTCGACGTGCCGGTCCTGGCCGCGTCGGCCACCATTCCGCTTGGACCAGGGAACGCGGTTCGGACATGACAGCGGCGAACTCAGCCGATCCCTACGACCTTCGCCGGTTCGCTGTCGCGCAGGACTCAGGCGGCACGTATCAGCGCGCGGTCGCCGAGTTGCGGGCGGGCAGGAAAACCGGCCACTGGATGTGGTTCGTGTTCCCGCAGATCGCGGGTCTCGGATTCAGCCCGACGTCGCGGACCTATGCGATCAGATCGCTCGCCGAGGCGAGGGCGTACCTGCGCCATCCGGTGCTCGGCCCGCGACTGACCGACTGCGCGCGGATTCTCACCAAGCTCACCGGCAGTACGGCCGAACGCGTCTTCGGCGACATCGACGCGACCAAACTGCGCTCGTCGATGACGCTGTTCAGGCACGCCGATCCGGGCCAGACGCTGTTCGGCCAGGTACTCGACCAGTATTTTGACGGCCAGTCCGACCCGCTGACCGACCGGGCGGTGGCGGCCGCGGGCGAGGGAGAATTCTAGGCAGGCTGTTCCGGCTTGTCCCAGGCGCCCAAAACCGCTTTGAGAACGAAATCCCACGGGGTTGGATCGAGCCCGAAAGCCTGCCTCGCCGCGGTCGAATCCATCACGAAGTCCTCACGGAACTGGTATTCGGTCTCCCTGAGCTCGCGCATCAGCGGCGACACGACACCGAGCCCGTACAGCACGGCGCCAGGCACCGCCCGCACCGGCACCGGCTTGACCTTGGCCGCCCTGGCGAGGTCGTCTACCGCCTGCCGCTGTGTGCGCGGCTCGGTCGACGGGACGTGCCACACCCGTCCCCAGGCACGCGAGTCGGTCCCGGCGAGCACGGCCATGGCGACCACGTCGTCGGTGAACGACCAGGTGTGCAGCCGGTCGGTCCTGCCGATCATCGTGACCGGCTGCCCGCGCAGAACTCTCGGCATGACGCGCTCGCCGAGCACGGCATTGGCGCCAGGACCGACGTAGTCCGACGCCCTGATCTCGACCGCTCTGACCTGCCCGGCCTCGTGTGCCGCCAGCGCGTCGCGCCACATCTGGGCGCGTACCTTGCCTTTCTTGCCGGTAGCGGCGAGCGGGGTGGCCTCGGTCATCGGATGCCCGGCGTCATAGCCGGCGACACCGAGCGAGGCGCGGGCCGGGCCGTAGCCGTACAGGTTGGAGATCGTTACGAGCACGGCACCCGATCGCTCGGCCGCGCCGAGCAGCGAGTGGGCGATCGGCGGCCACATCGCCGACCACTTGTGATACGGCGGGTTCGCGCAGTTGTAAATCGCCGCAGCGCCATCGGCGAGCTTCGCCATCTCCGCAGCGTCGGCCGCGTCGGCCGCTACCCGCTGGACGCCGGCTCGCGTCGGACCTGAGCCTGACCTGGTGACAACTGTGACCTCGTGATCGCGCTCGGCCAGCGCCGTGGCCACGCCTGATCCGATCGGCCCGGCACCCACAACTACGTGCTTCATCTCCGCCTCCGCGAGGTCAATCGCTCCGAATGGAGAGCGCTGCTCTCCATTCGGAAAGCCTGCCTCATAGCCGTCGTTCAGTCAAGAGCACCGCTCTGGTTTGTTGCTACTGCTCTTGTTTCGTGGCAGGATTTCGGCATGCCGACACAGGAACCAGGCCGCACTGCCGCGTCCGCGCCGTCCGCGGCGCGCACGGCGCGGGCGCGGGCCAGGGCAGAAATCACCGGCGAGATACTCGACGCCGGCCGCCGCTACCTGGCGACCGAGGGAGCCTCGGGCCTCAGCTTGCGCGCGATCGCCCGCGACCTCGGCATGGCCTCATCGGCTGTCTACCGCTATGTCGCAAGCCGCGACGAGCTGCTGACCAAGCTGATCATCGAGGCCTACGACTCGCTCGGCGCGGCGGCGGAGACCGCCGAGGCCACGGTTGACCGCACCGATCTGCCGGGACGGTGGGCTGTCGTCTGCACCGCGGTCAGGACCTGGGCCATCGCCAACCCGAATGAGTACGCCCTCATCTATGGTTCGCCCGTGCCGGGCTACGTAGCACCTACCGACACGATCGCGCCCGCCAGCCGGGTGTCCAACCTCCTGGTCCTGATCCTCATCGAGTCCGCCGAGCGGCGTGAGGTCACTACGGCCGACGAAGGGCGCTCCGCCTGGTCGGCTGCGCTCCGGCCAGTACGCGACGTGTTCCAGGCCGAAATCTCCGATTCGTCGATCCAGACCGGCCTCATGGTCTGGTCAGCGTTGTTCGGGGTGATCTCGTTCGAGCTGTTCGGTCAGTTTCACAATGTCGTCAGCGAGGAGCCGGGTGACCGCGAGGCCTTCTTCGCCGAATGCGTGCGCCGCTGGGCTCACCAGCTCGGCCTAACCTCCCAAGGCGGCCTAGCCGGCTGCCGGGGATAAGCTCGCGACCGACGCCAGCAGCTCGGATCGCGCGCGGTCGACAGCCGCGAAGATGGCACCGCGCAGGACCGGGCCGCCGCTGACTGCGGTCGGGACAACCTGCGGGCGGGCCGGGCAGATCCGGCCGACCTCGGCGGCTACCCGGATGGCCAATGGCTCGCCGCCAGCCAGGCCAATCTCGCCGCCGAGCACGACAAGTCCTGGGTCGAGCACGACGGAGATCGCCGCGACCCCGGTGGCGACCCGGCTGGCTAGCTCGGCGAGGAACTCCTGCCCGTGTTGGTCACCGTTCACGGCCGCGTCGACCGCCAGCCTGACCGCGCCCGCCGCCGACTGCGCGGCGAACCCGAGACCGGCAGCCAGCGGCAGGACCGCCTGGGCTCCGACCAGGGACTGGAACGCTCCGGTGGCCGGGTGGGTCAGGTCGGTCAGCAGCCTGGCGCCTGGCACCGGTAGGTAGCCGATCTCGCCGGCGGCGCCGCCGACACCGCGGTGTACTCGGCCGCCGAGCACGGTCGCGAGGCCCAGGCCAACGCCGATCCAGACGAGCGCGAAGTCGTCCGCGCCCTTGGCGGCGCCAACCGCTCGCTCGGCCATTGCCGCCAGGTTCACGTCGTTCTCGATCGTGACGGGGCGCCCGAGGTCCGCGGCGAGCGCCTCGTGCACGCCTTCGTGCCAGGCAGGCAGGTTGACCGCGAGCCTGAGATCGCCGGTACGAGGGTCGAGCACGCCAGGCGTGCCGATGACGAACGCGCGCAGCGCCTCGGTCGAGATGCCAGCCGCGTTGCAGGCGGTGGCGACCGCGCCGCGCACAAGCTCGACCGGGTTGGCCGAGCCATTCGGGTCAACCGAGATCTCGGTGATCACCCGCCCGGTGACGTCGGCGACCCCGGCGCTGACCTCGTCAGCCTCGACGTGCAGCCCGGCGACGTAGGCGGACGACGGCACGACCGCGTAGATAGCCGCGTTCGGCCCGCGGCCGCCAGCCTGCTCGCCGACGACTTCGACCAGACCGCGGTCTTCCAGCCTGGCAAGCAGCTGGGACGCGGTCACCTTGGAAAGCCCGGTGCGCTGACCGAGCTGCGCCCGCGTCATCGGTCCGTCGGTGAGGAGCAACTCAAGCGCGGCCCGGTCGTTCAGCTCACGCAGCAAACTAGGAGTCCCCGGCCGCCTCTGCATCACGTCCCGTCCACTGTTCATACGCCCGCCCCGTTCCGCCAAGCCGAGCCACTCGCCCGGCATGTCACCAGGCCGACGTGTTGCCTGTATCTCGGTTATCTCAATCTTGCAACGAACTCTATCTTATAGGAAAGTTTCCTGTTAGTTTCATTCCAGACTACGTAGCGGCTCAAACCACCAGGCCGCAAGCCCACCCTAGTGGTCTGCCCAGATAGGGCCGGGAAGGGAGATCGAGCAGTGAATATCACCAGATCGGCAGCCGCGGTCGGCGCTGTCGTCGTGCTCGCAGGCGTCGCATCCGCGTGCTCGTCGAGCAGCAGCTCCAAGTCGGCTTCTGCCGCACCGGCCAAGCTGGTCGTGTGGCGGATGGGCGGATCCGTACCGTCACAGGTCACCTGGATGAACGGCGTCGTCAGTCAGTTCCACAAGCAGTTCCCCGCATACAAGAACACCAAGGTCGTCGTGAACTGGGTCCCGTGGGGTAACCGGGTCGCCGACTGGACTAACGCCCTGACCAGCGGCAAGGGCGGACCCGACATCACTGAGCTCGGCAACACCGACACGCCGGGCATCGCGTCGCAGGGCGCGCTCGCGAACATTACATCCGACGTCACGGCCTGGTCGCCTGGCACCTCGCTGATCAAGGGCAACCTCGTCAACGACACGATCGGCACCACGAACTACGCCGTGCCCTGGTTCGGCGGAGTCCGGGGCATCTGGTACCGCAAGGACCAGTTCTCCAAGGCCGGCATCACCGCCGCGCCCACCACCTGGGCGCAGCTGCTGTCGGACGCCAAGCTGCTGATGAAGAAGTACCCGGGGACATACGGACTCGGCGCGCCGAGCAACTACACCAACGCGATCGTCAGCTTCATCTGGGGCGCTGGCGGCCAGGTTGCTGTACAGCAGAACGGCAAGTGGACAGCCGAGCTGAACAGCCCCGCGTCGGAGGCAGGCATCAAGTTCTACGCCGACCTGTTCCTGACCCAGCACGTGTCGCCGTCCAAGTACGTCGGGCAGACCGAGCTCGGCGCGCCCGGCGCCACGTCGGGCGGCTCGAACCAGGACTTCGCCGAAGGCAGGCTGGACATGTACATCGACGGCCCCTGGGCCTCGGCGGAACTGACCGCGGTCAGCAAGAAGTATGAAGCCGACTGGGCTTCGTTCCCGATCCCGAGCCAGAACGGCCCAGCCCCGGCACCAGCCTTCTCCGGCGGCTCCGACCTCGGCGTCTGGGCCAAGAGCCCGAACCAGGCGGCGGCCTGGGACCTGATCACGGTGATGGACAGCCCGTCCAACGCCACCACGTTCGCCAACTCGCAGGGATTCTTCCCTGAGTTCACCACTCAGCTATCCAACCCGGCGTACTCGAGCAGCCCGGTGCTCTCTGGCTTCGCCAAGGCGGCCGGCTTCACCCAGATCTCACCGCTGAACTCCAAGAACTGGACGACCGCCGACACGACCGACGCGATCATCCCGACAATGATGAAGGCCATCATGCAGGGCGCTAACTTCACGGCGACAGTCAACAAGGCCAACACCCAACTGCAGAATGTGCTGAACACGGGCAGCGAATCCTGACGGCATTAACCAAAGAACGAGGTCCCGGCCGGCGTTCCTGCTCCGAACGCAAGGCGCGCCGGCTGGGATCTTTCTATAACTGGCTTGTCTTCTCTCCGGGCGTGACGCCCGTCGAATGAGCACACGGCGGTGGTGATGACTGACACGGTGGAGCGTCACGCGGGTGCGCTGAGCGGTCGCGCGCCGACGTCGCGGCAGCGCACCGGCCCAGGCGACGGGCTGGCTGCGTTCGTCAGACGGCACAGGCTCGCGCCGTACCTGCTGCTCGGGCCGGCGCTGGTCGGCATGGGTCTCGTGCTGCTCTGGCCGCTGATCCAGGTCGTTGTCTACTCCTTCCAGAATTACGGCTTGCCGCAGATCACGGGGGCGGCACCGACCCAGTGGGTGGGGTTCGCCAACTTCACCCAGACGTTCACCGATCCTGAGTTCTGGCTGTCGCTGCGGATCACCGTGCTGTTCGCTGCCATCGCCGTACCGCTCACGCTGGTGGTAGGCACGCTAGTCGGGCTGCTGCTCAACCGGCTCGGCAAGAAGATGGCCGCGTTCGTCAGCACGGCCGCGCTGCTCGCCTGGTCGGTGCCGCCGGTCGCGGCAAGCGTGCTGTTCTACTGGATCTTCAACCCGGACGGCGGGCTGGTCGACTGGGCGCTGAGCAGGCTGCCGCACTGGCTGGTCGGGAACACCAACTGGGCCGGGTTCAACTGGACGACGACCGACGCGTTCCACGCGTACACCGTGCTCCTGCTGCTCGTCGTCTGGCAGGCGTTCCCGTTCATCGCGGTCGCCGTGCTCGCCGGGCTCAAGACGGTCCCGGCCGAACTCTACGAGGCCGCGCGGGTGGACGGTGCCGGTCCCATACGGGTGTTCAGGCAGATCACCTACCCGCTGCTCAAGCCGATCTTCCTGGTGCTGCTGCTCTTCTCGGTGATCTGGGACTTCAACATCTTCACCCAGACCTACCTGCTGACCGGGTTCCCAGGCAACCGCGACGAGTTCAACCTGTCGCTTTACATATACGACAAGGCGTTCCAGTTCCCGCCCAGCTACAGTCTGGGCGGCGCGCTCGCACTGATCTTCACGCTGATCTTGCTGGTTGTCACCGTCGGCTACGTCCGCGCCTCAGTTCGGCAGGGGGCCCTCACATGACCAGTACAGCCAAGAGACTCAAGGCCCTGACGCTCAACGGCACCGGCGTCCTTGTCGCGCTCCTCACGTTGTTTCCCGTGCTGTGGATGATCAGCACGGCTTTCAAGCCATCGCAGGAGATCTACAGCCAGACCCCGCACCTGCTGCCCACCCATCCGACCATCGGTAACTTCACGACCGTGGTCGGCGGGCAGGCATCAGGCATCGGCTCGGTCTTCCTGTTCTTCCGCAATAGCCTGGCTGTCGCGCTCACTACAGTGCTGCTCGCTGCCCTGCTTTCGCTACTCGCCGCGGTCGCGGTGGCGAGGTTCAGGTTCAGGTTCCGCGCGTCGTTCTTGATCATGCTGCTGATCGTCCAGATGATTCCCGGCCAGGCGCTGATCATCGCGTTGTTCCTCGACTTCTCGAAGCTGAACCTAACGCAGAACCTGATCGGCCTGATCGTCGTCTACGCCGCCCAGGCGCTGCCGGTGTCGATCTGGATGCTGCGCAACTTCGTGGCAACGGTGCCACGCGAACTCGACGAGGCCGCGGCCATCGACGGGGCGTCGGCACCGCGCATCTTCTGGCGCATCCTGTTCCCGCTGGTAGCTCCGGGCCTGGTCGCGACCAGCATCTTCGCGTTCATCACCGCGTACAACGAGTTCATCGTCGCGCTGACTTTCCTCGGCCAGACGCACTCGATCTACACGCTGCCGATCTACGTCACGTACTTCTTCGGGCGCGGCGGCGCGCAGTGGGGGCCGATCATGGCCGCAGCCACCTTGTACACGATCCCGGTGATGCTGTTCTTCCTCGCGGTCAGGCGGAGGCTTGTCGGCGGGCTGGTAGCCGGGGCGGTGAAGGGTTGAAGGGCGGGCTGGGCGGGGAAAAACGTACCCTCGATCCATCGCTTGACAAGCTCGCCGACGCCGTCCTGATCCCGCCGTTCCGCGGGTCCTCGGCACCGGCCTGGGTGATAGACGCACTCCGCGACGGGCTCGCCGGAGTAACGGTGTTCGGCCCGAACATCGCTGGCACCGGGCAGCTCGCCGAGCTGATCGCCTCGCTGCGGGCAGCCGCCGACGAGCCGATCGTCGCGATCGACGAAGAGGGCGGCGACGTCACCAGGGTCGCGCACCTGACGGGATCGCCATATCCGGGCAACGCGGCGCTCGGCGCCGTCGACGACGTCGCGCTGACCGAGTCCGTCTATCGTGCGCTCGGCGCTGACCTCGCCGCGCTCGGCGTGAACTTGAACCTGGCGCCGTCCGTAGACGTGAACACCGCGGCCGACAATCCGGTGATCGGCACTAGGTCGTTCGGCCCCGACACCGATCTGGTGGCGCGGCACGCGGCCGCGGCCGTGACCGGCCTGCAGGCCTCAGGCGTCGCGGCCTGCGCCAAGCACTTCCCCGGCCACGGCAGCACAAGCAATGACAGCCATGACGTGATCGCGGCGGTCGAAGGCTCCTTCGACGTGGTCAAGCGCAGGGACCTGCCGCCTTTTGCCGCCGCGATCACCGCGGGCGTCCGCGCCGTGATGCCCGGCCACCTGCGGGTGCCCGGGCTGACCGGCGACCTGCCCGCTTCGCTCTCGGCAGCGGCACTGACCGGCCTGCTGCGCGGCGAGCTCGGGTTCACCGGCGTGATCGTGTCCGACGCGCTCGAGATGCGAGCGGTCAGCGGCCCGTTCGGCATCGCGCGGGCGGCGGTGCTCGCTGTCGCGGCGGGTACCGATCTGCTGTGCTTCGGCCGCGACACCGATGAGCCGACCTACCGCGAAATTCGTGACGCGCTGGTCGCCGCCGTCAGGTCGGGTCAGCTTCCTGCCGCCAGGCTGGAGGAGTCGGCCGCACGGGTGGCCGACCTGCGGTTCTGGGCCGCCGCCAGGCCGCCGGCGTCAGCCGGCACCGGCGGCAGCGATGTCGGCCTCGTCGCGGCGATGCGCGCGATCCGGCTTGACGGGACGCCAGGGAGGCTGGTTGACCCGCTGCTCGTCGAGCTGGTGCCGCCGTCGAATATCGCGGTCGGCACCGTGCCATGGGGGCTGGGAAGCTGGGTGCCGGCCGCCAGGATACGCCGGCTCGCCACGACGCCCGACGGCGCTGGCGGCCCGGCGACGGCCGACGTACAGGCGGTGCTCGCGGACGCCCGCGACGGCCCGCTGCTCGTCGTGGTACGCGACGCCCACCGCTATCCGGTCGCCCAGGACGTGGTGCGCCTGCTGCTGACCGCGAGGCCAGATGCCGTTATTGTCGAAATGGGCCTGCCCGTGTGGCATCCTCCTGCTGAGGTATATCTTGCAACGTTCGGGGCAACTAGTGCGAGCAGCCAGGCGGCGGCCCAGCTACTCGGGCTTGATCCCGTCGTCGGCTAGTGAAGGGATGTCCAGTGGGTGAGATCGTTCTTGACCATGTGACCAAGGAATATCCTGGCGCGGTTCGCGGGATCGACGAGCTAAGCCTGGACATCGCCGACGGCGAGTTCATGGTGCTGGTCGGCCCATCTGGCTGCGGCAAGTCAACCGCACTCAGGTCGATCGCCGGCCTTGAGGACATCACATCGGGAACGATCTCGATCGGCTCGCGCGTGGTGAACGACCTGCCGCCCAAGGACAGGGACATCGCGATGGTGTTCCAGAACTACGCGCTGTACCCGCACATGACCGTCGAGCAGAACCTGGCGTTCGGGCTGCAGCAGCGAAAGACGCCGAAGGACGAGATCAAGCGCCGGGTCAGCGAGGTAGCTGCGCTGCTCGGACTGTCGGAGTACCTCAAGCGCAAGCCAGCGGCACTGTCCGGCGGTCAGCGGCAGCGGGTGGCGATGGGCCGGGCGATCGTGCGGGAGCCACAGGCTTTCCTCATGGACGAACCGCTGTCGAACCTGGACGCCAAGCTGCGGGTATCGATGCGGGCGTCGCTGTCTCAACTGCACGAACGCCTCGGGGTCACCACCGTGTACGTCACGCACGACCAGGTCGAGGCCATGACGCTCGGCCAGCGAGTGTGCGTGATGCGGGATGGCAAGCTGCAGCAGGTCGACAGCCCGCAGACGCTGTTCAATTCCCCGGTGAACCTGTTCGTGGCCGGCTTCATGGGCTCCCCGGCGATGAACTTCGCTTATGGCACGCTGGCGCGCGACAACGGCCCGGCCGTGGTGTTCGCTGACTACCGCCTGCCGATCTCGCAAGACCTGCTCAGCGCCCGTCCTGGCCTGGACAACTACTTCGACCGCGAGCTCATCGTGGGCATCAGGCCGTCCGACTTCGAGGACGGCAGCCTGGCCGACCCGTCCTGGCCGCGCATCTCGGCCAGGGCTGACGTGACCGAGGCGCTGGGCACCGAGATGCACGTGCTGTTCAGGATCGACGCCGCGCCGGTCAAGCATGCGGCGCTCGGCCAGACCGCCACGGCCAGCGACTCCGACGTCGACGAGGCGCTGCCGCTGGGCGGCGGCAAGTCGCTGTGGACCGCGCGGGTCGCGGCGCGTAGCACGATCGGGGCCGGGCAGCCGATCGAGCTTGCCGTCCAGACGTCGAACCTCCAGTTCTTCGACGGCGAGACTGGCCTGTCGATCGGCCACCCGCAAGCCATAGCGGCGTAGCCGACCACCGGCCGCGTCCTGGATGCCCTTCGTCCCCTATGATCGCCCGGTCAGGTCAGCCTTCGTCGGCCTCGGCCGCATCTATGACCTGAACGTCCTGGGCTACATCGGCAACCCCGACGTTGAGGTTGTCGCGCTCGTAGATCCAGACGAGGAGCGCCGGGCCCAGCGCCAGGCCGACTGGCCAGCCGCCAAGACCTTCGCATCGGCAGCCGAGCTTGCCGAAAGCGGCATCGAGGTCGACGCGGTTGAGGCGCTGTTGCCGGTGCAACTGCACGCCGACGGCGTTGTCGAGATGCTCGGCTACGGCTGGCATGTCAACCTGCAAAAGCCGATGTGCAGCGACCTGCTCGACGCCCAGCGGATGCTCGATGCCGCCAAGACCGGCGGCCGGGTGCTGCGGGTGATGGAGAACTACCTGTTTTACCAGCCGCTGATCAAGCTCAAGGAGACGGTCGAGTCGGGCGCCATCGGCGACGTCGTCGGCTACCACATCAAGATGGTCGGCAGCGCTCACGGCGGCTGGGACGTGCCGCTCAGTAGCTGGCTTTGGCAGTGGGAGCAGATGAAGCGCGGTCGCGGCATCATGGTCTTCGACGACGGCTGGCACAAGCTAGCGACCGCGATCTGGCTGTTCGGCCCCATTAAAGAGGTGCGGGCGTGGATCGGCACGACTCACGTCGGTTCCGGCGTGGACCTCGACGCGCCGAGCGTGATCAGCTGGGAGCACACCAGCGGAATCCGCGGGGTGTGGGACATCACCGTCGCGATCGACATGTACCTGCGGTCCGACTATTACACCAACGACGAGCGCTGGGAGATCACCGGGAGTAAAGGCTTCGCGCGAGTTAACCGCGTCACGGGACGCGGCATTCAGCAGCCAAGCCTCGAGGTCTACGCCGACGGCGAGATGCGCGGCTACCACGCGCTCGACGACGACTGGGCAAGCAGTTTCCGCGACTCAGGCAAGCACTGGCTGCGCTGGCTGCGCACCGGCGAAGGCCCGCTGCTGTGGAGCGATCAC
This sequence comes from Streptosporangiaceae bacterium, assembly GCA_035553055.1. Classification (GTDB taxonomy): domain Bacteria; phylum Actinomycetota; class Actinomycetes; order Streptosporangiales; family Streptosporangiaceae; genus Chersky-822. The sequence goes on along the minus strand of DATNEK010000218.1, from coordinate 6,100 downwards.
GAGGCAGTCGACGTGCTGCGATTCGCGCTCGCCGCCTACGAGAGCAGCGCCGCAGGCGGCATGGGCGTCAACCCCGCACAACTCACGTAGCCCCCTATCGTCGAGCCAAACGATGGGGCTCCGCGTAGTGAATGGCGGCCGGAATGAGTACCTTGGGGCGCCAATCTGAGTGGTGGCGCTAATCCCGGCGGCGGCCGATGCCTCGCATGCTGATCGCATGACATCGCACCAATGGCCGCCGACCGGTCCGATCGGTAGGGTCTTTTGCATTGTCCATCGGCACGGATCCCATGTCGGCCGGTTTGAGTGGTTTGGGCAGGTTACTTCGACGCTGGCCTGGCTCCGCGCGCGCCGCCCGACGACAGCAAAGTAGCGGGTGCTGTCGTACGGACGACAGTGACGGTCCAACGCTGTCGTCGCGACCTGAGCTGGAACGACAGTGACGGTCCAACGTTGTCGTTGCGGGCCGCCACCCGCCGAGCCGGGCGCAGCTGCCCCTTTCTGGCGCACTTGCTCCGCCGGCCGGACCCGGCTAACCCGGAAAGCCCGGCAACCCCAAGCACTCCGGTCAGTCCGTCCGACGCGACCTTGCAAAGACCCTGGTCCGATCGGGATCACGGGCGCGGCCGAGTTCCTGCCCGAAAACGGGGTGGATGCGGCGATCCACCTGGCGCCGGCGTCGGGGCGCGCGATGGAATCGGGGTTTCACACCCGGTTTCCGCGATGGGTTGCCGGATCCATCGCGGGAGCGGCGCGGCTTGAGCCGATGGATTGCCCGGTTTAGGGCATTTGGCGTGGTTGCGCGGTGGAGTTCTTCGCGCTAAGCCGCCAGTCCAGCGAGATCAGCTGTGGCTGGCGTGACGATTGCGGCAGGACGTAAAGTCGTGACGTAGGGTTTTCCGTCGACGTAGTGTTTTCCGTCCTATTTGCGGAAAAGCCTACCTCGACGGAAAAGACTACATGATCATGACCCGACTTTGGCTCGTCTAGTTGTCGGCGCGGGCAGCGCACGGCCTCGAGTTGCTGGCATGCCCCGTCACCCACTTCGGGGGCGCTAGTATCGGTGCAGGTTCAGGTGTAGGTGACGGTGGCGCTGACGGTTGCCAGGTCGACGTCGGTGTTGCCGGGGTTGAGTACTAACTCCCTTCGCGTATGCACTAATGACATCAATTCTTGACAGTAGCTGTTTTATTATCACGTGTCATCACCCAATGGGCGGTTCACTAGGGAGTTTAGGCTCGCGGATTCATGGCAGGACTTCGTGATTAAGGAGACGGCTGGGCGGGGGTGGGCTCGTGGCTTGGTTCCTTATTGTGACTGCCGGGTTGTTCGAGACCGGATTCGCCGTCTTGCTGAAGCAAAGTCACGGCTTTACCCGGTTGTGGCCGACTGCGGGATTCGCGATATGCGCGCTGATCAGCTTCGGCCTGCTGACCCTCGCTCTGCGCAGGCTCGAGGTCGGCGCCGCGTACGCGGCGTGGACTGGCATCGGCGCGGTCGGTACCGCCGCGGTCGGGATTGTGATACTCGACGAGTCGGCGTCCGCGCTCAAGATCGTTTCCATCGGGCTGGTCGTGGCCGGAGTCGTCGGGCTGTCCCTCGCTGGCGTCACCCACTGACCGGCGTGCACCCCAGCCCACCTCTGGCCTGCACGTCCTCTTTAGAACCGGCGTTAGCCTGATGATGAAATGACTGACCTTGCCAGGCTGCTGAGACGGATCGCCATCACCGTGGTCGGCATCATCCTCCTGGCCCTGGGCGTCGTCCTGCTTGTCGCGCCTGGGCCTGGCATCGTGGTGATCGCGCTGGCGCTTGCCGTCTTCGCGATCGAGTACGAATGGGCCAGGCGACGGCTCGTTGAGGCCAGGCAACTCGCGCTCTCCGCAGCAGAGAAGACCGCGACGAATCAGGCCGCCAAGGCTTCCGCCATCTTGTTCGGCATCGGGACAATCGGACTGGGCGGAGTGCTAATTTTCACCGATATTCTGCCCTTCTCCGGCATCGGCACCGGCGTGTCAGTCGCTCTTGCTGGCCTGATCACGCTGGCGACTACGGCTCATAGCATCAGGAACCTCAAGCGCACCCACTCAGCGAGCCAAACCGACTGCGATCCCTGCTAGCTGTGGTAATAGCCGTGCTCCTTCCGGGTTGACGCATTGGGCTTGCGTAAGAAGCGCGACCGCCACTGCTAGGATTCGTGACCTCATCACGTCACGCTATGCGGCTCGGCACGCAAGAAGCCATCGCCCGTGTCGCGGGGTGAGCGGGCCTGGGCGACGTTGTTACGATTCAGGCGTGACGCGAGCTAGTCGGATTTCGTTCGTGCTCGCGTCCTCGTCGCCCGCCCGGCTGCGGGTCTTGCGGAACGCGGGCATGGACCCTGAGGTTGTCACCAGCGGCGTGGACGAGACGACCGACTACGGGCTCAGCACGCCCGCGATGGTCGGGTTGCTCGCCGAGCGGAAGGCGACTGTCGTAGCCGCAGACCGGCCCGAGGCGCTCGTGCTCGGGTGCGACTCGCTCCTCGACTTCGACCGCGTCGCCTACGGCAAGCCGGCATCCGCCGACCAAGCCGCCGATCTGTGGCGGCGGATGGCCGGGCGGCAAGGGACGTTGTTCACCGGGCACTGCCTGATCGAGGGCCGCACCGGTCGGGTAGTTCGCGGCGTCGGCCAGACAACGGTGCGCTTCGGGACACCGACCGAGGCCGAGATCGCTGCCTATGTGGCCGCCGGAGAACCGACCGCCATGGCGGGCGCCTTCAGCCTCGAAGGGCTTGGTGCGCCTTTCATCGATGGGATCGACGGCGATCCGAGCAACGTCATTGGCCTCTCGCTGCCATTGCTGCGGCGCATGCTCACCGAGCTAGGCCTGGCGATCACCGATCTGTGGCGACGCTAGCGGCCGGCGGTATCATGAACTCATGAGTCATATGTCGCGCGTGGCGTGGTGGCCGTCCTAGGACGGCAGTTTGCGTACGCGCGCGCGGGGCCGTCCGGCTGGACGGCCCTTCTTAATTGTGAACGGGTCGCGCGAGCCGGTCAGCTCCCCCGAGGATAAGGAGCTACCCGTGACCCACTCACTCATCGCACCGGCGGCCGCTCAGCCGGCGGATCCTGTCGGGTCCGCATCGCTCCGCGCGGCTCAGCGGCGGAGTGCCGAGCTTGAGGCCGTGATCGCCGGCGACGCGTCGCGGTTCACCGTGCTGACCGGAGACCGGCCGACGGGGCCGTTGCATCTCGGCCACTACTTCGGCACGCTGGCGAACCGGCTCAGGCTGCAACGGGCGGGATCGGAGCTGTTCATCCTGATCGCCGACTACCAGGTGCTCACCGACCGCGATGTCGCAGACCGGCTGAGCGAGCACGTAGCCGGGCTGGTCGCCGACTACCTCGCGATCGGCGTCGACCCGGAGGCGACGACGATCTTCACGCACAGCGCGGTACCCGCGCTGAACCAGCTAATGCTGCCGTTCCTTTCGCTGGTCTCGGTGACCGAACTGCAGCGCAACCCCACGGTGAAAGATGACATCAAGCAGTCAAGCCAGGACAAGGTCAGCGGGCTCATGCTCACCTACCCTGTCCACCAGGCCGCCGACATCTTGTTCTGCAAGGCCGATCTGGTGCCAGTCGGCCAGGACCAACTGCCGCACCTTGAGGTAGCCAGGACGGTCGCGCGCCGTTTCAATGAACGTTACGGGGGGTTCTTCCCGATACCAGATGCGCTGCTGTCGGACGCGCCGAACCTGCTCGGCGTTGACGGGCGGAAGATGTCCAAGAGCCGCGCCAACGCGATCGCGCTGTCGGCCACGGCTGACGAGACGGCGCGGCTGCTGCGGCGGGCCAAGACGGACTCGCTGCGCCATGTCAGCTACGAGCCGGCCGCGCGACCCGAGGTGTCGAGCCTGGTGCTGCTCGCCGCGCTCTGCCAGGGGCGTGAACCCGACGGTTTGGCTGCTGAGATCGGCGCCGGCGGGGCGGCCGAGCTGAAGCGGGTGGTGACCGAGTCGGTCAATGAGTTCTTCCGCCCGATCAGGGCCAGGCGAGCCGAGCTGGCGTCCGACCCCGGCTACCTGAGATCGGTCCTGGCCCGTGGCAATGCCGTGGCCAGCGCCGTCGCCGACCGCACGCTAGCCGGGGTGGCCGCGGCGATGGGGACTAGCTACGCAGCACCTTGAGCGGGTGGCTGCCGTCAACGTAGCCGACGAATGGCGGATAGATGTTGTAGCCGAGTAGTTCTTGCAGGCGCTGAGGCAACTGCCTGACAGTGTCGGGTGGCACGGCCAGGCAGTGGTTCTCCTGCGGGCGGAGCCAGGCCGCCGCGTACTCGAGAATCACACCGAGCCTGGGCTTGCTCGTCTGGTTCGCGCCGCCGCCGTGCCAGAGGCTGCCGAGATAGAACATGGCCGAGCCGGGCGTCATGGTCGCCATCGTCACCTTGTCGGCGTCGGTCGGATGCCGGTCGGGTTCCCAGCGATGGCTGCCCGCCACGAATCTGGTCGCGCCGTTCTCCTCGGTGAATGGGTCGAGCGGCCACATGGTATTGACCACGACCAGCGGATGCGGCTTGGGCAGCGGGTAGATCGCGTCGTCGCGGTGAAGTATCTGAGCTTTCTCCCCCGGCCCGATCCTGATCCCAACCGGGGCACTGAGCTGGTAAAAACCGAGCACCCGGTCAAGCACGTCGAGCAAAAGCGGATGGGTGGCCGCCCGGTCGAACGTCCTGGTCTTCGCGAACAGCGCGTAGACCCGCTGGGTCGAGTACCCCTCGAACGCGTTCCGGCCTGTCTTCGTCGACTCAAGAACGCGGCCTAGGTCCGCCCGCGCTGTCTGGACATCGGCGTCGGACATCATGTCAGTGACGACCACGTAGCCATCGGCCAACAGCCTGGTGGCGACGTCCTCACCGGTCGACGTCACAGCCGAGAGCGCGCTGAGGGCCGGACTATCCGTCATCGGACTATCCGTCATCGGACTATCCGTCATCGGACGATCGACAGGCGGCGAGCCACGGGCTCTGAGTCGCGTGCGCTCTTGCGTCGGCCTTGGTGCGGTCCGCCGTCGGTCCTGGGCGAGGCGATTGCCCCCTTCGTCCGGGCCGACAAGATTGTGCCGATGCCGAGCACCGAAAGTATCGAAAAGATCGAACCGGCCGACCCGATGGAAAGGATCGAGCCGGCCGACCCGACCGACAGAACCGAGCCGACGGACCCGATCGACAAGATCGAGCCAGCCGAGCCGATTGACAAGATCGAGCCTGACGACCCGATGGACAGCAGCGACCGCGCCGAGCCGATCGAGTCAGGCGAGCTGCCTTGAGAACCCATGTCGGTATTGTCGCAGCACCATGGCTTCAACGCGACTCCCGCGATGCGTGCGCAGGCGGACGTCGCCATGATCTGGGAGGTCCACGGTGTCGTAGAACGCTGACTTGGCCGATTGATTACTCGCGGGGCAGTTAGTGCCGGTGCGCGCCGGGTATTCCACCCGCATCTTGATTAGGCCAAGTCTGGGTAGGTTGGGGAAGTGCACCGAATGGGCAGTAGTCGCGCGGGAGCGAGCGGCGGTACCACGCTGCGGGATACCGGGCAGCGAAGCGGCACCGCCCAGAACGCCTCTGGCTACGACCCCGGCGCGATCACGACGAGGCGCGGACCGCGGCGTAAGCAGCGTCTCAGCCAGGAAGACAGGAAAGCCAGGAGACGCCACCGCGCCCACCGGCTGCTGGTGACCGGCGCGATCATACTGACGGGCCTGGTAGCCGGACTGATCGGCGGAATGATCAGCGGTATCGCTTAGCCGGGGTATCGTCTAGCCCGGATTCAGCCTCGCTTGCGGCCGATGCCCGCAAGCATTCCAGCGGCCGCCGGGGAAGACGTGACCGGCGACGGCGAATGCGGCCCGTCCGGCACCGTGAGCGGCCAGTCGGTCAGTGGTACCAAGCCGGGAGGCAGGAGGTCGAAGTCGGCGTAGTAGGCGGCGATGTCCGCGTGCGATCGCCCGGTCAGGACCGTGTCGCGGCCGTAAGCAGCCTGAACCCGATCCCGCACAGGAACGTTCGCCACATTGTCATGTCCAGCCGAGATCACCAGGTAGCTTCC
>DATNEK010000217.1:0-6816 GCA_035553055.1 Streptosporangiaceae bacterium | reverse complement strand
GAAAGTCTCCCAGATCATGAAACTCCGGGCTCCGGATGCGGCTGACTCTCCCCGGTCTTGCCCGGCCTGCCCGCGACGGCACTTCCTTAAGTTCCTGGCATTGGCGCCCAACGACAGCAGCGGTCCAACGCGGTCGTCCGGCCGCCTGCGCCAACGACAGCAACTGTCCAACGCGGTCGTCCGGTCAACTGCAACGGTCCAACGCCGTCGTTCACCCACGCCCCCGCCTGCGACAGCGACGCCCGCGCGCGGTGGCAGGCGGGCCAGCGGCACGGTCAAGGTACGCACCAATGCGGCTCAACTCGGTCGATACCGCCCGATTCGGTCACCTGAGGGCAGCCGAAACGGCTCCCTCGCCAACCTTTCCTAGCTGTCAGTGGAGTGGATCATGACCGGCGGGCCGTCGCGGCCGTCAATGTGGTCGTAGATGCCGGGGAAGGTCTGGAACTGGCCGCTGCGGTCATGGTGCAGGTGCGAGCGGTTGAGTGTCAGCTTGCCCCAGCCGGAGTCGACGACGTAGAAGATGGCGCCGCCGCCTTCGCGTGCGGTGTTGTCGTGCATGATCGTGCCGGCGACGAGGGTGTTGTAGTTGGTGCCGTCGTTGTAGATCGCGCCGCCGCTGCCGCCGCCTGGCGTTCCCTGGGGCGCGGGATTGGCGCCCCAGCCGATGGCCTTGTTGCCGACCAAGACGCTGTTGAGTATCTCCCATTGGACGCTGATGCTGCTCAGCGCGGCGCCGTTGGAGCAGTGGCCGCCAGTGAAGGTGTCGCTGGTGATATAGACCGGCCGGTTACGGTACTGGGCGAGCACCCGGATCGCGCCGCCGCCGAGGTCGGGACCGTAGCGGTAGCAGGCGTTGCCGACGAAGCGCGAGTTGACCGCCTTGAACTGGCCGCCCTCGGCGTAGATCGCACCACCGCCGTCCACGCCGCCGTACCAGCACTTCGGCGCGTTGGCCGTGCAGGTGGCCTGGTGGGTGCCGTTGTAGCCGCGGGTGAAGGTCAGGTTCTGCACCACGATCTTCGGATAGGGCTGGTTCACGCAGTCGTCGGTCGACCAGGTGCCCTGGCAGGTATCGGAGAACAGGATCCGGCGCTTGCCGTTCCCGCTCAGCGTGACCAGGCCGCGGCCATCGAGCACGACGAGATGCCTGGTCTTCGGCACTACCGCGGTCGCCCGCATCACGATCGTGACCGGCTTCTTGCCGCAGTCGAACCTGATGATCCCCCCGGCCCTGACCGCCCTGACCACGGCCGCCGACGTGCAACTGGCCGGCCTGCCGTTGCCGATCACCCGGTTCGGGTGGCTGGTGTTCACCGCCCGTCCGGCCGGCGGGACAGGGAAGTGCCCGCCAGGGTTACCGAAGTCAGGCAGAACACCCCGATGATGGCCCGCCGTCGGCCCGCTCACCGCCGCTAGCCGGCGCGCCCCGACCTGGGCGCCATGAACCGCCGGCGCCACCGCGGCGGCCAGCGCACCCGCGCTTACCAAAGCCGCCAGAACCATCCCGAACCCACGTATCCTGCGCATGCCGACCCATGTTAGTGCCCGGCACCCGATCACATCAGGGAAACGCGTGCCATACGCTATGGCGGCCGACGGCCGAAGCTGAGGAACAGCCTCCAGCCGATGACCGCGCCGAAAGGGAAATGGTGGATTATGGACGCTCGCCGGGCCTTTGATGCCGCGCTCTCCCATTACCGCAAGGGCGAGAACCTGCTGAACTACCCAGAGGCCGTGCCAATGGAGGAGCAAGGTCTGCACTTCACCAGGGCGACCGCCCACTTCGCCGCCGGCAGCCTGGCCCTCGCGCTAGGCCAGGCTCAGCAGCAGCTTGACGCCGCGACCGCCGACGACCAGGCCGCCGATCCCGTGCCGCCGCCATCGCAGTAGAGTCTCCGCGCACGTATCTGCGGAACGCCAGCAAACTCCGTAGTGGGTGATGAGGCCGTCCAAGGCCGGGCGCCTCAAATAAGATCACCCCGAGCTGAGCGAGATGCATGACGATGTCAGAGACCTCAAAAGTTCCGTATCCGGCTGAAATCACAGGGGGCGGGGTAGTTCTGGCTCTCACGCCAGACGAAATATACTTCGAGACGGTCGAAGTCCTGTCCGACAAAGACATGATCGAGCTGATCGAACGTCACAATCTTGAGCTGGTAGAAGAGCCCGCAGGATTGTTCGGCGCTTCGTTCAACAATTCTTTCCCCGATCGGCGCTGGGTGAGGATTATCCACGGCGCCGCGCCCCAGAACGTGGTCGCTGCCTTGCAAGCGGACGTTCGCGTCCGCCTGGCGAGTCCGGTCTATCACCGCCCAGATCTGCCGTACAAGACGGCCTTGAGCTTCTCCGATCTCGTGCTCGTCAAGTACCGCGGTAAGGAGGGGCAGCGGCCGATCGCCGAGATCGCCGACGCGACGCAGGCCGGCGGTGTGGAGGTCGTACTCGAAATCCAGCAGGCCGACGGTGTCCTGCTGCGGCTGAGGCTGCCGGCGCCCAAGGAACAGAACGCGCTTGAGGTCGCGACCCTGCTGGCCAGCGCGTCAGAGGTGACCGACACCCACCCAGACTGGATGGCGCTCACCTCGGCGATTGCCACGACGCCGAACGATCCGCTGTTCGCGCAGGAATGGGATATGACCCAGATCGCCGCCCCGCAAGGCTGGACCTTGTCCGAGGGCAGCGCGAGCGTCGTGATCGCCATCGTCGATACCGGCTGTGACCTAGGCCACGAGGACCTCTCAGCCAAGTACGTGCCCGTTGCCCAGCGACGAGACGTCGTGGCAGGCACCAACACTCCGAACGACGATTTCGGCCACGGCACGTGTTGCGCCAGCCTCGCCTCGGCGGCGACCAACAACGGGCTTGGCACAGCTGGTGTCGGGTGGAATTGCCGCATCATGCCGATAAGGATGCTGCAAAGCGGATTCATCAACTCAGAAGCCGACATCGTCGCGGCGATCAACTGGGCCGCCGCCAACGGCGCCGACGTCGTCTCCATGAGCTGGTTCTGGTCAGGCACGACGTCGAATGCCGACGTCGCTTTCGCCTCGGCGGCGGCGGCGAACCTCGTGCTTGTGGCGGCTTCAGGCAATTTCAACGGCGCGATCACCTACCCCGCCACCAATGCGCACATCATGGCCATCGGCGCGTCGGACCAAGCTGATCAGCGCAAGAGCCCGGCCAGCCCTGACGGCGAGGCCTGGGGCAGCGACTTCGGGGCGCAGCAGAGCGTCATGGCCCCAGGCGTGCGGTGCTGGGCGGCCAACAACACCAACGGCGGCCCCAGTTTCAACGATAACAACAGCGGTCCGATCACCATAGCCGGGGTGAATTACCCGAGCTCAGGAACCGCGGACGGAAAGTATTTCGCGCTGATGAACGGGACATCAGCCGCGACACCGCATGTCGCCGGCCTGGCAGGCCTCCTGCTATCCGCGTATCCGGGCCTGACGAACGCGCAGGTACGCACCATCATCGAGCAGACGGCCGACAAGACCGGCGGTTACGCTTACCTAAACGACGGCGTGCATAACAATGGCACCTGGAACCAGGAGCCTGGTTATGGGCGCATCAATGTATTCCGCGCACTCGACTACGCTGACGTATTCATCAAGGCGTTTCCTGCTGATACTGGAAGCCGTCCGATCGGCGGGGACTTCTGGGACTCGAGCGACATCGTCATCCGGCAGAATGACGATGGAATCTTCGCCAACCAGCCGGCGGTAACCGGACAAGACAACTTCGTGTATGTCCGTGTCAACAACGCCGGTCCGAACAGCGCCCGCAACGTGGCGGTCAATGCGCGTGCGGTCGCGTTCCTCGGAACGCAGTTCGTCTACCCGAGCGACTTCACCGCCGTCGACGCGATCCACCTGCAGCCGACCGGCTTGCTGACCAGCTTCCCTGCCCTACCTGCCGGGGCGACGGCGATAGCGAAGTTCAAGCTGACCGCCGCTCAGATCGGGACCATATTCACCGACGCCTGGCACTCCTGCCTGATCGCGAACGTCTCCGCCGACAACGATTACGGCAGCGGCGATGGACCGGACGTCTGGGAAAACAACAACCTCGGGCAGCTTAATTTCTCCGTGGTAAGCGGCGGCACAGGTGCCGCCCAGAGCCTGCCGTTCGCCACCGGCAACCGGCACGACCGCGATCGGTACTACCAGCTGGTCATCGACCGGAGCGCACTGCCGGCCAAGGCCGAGCTGCTGCTTAACCCATCGCCGTCCACAACGCCGTTCCCCGCGCTCGACGAGGTTCCGGCCTCGAAGCGCTTCGCGACGACCTTCATCGACCGGACCAGGATCACAGCGAAGTTCTGCGAATGCGAGGGGATCCTGACCCTCGAACCTGGGTCGCAATTCACGTGCGCCGGCAACCTGGAAGATGAGTTCTCGGTCGCGGGCGGAGTGATCATCTGGCAAGGCGGAGTGCAACTGGTCGAGATACAGGCGCCCGTCGCGGTCATCGGGATCCCGAAGGCGGCAGGCGAGATCCGGGTGATGGATCTATCGCTTCGTATGCCACCAGGCACGCCAGCGGGCAGCTACCTGGTCGTGGTCTCGCAGCGGAATACCGCAGGTCAGACTGTCGGAGGCGTGACGTTCGACGTCAGCGTCGCCTGACGGCTGGTCTTCAGGCACGATGGGCGGTGCCGCGCTGCCCATCGTGCCTTAGCGTCTGCGCCCGGCCTTCCAGGTCGTCGGCGTCCACCAGCCCATGCTGCCCGGCCAGGCGCTCGAAAGCGGTGAGCCAGCACCGGTAATAGCTCCGCTCGTCGCCGAGATCGTGGCTGGACTCCCACGCCGCGATGTCGGCGATCAGGTACTGCCTGAAGTCCTCCCAGTCGATACGGCCCGAATCCGCCAGCGCGACTACGAGACCGAACGCCTGGCTCTCCCACGGCGCGGCGAACACCAGCTCGCCGTTGTTACGCGGCGGCGCCGCTGGCCCGGCGGAATCGAGCAGGTATGCGGTGTCCGCGCGACCGCCCTGACCGGTCACGGCGCGCTGACCTTAGCCACTCCGACCATCGAGTCCCTGGTGACGAGGGTGGCGAGGTCTTCTTCTGACAAATGCTCGGTCCCGGCCGGGCGCTCGGGCAGCACCATGTACCTGACCTCTGAGCTGGAGTCGAAGACCCGGATGTCGGTGCCTTCGGCTAGTTCGAGGCCAAGTTGGGCGAGTACCTTGCGTGGCTCTCGTACGATGCCGGACCGGTAGGCCGGGTCCTTGTACCACGACGGCGGTAGCCCGAGCACTGGCCACGGGTAGCAGGAGCACAGTGTGCACACGACGACGTGGTGCACGGTCGGTGTGTTCTCTAGCACCACGATGTGCTCGCCCTGCTGCCCGTTGAAGCCGAGTTCGGCGATCGCCGCGGTGCCGTCGGCGAGCAGTCGCTCCCGGTACTCCGGGTCGGTCCAGGCTCGGGCGACCACCTTGGCGCCGTTCATCGGGCCGATCGACTGCTCGTAGGTCTTGATGAGATCGTCGATGGCAGCCTGGTCGATCAGACCCTGCTCGACCAGCAGCGATATCAACGCCTCGACTCGAAGCGCGGGATCGAGGTGCTCCTGCGCCCCCGTCATGCGGCTGCCTCAAGGTAAGGCTCGAACAGATCGATGCTGAGGGTGAACGGTTCGCTGCCGGCTCCCCAGAGTTCTCGCGAGCTGAACTCCACAGAGTAGACATGCGCAGGATCTTCGCCCTTGAAGTGCGCGGCGCTGTCGGGCAGGACCTGGGCTGGCTGGATGGCCTTCACAATTCCCGTCCGGCGGCGCACGTACCTGGGGAGCCGCGTATGCCCTGCCGGATGCAGATCCTTGACGTGCACAGCGTCGCCGACGGCGAACGCCGGCGGAGTATCGACGCGGCGCAGGTTGCCAGGACCACCCGATGGCATCCGCGGCTTGTGCGGCTTTGGCGGCTTGGGTTCGGCTACGTCATGCCCGCTCAGCCGGGCGGCGCGGGCGGCGACCTGCTCCGCGCTGACCATGCCGCTATCGGCCAGCAGGTTCTGCGCGCCGAGCAGCCATCGGCCGTAATAGCTAGCCAGGTAGTCGGCTGGCGGTACCCGCTCAACGGCGTACCGGAACGCGTGCACGTTGGCCCCGGCAGCGCGACTGGCGAGCAGGCATAGCGCGAAGGCCTTGCCCTGCCACGGAGCCGAGAAAGGCGGTTCGGATTTTGATACCCGGACGTCGCCGAAGCCCTGCATGCCGCCCATATCGTGGATTCCGTCCACCGATGGTCACCTCATCCCCGCCGGTGCCCTGGTCGTACCCCGACGTGGGGCTAGAACTCGCCAGGATCGGAAATCGGGAAGTAGTAGCTGACCTCCGGCGGCTCATCAAGCCCGGCGTCCTAGTTGACCGCGACCTCGTAGGACCATAGCTCGCTGCTGATGCCAACAGGCGGTTGCGGCTCGCCGGCTTCGTCGGCCGCCGCGCGGTGCCCGTGCCCGAACGCCGGGGAATGCAGCCACGCATCGAACGATGCTTCATCGCGCCACTTCGTCACGACGCGCCAGGTGGTGCGCCCGTCCGTCGGCTTCAGCAGCTCGAAACCCTCGAAGCCGTCTTGGTCATCGACCGCGCCCGCCCTGGCCGCGAATCTGCGGGCAAGCTCGTCGCCGAGATCGTGGCTGGACTCCCACGCCGGTGCCCTGGTCGTACCCCGACGTGGGGCTAGAACTCGCCAGGATGGGAAATCGGGAAGTAGTAGCTGACCTCCGGCGGCTCATCGAGCCGCGCGCTTAGTTGACCGCGACCTCGTAGGACCATAGCTCGCTGCTGATGCCAACAGGCG
>DATNEK010000216.1:0-6117 GCA_035553055.1 Streptosporangiaceae bacterium | reverse complement strand
ACGGTCCGACGCTGCTGTTCGCCGCCGCCGGCCAACGACAGCAACGGTCCAACGCGGTTGTCCCCACAACAGAAACTGTCCGACGCTGTCGTTGCCGCCCGCTGGTCAACAGCAGCAATGGTCCGACGCCGTCGTTGCCGGCAAGTGCCCAGACCGGGAAAACGGCCCCGGACCGGGACATAGGCCACGTCCGCTGGGCGCGCGGCGGCAAACCCAGCCCGCCACCCGCCCGCACCGGCCAGGATTTTCACGCACCGCGACCGGCCCTGCTGGCCGGAAAGGCATATCAAGGGTCGACGTTGTCGCAAAAGCCCGCACGGGGCATCATCGCGGGCCGCGTCGGCACTGCCGCTGAGCCTGAGCTGATCTCTAACCCGGAGCAGCAGGGAGGGGCGGGGCGGTGCGGGAGTGCGGGAGCGGGGCCGTGCGGGAGCTTGGTGGTCGTCGCTCCGGCTTGCAGGAAGTCAGCGATGGCGAGCGCGTAGTCGTCTAGGTCTTGATAAAAGAGCGCGAAGTGCTGCAGCGCCTGGTCGGTACTGCAGGCCACGTCGCCTCGCCAGCCAACGCCATCTGGCCCACCGAGGCCGCCCGCTGTTTACCGGCCTTGACCTGTCTTTACTGCTCGAACCCGGAGGTCCGCGCGGCACTTGTCGCTGACGGGGTCCCACGGTTTCATCCAATACCGGCTCATCCAATACTGGACGTCCCGCAGCTCTTCATCTGACGATATACATATCGGGTGCCTGTCGCCCGTAACGGCGCAGGCGCAGTGCATAAGATGTCGCTTGCAGTTACAGTCCCGGCACCTTCGTGTGGAGCGCAGCTTGGATGAGTTCCAGCTCTCGTGGCAGGTTCAAGATGGCGTCTGCGTTGTCAAGCCCGTCGGTGACCTGGACATAGTCACGAGCCGGCAGCTTGACGACGGTCTGGTCCAGGTACGCAGGACGCACAAGCAAATCGTGCTTGACCTGTCCGCCGTCGACTTCATGGACACCAGTTCGCTCGCGGTCATCGTTGGTCACTGGAAGGGCGTCGAAGAGGTCGGGGGTTCGCTCGCGCTGGCCGGCGCCAGGTATCAGAGCACGAAGTCGCTGTGGATCACCGGGCTGGCTGACCGCATTTCGCTCTATCAGAGCGTCGAGTTGGCTATCGAGGCGGCAAAGGCGCTGGCCGGAGGCGAGTAAACCCGCGGCGGGCTAGCGCACGGCCACCGCCACGAGGCACGCGTCGTCGTCGGTATCCGATGCTAGTTCTGCGACCAGCAGGTCGGCATAGCTGTCGACGTCCGCCACCGGTCGGCTCGCCACCTTCAGCAGCGTCCTGATCGACTCGTCGATGGCCTGATCGCGGCGCTCGATCAGGCCATCGGTGAAGAGAAGCAAGGTGTCGCCTGGCCGCAACGTCGTGCTCGCCTCCTCATAGCACCCGTCGGCGTCAGCGCCAAGCAAGACCCCGTGCGGTTGTGACAGCGGCCGCGCCCTGGCATTTCTGACGAGCACAGCCGGCAGGTGACCGGCGCGCGCCCAGCGCAGCTCTCCTTGCTCGGGATCGTAAAGGCCGCAGATGGCCGTGCCGAGCGTGTCCTCGGTCAGATGGCAGGCCACGCTGTTGAGCCAAGACAGCAGTGAACCTGGCCCGGCGCCGGTGATGGCCAGGCCGCGCAGGCAGTTACGCAAGGCGACCATGCCGGTCACTGCCTCGATGCCATGGCCGGCGACGTCGCCGACCACGAGCATGACCTGCTTGGTCGGGAGCGGCACCGCGTCGTACCAGTCGCCGCTGACCAGATGGCCTTTGCCGGCGGGGCGGTACCTGGCCGCCACATCCAGACCGGCCGCCTCGACCAGGTGCGACGACTGCGGCGTTATCGCCTCCTGCAGGCGCAGGGCGAGGCGATGCTCTTCCTCGGCCCGTTCTTCGGTGTCTGAAAGCACCTCGCGGGTAGCCGCCAGCGCAAGCTCGGTGTGGTAGTGCGCTGAGACATCCTGGTACGTGCCGCGCACCGCGATCAGCTCGCCGTAGTGATCTGTCACCGGTTCGGCGAACGCGCGGACCTGCCTGATGCTGCCGTCGTCGCGCCTGACAACCCTGAACAGCGCGGCGGTCGCGACCTTGTCGTGCAGCAGCCGGGCCCTGAACGACTCGGCGACGCCGACGTCGTCGGCCACGACCCTGCTGTCTAGTTCGGACAGGCTGACCGGCTGGCCCGACGGTATGCCGAACAGGGAAAACATCGGCTCAGTCCAGTGGATGGTACCGGCCGCCAGGTTCTCCTCCCAACCGCCGAACCTGCCAAGCCGCTGAGCGTGACCGAGCAGGGCGGCGAGCCTGTCGACGTCCGCCGCGTGCCGCCAGGTGATTACCACGCCATCGAGCAGCCTGGCGATCCGCACGTTCGCTATAGCGACCTGACCGCTGCTTGTCACCCCGCCGATCACCTCGCCGGAGACATGCTGCGGTTCACCGGTAGCCATGACCTGGAGCGCGCGGTGATACAGGCCTCCCGGCATGGCGGCATCCGGGTACGCCTCGATCAGCGACTGACCGACCAGATCGGTCGCCGAGCGTCCGGCCGGATCACGGAAACCAGGACTGACGTGCACGATGCGGAAGTCGCTCGGCTCGCCTGCCTGCTCGCGCATGGCGCGGGCGAACAACGCCGACTCGTGCAGCCCATCGAGCAGCCCGAGCACCCACGCCGCGTTGCCATCGTCGACCTGGCCGTTCCCCTGCCTAGGCCGATGCGAATCAAGGCTCAGAGCTTGCACGACCAAGTCGGCGAGAGCGCTGACCTGGCGGCGGATAACAGCGGGGAACTCATCGAGTGCTGTCGGCCAGCAGACCTCAAGCGAGCCGATGAGGTGGCCGTTCCCGGTTAGCAGCGGCAGGACGGCCCGGGCGCCGCTGTCCCAGTGCCCGATCAGCGGGGTCTGGTCGCCCGCCGGGCGTCCGCTGTGCCACCAGAACTCCGCGCCGGTGCTCGCCGCTCGCGCTGGCAGCGCGGTCATCGCTGGCGGCATGCGCCGCCACCGGCTCGCCTCGCCCGGCCCGAGACCGGCCTGGCCGAGAAGCTCTATCGCGCCGTCGGGCATGATGATCCAGATCGCGACGGCTACCGCGCCCACGCCCGCCAGCGTCTGAGTAAGCATGGCCTCAGCCAGATCTGCCCCGTCGCTGGCGAGTTCCATCGCGGCACCGGCGAGCGCGGCTGATGTCAGCCACGGCTGCGGCGCTGGCTGTTGGGTGATGTCGGCTTGGCGATCAGCAGCCGGAGTCGCCGGCAGGCCGATGATCTCGCTGGCTAGCTGGATGAGCGGGATGCCCGATTCCTCGGCTATCTTGACCAGCTGGCTGCCTGCCTGTGCCGGGGTACAGCCGAGGCGGGCGATCAGTACGCCTCTGGCCAGGTCAACGACGGCGCGGGCGGCGGCGTCGGCGCTCAGCTCGCCGAGTTCCCTGCGCTGCCTGGCGATGACCGCGGTCAGCCGGGCAACATGCGTCTCGTCGTTGACGGTCACGACATCTAGCCTTACCTGCCTACTATCCTGCGTCGAGTGGATTCGGCGCAACGAGCGGATTCGTCGCAAGCGGCAAATCCCCCGACGACCGGTCGGGCACTATTGGACTGTTGCTTTATCGCGTTTCCCGCCGACGCGGCTGCCCGCGCCAGTCGCTAGGAGGTCTGACAAAATGCCCAGCGCTACCAGGACTAATCATCAGCCAGCCGATTCGAGGCTCTCTCAGCTGCTCGCCGGCCTGACAGCGGTTCGCGGCGGAGACTTCAGCACCAGGCTGCCGCTGGCAGGCGAGCCGCTCATGGACGAGATCGCCACCGTCTTCAACGGGATGAACGATCAGCTAGCGCTCTTCACCTCAGAAGTTACCCGGGTAGCGCGAGAAGTCGGCACAGAAGGCAAACTTGGCGGCCAAGCGGATGTTCCTGGGGTCGCTGGCTCGTGGCAGGACCTGACCGACTCGGTCAATGCGATGGCCGGCAACTTGACCGGGCAGGTCAGGAGCATTGCGCAGGTCACTACCGCAGTCGCTAAGGGCGATCTGAGCCAGAAGATCACCATCGAGGCGAAGGGTGAAGTCGCCGCACTCGCCGACACGATCAACGGGATGGTCGACACGCTGTCGTCGTTCGCGGCCGAGGTGACCAGGGTGGCCCGTGAGGTGGGCACCGAAGGAGAGCTCGGCGGTCAGGCTGACGTCCAGGGCGTCTCTGGTACCTGGAAGGATCTCACCGAGTCGGTCAACGTCATGGCGGCGAACCTCACCACCCAGGTCAGGGCTATCGCCGCGGTGACCACCGCAGTGGCCAACGGCGACCTGACCCAGAAGATCAGGGTAGACGCGCGCGGCGAGATCCTAGAGCTCAAGGACACCATCAACACGATGGTCGAGCAGCTTTCCGCCTTCGCCGCCGAGGTCACCCGGGTCGCGCGCGAGGTCGGCCGCCAGGGCAAGCTCGGCGGCCAGGCTGAGGTCGAGGGCGTCTCCGGCACCTGGAAGCGGCTCACCGAGAACGTCAACGAGCTGGCCGGCAACCTGACCAGGCAAGTGCGGGCGATCGCGGAGGTGACCAGCGCGGTCGCGACCGGCGACCTGACCCGGTCGATCTCAGTCGAGGCCGAAGGCGAGGTGGCCGAGCTCAAGGACAACATCAACGCGATGGTGCAGTCGCTGCGCGAGACCACCAAGGCGAACATGGAGCAGGGCTGGCTGCAGACGAACCTGGCCACGATCGGCAAGCTGATGCAAGGCCGCAGGGACCTTACCGCTGTCGCCGAGCTGATCATGGACGAGCTGATCCCGCTGGTCGGTGCGCAGCACGGCACTTTCTTCCTGGCCGAGGGCAGCGGCAGCGACAGGCGGCTCACGCTCATCGCCGGCTATGGTCTGCTCGCCGACAGCGAGCAGCCGAACGAGTTCAAGCTCGGTCAATCGCTGATCGGCCAGGTCGCGAAGACCAGAAAGCCGATCGTGCTCAACGACGTGCCCGCCGGCTACGTGAAAATCTCATCGGGGATCGGTGAGGCCGCGCCGCTGAACCTGATCGTGCTGCCGGTCGTCTTCGAGGATCAGGTTCTCGGCGTGATCGAGGCCAGCTCGTTCTTCGCGTTCACCCAGGTGCACAGGGACTTCCTCGAGCAGGTCATGGAAACGATCGGCATTAACATGAACACGATCCTGGCGAACGGGCGCACTGACGCTCTGCTCGCCGAGTCGCAGCGGCTGGCGGCCGAGTTGCAGGCACGCACCAGCGAGCTCCAGGTCAGGCAGGATGAGCTGCAGCGCTCCAACTCCGATCTGGAAGCCCAGGCCGCTCAACTCGCCAGGCAGAACCGCGACATCGAGCTGAAAAACGAGCAGATCGAGCTGGCGAGGCAGGAGATCGAAGAGCGCGCCAGGCAACTGGACCAGGCATCGCGCTACAAGTCGCAGTTCCTCGCGAATATGTCGCACGAGCTGCGCACACCGCTTAACAGCCTGCTTGTGCTCGCAAGGCTGCTCGCCCAGAACGCTGACCAGAACCTCACGACCAAGCAGGTCGAGTACGCCAAGGTAATCCACTCATCGGGCTCTGACCTGCTCCAGCTGATCAATGACATACTCGACCTGTCGAAGGTCGAGGCCGGCAAGATGGACATGAATCTCGAGCGCTTCGCGCTGAGAGGGCTGGCCGAGGAGCTCGAGGCGATCTTCTTGCCGCTGACCGCGGAGAAGGGTCTCGACTTCGGGATCGGCATCGACCCTGACGTCCCCGCCGAGATATTCACCGACCGGCAGCGGCTGCGGCAGATTCTGCGCAACCTGCTGTCCAACGCGGTCAAGTTCACCGACCACGGCCGCGTCGAGCTGCACATCGACACGGCGGGCCCTGGGCAGGCGGGTGCGGACACGGGGTCGTGGGTGGTGTTCTCGGTGACCGACACCGGCATCGGCATCGGCCGCGACAGCCTCAGCAGCATCTTCTCCGCCTTCCAGCAGGCCGACGGGACCACTAGCCGGCGCTACGGCGGCACCGGCCTGGGCCTGGCGATCTGCCGGGAGGTCGCCGCCCGGCTCGGCGGCGAGGTCACGGTGCGCAGCGAGCTCGGCGTGGGCAGCACG
>DATNEK010000215.1:0-10442 GCA_035553055.1 Streptosporangiaceae bacterium | reverse complement strand
CCGTGGAGATCTCGCTCTCCGCGCCGAGCACCTGCTCCCGCATCGAATAGTCACTGATCCTCGGGAAGTGCTCGTGATCGAGCGACAGGTCGCCAATCGCGGCACCTGAGTTGGCGATTTTCATCGCTGCGGCCTTGAACCGGCTGACCCAGGCGCCGATCAGGAAGAACGTAGCCGCGGCGTGGTCGCGGCGCAGCGTGGCGAGCACGCTCGGCAGCCCGCCAAGGTTCGCGGCTCCGATGTCGAAGGTGAGCGCGGCGATCTTCTGCGTCGTCGGGATGCGGGACCAGAAACGGCCGCCATAGCCGTCAGGCAGCGTGCCCTTGGCGTCCATCACGAGGTAGCCGCCCGGCTTGCCTGCCGCCATCGCAAGGACAGCCGAGCCGGCCGGCACCGGGCCAGTCACCGAGCCACGGCGCGGGGCATGGAAGTTGTCGACCACTCCGTCCGAGCGCAGGATCCAGTATCCGCCGGTGGCCCGATCGGAGGTCAGGCTCACCGCCGTGACTCCGAGCGGCAGCTTGCCGGCGTCGGACCCGTGGGACGGGGTGCCGAAGTTGTAGACCCCGCCGTCTGAGGTCAGCACCAGGTAACCGCCAGGCCGTCCGGCCGCGATCGCGGTCGCCACCGAGCCGGCCGGTACCTTGCCAAGCAACGAGCCGTGCCAGGGCGCGTGGAAGTTGCGCACGCCTCCGTTGGACTTGAGTATCCAGTAGCCTCCGGTCGCGCTGTCGGAGGCAAGTCCGATCGCGGTCGTACCCGGCGACAGCGACCCTGCGGGCCGACTGTGCTGGCCGGACCCGAAGACGGGGGCAGGCGCCATCAAGACGGCGGCCATGCCTACGCCGAAGAGCCGCCACGAAATACCCGTCGGCCTCTGCGCTCGTACTCGCACCGCAGCCCACCCCGCCCTCAGTCGCATCGCCGCTCGCGCCCGCTTAGAAATGCCCCGTAAGGCACCACGCGAAATCTTTTAAAGGGCCAAACGTAGCCATTGTCGCGACTCACGATTGTCGGCGGTGCGCTGATCTGGAATATTGGCGCCATGACGCTAGGACGCGATGGCGTCGCCTATGCGGTGGACGCGCAGAGCGTTGGTCCGGCCCGGAGTTCCTGGCGGACTGCCGGCGACTATGACGACTTTGTCACCAGTGCGGCAGCGCCCGATGTCAAGCAGGGCGGTCTCGACCTGTCGTACCAGGTCGTCGGTGTGCACGGCGGGCTGGACTATGAAGGTTTCCACTCCCCAGGTCAGCGCGAGCTGGCTGCGCGTGGCCGACTCCGGCGTGAACGCGAGCAGCGGAATTGGTGACCGGTACCTGGCGAGCCTTCTCGCGGTCTCGCCCGACATCGTGAACGCGACCAGCGCCACTGCGTTAACGATGGCGCCGACCTCGGCCGCCGCTCGCGCGATCGCGCCGCCAGTGGTTCTCGGCACCCGGGTCAGCGACTCGTCGGCGTGCAGGCACTCGCGCTCAGCCGCCACGACGATCTTCGCCATGGTCGCGACGGTCTCGGCCGGGTACGCGCCGACGCTGGTCTCCGCCGACAGCATCAGCGCGTCGGCGCCGTCGAGAACCGCGTTGGCCACGTCCGATGCCTCTGCCCGCGTCGGCCTGCGCGCCGAGATCATCGATTCCAGTATCTGGGTCGCGACGATGACCGGCTTGGCCTTGTCCTTCGCCAAGCCGATCGCTCTTTTCTGCACGATCGGCACCTGCTCGAGCGGCATCTCGACGCCGAGGTCGCCCCGCGCCACCATCAGGCCGTCGAACGCCTCGAGCACATCAGGCAGCGCCTCGACCGCCTGCGGCTTCTCGATCTTGGCGATGACGGGCAGGTTGGCCCCCATCTCGTCCATGATCGCGCGAACCGGGTCGGCGTCGCCAGGCCCGCGCACGAACGACAACGCGATCATGTCGGCGCGCAGGCCGAGCGCCCAGCGCAGGTCCAGCTCATCTTTGGCGCTGAGCGCGGCCACGGCGAGGGCGGCGCCAGGGATGTTGAGGCCCTTGTGGTCCGATACCGGACCGCCGACGAGCACCCGCGTCGCTATCCGGTCGCCTCGCACGCCAGTCACCTGGAGCACCACGCGCCCGTCGTCGACGAGGATCTGGTCGCCGGCCTTGACATCTGCCGCCAGGCCCGGGTACGTCGTTGCTGCCTGCCTGGCCGTTCCCAGAGCGTCATCGGCGGTTAGGTCAAATTCGCTTCCAGCAGAAAGGACCACAGGGCCAGCCTCGAAGCGACCGAGGCGGATCTTCGGGCCCTGCAGGTCAACCAGAACCCCGACGCCGCGCCCGGCCTCATCGCTCGCGGTCCTGACCGCCTGGTAAGCAGAAAGATGGTCGGCATGGGTGCCGTGGCTCATGTTCAGCCTGGCGACATCCATGCCGGTCACGACCAGCTTCTTGACCTGGTCCTGGCTCGACGAGGCCGGCCCGAGCGTGCAGACGATCTTCGCGCGGCGGGTCATGCCGTCCGCCTCCTCATGATCGGCCGGTCCGGCTTGGGCCTGGCCACGACCGTGAAGCCGTGCCTGGCGAACGTCGACGCCACCCCGGGGAAGAGATTGCGTGTGTGGCCCGGCATCGCTGTGTCGACCGGGTAAGCCTCAACCGCCGGGGCGCCAGCCCCGGCAACCGCCGGGACCGCGGCCTCTATCAGCGCTCCGGTCACGCCTCGCCCGCGGTGCGTCCGCCGGATGTAAAAGCACGGGATCGACCACACCGGCAGGTTGTCGACCGGCGGGAAAGCCCTGGCTCGCGCCAGCCACGCGAGGTCAGCGCGCGGCGCAAGCTCGCACCAGCCAACGGCCAGGTCGCCGTCGAAGGCGATCAGGCCTGGCGCTCGCTCGGACGACGCGAGTTCGGAGAGATCCCGCTTGTTGTCCGCGCGCGGTCGCTCGCGGTAGCGAGGGCCGATGCGCCAGTACATGCACCAGCACCCGTTGGAAGCGCCGGCCTTGCCGAAGAGTTCTTCGAGCGCTGGCCAGTCCTGCTGGCCAAGCGGCTTGGTCGTCAGGTCCATCAGCCGCCTACGACGCGCGAGGTCAGGTTGGCCGACCTGAGGTCCGCGTGTTCCCACGGCCTGGCAGCCATTAGGCAGACCCTTTCGGCAAGGCTCGATGATCAGATCAGCATAGTTCCGCCGGCCGGTGCCGGGTTAACCGCCCGGCGGTCAGGAGCGCAGGATGCGGGCCAGTTCTTCGCGGCTGGAGACGCCGAGCTTGCCGTAGACGTTCTGCAGGTGGTTGTCCACTGTTCGCACCGACAAGAACAGCTTGGCGGCGATCTCGCGGCTCGAGGCGCCCGCGGCCGCGAGTCCGGCCACCTCGCGCTCGCGCCTGGTCAGCCCTTCCGGCGTGCCGCTCGTCGCCAGGCCGGGGGTCCTGACATCGCCGCAGGCGGCGATGAGCTCGTCGGCCAGCCTCGCCGATGCGCTCGCTAGCCGGGCCAGGCCGTCGGACTTGTACGCCGCGGAAGCGGCGGTGTAGGCCTCGGCCGCGAGCAGCGACGCTCCCGCCGCCTCGAACGCATGCCCGGCCGCTTCGAGACCGGCCGCGTTGCCAGCCGTCAGGGCGGCGGCATGACCAGCCATCGCGGCGACCAGCGTACCGTCAGCCACCTCTGCTAGTTCGTCAAGCCTGGCGGCCACCACGCCCGGCTGCCCGAGCCTGGCGATGTCGTGCCGGAGCCGGGCCTCCGCGACCAACAGTTTGGATGCCGCTGCCCTGGCCGCTGCCTCGGTCAGGATCTCGCGGGCACGCGACTGCTCGCCGGTCGCCGCGCTTACCCACGCTCTGCTGCGGTGTATGAGGTCGGTCTCGTAGATCGCCAGCGACCCGGCAGGGAGCTCGTCCCGCTCCGTCGCCGCGGCGCCCGCCAGGTCGGCGTGCCCGCTCATCGCTTCCGCGAGCGCGACTCCCGATAGGCACCAGCGCAAGGCCGCGAGTTCGTGAAGGTTGCGGTTGACCGACGCGCCGTCCCGGAAGAGGCTGGCCGCCCTCGCGAGATGACCGCGCTCGATGAGCACAACCCCGCTCAGGAACAGGAAAGTCGCGTGACCCTCCATGTCGCCGGCGGCGAGAGACGCCTGGACTCCGGCCGCCGCGTCCGCCTCGGCCTGATCCAGCCTGCCCGCGCCGGTGTGGCCGAAAACGGCGCCGATGAGCTGGACGTAAGGTAGCTGCGCGACGTCGTTGGCCAGACGGTGACGCCGCATGCCCTCCGAGGCGACGGCCACGGCTTCATCGCCGCGACCGGTGAGCGCGAGCGCGATGGCGGACACGTAGCTACCCCGGCTGAAGATCGCGTGATCGTCGTTCGCGAGCAGCGTCGCCGCGGCGGCCAGCGCGCCTTCTGGTTCACCGGCGAGTATGCGGTTCGTGGCCTGCCTGCCAAGAAGCTGAAGCCGCGGGCCTTCCTCGGTGACGATCGCGAGCGCGTCGTCAAGCACGGTGGCGCCGGCGCTCGCGTCCAGCGAGTTGAACAGGTTGTAGGCCCTGGCGTTCGCGATCCTGGCCACGTCGCGGTCCGTCTGGCATTGCCCGGCTACCTGAGCGAGCACCGACTCGGCTTCCGCTGGGTGGCCTGACCGGAACCTTGCCTCGCCAAGCAGCAAGCCAGCTTCTACGCCACCGCCTGAATCCATGGCCGCTCGCGCCAGCCTCGCCGATAGCTCCATGTCGAACATCTCGGCGGCCCGCCTGGCGCCCCTGGTCAGCAAGACGGCGTCCCCGCGACCTCCGGCGTCCAGCTGCCAGCGGCCGAGTCGCAGCAGGTCCTCGCGCCGACGCGCGCCCGCGGCTTCGATGGCCACCGCCAGCATCGACGACAGTCGGCGCAGCCGTGAACGCGGCATGCTCTGGCGCACTGCCTCACCGTAGATGGGATGGGCCAGCCGGACATCGGTGCGCCGTCCTTCCTGGTGCACCGATGCGAAACCTTCGGCTTCGGCCTCGTCCAGGCCGTCGCTGCCGGCGAGCTTTTCGAGCATCGACATGCCAAGCGGCTCGCCGATCGCGAGCAGCTCGATCACCGCGATCGTGGCCGGCGCCAGCCGGGCGAGCCTGGAAGCCACCAGCTCCACCAGCCGGTCGGGCGCGCTCAGCGGCTCGTGCAGCGACCAGATCCCGCCTGCTTCGATCAGCGCGCCTGAGCTGGCGGTGCCGATGAGCAGCTCCCTGAGGTAGAAGGCGTTGCCACGGCTCACCTCCCACAGCTGCCTGATAGTGCTGCGCGAGATCGGCCCGCCGAGCGCGGCGGCGACCATCTGCTCGGTCTCGGATTCAGTCCAGGAGGCGAGGTCGATCCGCTCCGCCAGGCCGTCCTTCCACAACGCGATCACCGGCTCAGGTGCTGGCCCAGGAGTCCGCACGCTGAGCAGCACGCTGCACGTCCGCGCCTGGACCAGTTGCTGCACGAGGGCAGCCGAGCCGTCATCGAGATGCTGGGCGTCATCGACGAGCAGCAGCAGCTTGCCATCGGGCCCAGCCCGTCCGGCGATCGCGTCGCTCGCCTGCCTGAGCAAGCCGAGCAGGCCGCCAGTCGGCGGCGCGGTCTCTGGCAGGAACGGCGCGAACGGGCCGAACGGTATCGACGCGGCGGCACGGGATGCGACCGCCTGAGCGGTCGAGAAGCCTAGCTGGGCGGCGGACTTGGCCGCTTCGGACGCGAGCCGCGTCTTGCCCACGCCTGCGGCTCCGGCCAGAACGAACGCAGCAGGCGTCGGCCCTTTGAGCTTCGCGATTATCCGGTCAATCTCGGCCTCGCGGCGCACCAGAGGGATCTCGTCCGTCAGCGCCCTTCTCATCTGTTCAAGCTTCGCATCCCTCGCGGACCCGCCGCCACGGTTCGGGCGACCAGCCGGGCAACCAGAACCTGGTGATCAGGCCTGCGGTTCAGGGTCCTTCCACAGGTGCGGGACGTCAAGCGTGATCGCTACGAAGTCGCGCCCGGCGCAGTCCTGGCAGGTCCGCTGGTGCTTGACGGCGCGGTCGATGTGCCACAGCAACAAGCCCCCGCCGAGCAGCTGAAGTGGGGACAGGAGAGGCGGTCGCACTCTGATCATCTGGATCATCGGTCTCACTTCCCGCTGTCGCGTGGAGGTCGTATTCGATCGTAAACGGTCCAGCGGAATGACGTCACCGCTCCCCGCAGAAGGTGCGGGGAACGGTGACGGGCGACTAAGGCAACGCCGGGCCGATGAGCAGTCCGACTTGCAGGCCGGCCGGCGTGGAGATGCTGATCCGGTTCTTGTGCCGTACAACAGAGGCCACCACGGCTGAGAGCAGCGAGCCCGCGGGATGGATGCGGCCCGACGGGGCAGCGAGGCTCTTGCCGATTAGGGCGAGCAGTCTGGCTGGCAGTGCGCCGCTGAAATGCTTGGAGTTGTGCAGTCGCAGGATGACCGCGTTTACCGATCCATGGATGGACGCTCGTGCCACCGGCCGCAGTGAGACGATCAGCGCCGGGTGTTTGAGGCTGATCTTCGATGCGCCTGAGTAGGTGACCGACAGCAGCTTGTTCCTTCCGCGTGGTTCGAGCCGGTACTTGAGCTGGACCGTGAGATGTCCGGTAGGTGCGGTTGAGCTGCTGGTCAGCGTGACCACGCGGGCGGACGCGCTGGCAGCTGGCGACGCGGACGCGTCGCCGACCGCGACCGTCAGGGCGAGAGCCGCGGTGACCCCAGCTGCTGACAGGCCGGTGACATACCGGCGGGCGACGCGACGCGCCCGCTGACGAGATACCGATGAGTGTGCTGCGTCGCTGGAAAGCTCACGCACGACAACCTCCGACGGTGATTCAGGCCGCTGATAGTGGGCGATCGCCAGTCGCGGCCCAGGCGACTGGCGGAGCCGCTGGCTATCTTCTGGCCGCAACCTCACAATGTCGCGCGGACCGAGTGTGAGTTCAATGTGAATCGCCGCCTACTTGGGAGGACGCCGGAATGCTAGCCCCACTGGCCGGGCTGGTAGTTGCCGCCGGGCTGGCGGGTGATGACGTTGAGGCGGTTGTAGGCGTTGATGGTCGCGATCAGGCAGACGAGCGCGCCGAGTTGGTCTTCGTCGTAGTGCTTGACCGCGTTTGTCCAGGCGTCGTCGGTGACGCCGCCCGCGGAGTCGGCGATGCGGGTACCTTGCTCGGTGAGTTCGAGCGCGGCCCGCTCGGCCTCGGTGAACACCGTCGCCTCCCGCCAGGTCGCGACCAGATTCAGTCGTAGCTGGCTTTCTCCGGCGTTGGCGGCTTCCTTGGTGTGCATATCGAGGCAGCCGGCGCAGCCGTTGATCTGGCTGGCCCTGATCTTCACCAGCTCCTGGGTCGCCGCTGGGAGGGTTCCGCTGGTGAGGACGACGCCTGCCGAATTGAGGTACTTGGCGAACTTCATCACGGTGTCGTTGCCGAAGTAGTTGAGTCGAGCCTCCATTGGCCATCTCCTTGCCGTCGTTCGAGCGTCACACTTATGACCCGACGGCCGGGCTCGATGTGACAACGCCGCCGCTGTGACGCGCGTCACCCTCACGACGCCTGTTCGGCGACCATCCGGGCAAGCTGCACGCGCGAGCTGATGTCGAGCTTCCAGAAGATGTGCCTGAGATGGAACGCGACCGTGTGCGCGCTAAGGAACAACTGGCCGGCCACTTCCCGATTGCTCAGGCCCTGTGCGACCAGGTCGGCGATCCTGCGCTCGGTCTCGGTGAGGCTGGCCCAGCCAAAGTCGGGGCGGTCGGCGCGCCCCCAGTGCCGCACCCGCACGCCGGCCTCCCTGAGCTGGGACCTGACGCGCGCCATGCCGTCGGCGCAGCCCTGCCGCTCATATTGCTCGTACGCCTTGCGCAGCCTGGTCACTGCGTCGCTCCGGTCGCCAGCTGCCGACAAGATGCGGCCGGCGTCCTCCGTCGCCTGGGCGCGAGCCAGCGGAGCGGTGTAGGCGCACGCCGCCCGGTCGAGCATGGCGCAGTCGTGCTCAAGAAGGCCTCGCGCGTGGGCAGCGGCGGCCATGATGTCACGGTCGTCGGGTGCCGCTTGCGCCAGGGCCGCGGTGGCCTGGGCGAGCTGCACCGCCCTGCTGTGATCTCCGCACGCCAGGGCGCCTCGAACGAGAAGCACCGCGGCTTGCGAGCTGGCCGCCGCGTTCTTCTCGAACACCACTTGCCGCAGGTGTTCTTCGAGGTCACAGATGTAGGCGCGAGCGTCGACTTCTGCTGGTCCTGGCATAGCGCAGTACCCCGTGATTCCCCCGCGATCGTTAACGATCTTACTCCGCGCCGAACGCGCGTACTCGGCCCGGCTGAGCAGGACTGTCAGGTTGGAGGATGTGCGCGCGCGGAGCGCTGGGCAAACGTGAGGCTAACGGAGCCCAGGGATCAGCTTGGCGCACCTACAGGAGGCAGCGATGCCGATATCAGTAGGGATCGATCTTGGCACGACCAACTCGGTCATCGCGACGACCGAAGCCGGCCATCCTACGATCATTCCCAATGCCGAAGGATCGCGTACTACCCCGTCGGTCGTCGCCTTCACTGGCCATGGCGAGCGGCTCGTCGGCCAGCTCGCGCGTCGCCAGGCGATATTGAACCCCAAGGGCACGATCTATTCGGCCAAGCGGTTCATCGGGCGCAGGTATGACGAGGTCACCAGCGAGCAGGCGGCGGTCTCATTCGACGTCGTGCCGGGTCCTGACGGCACGGCGCGGTTCGAGGTGAATGGCAAGCAATACGCCCCGGAGGAGATCTCGGCGCTTGTGCTGCGCAAGCTCACTGAGGACGCGTCGAAGTTCGTTGGGGAGAAGGTGACCGAGGCGGTCATCACGGTGCCCGCGTACTTCAACGACGCGCAGCGGCATGCCACCAAGGACGCGGGAAAGATCGCGGGCCTTGAGGTGCTCCGCATCATCAACGAGCCGACCGCGGCTGCGCTGGCTTACGGCCTCGACAAGAAGCAGAACGAGACCGTCCTGGTATTTGACCTGGGTGGTGGCACCTTCGACGTCAGCGTGCTCGACATTGGCGATGGTGTTGTCGAGGTGCGCGCCACCGCCGGCGACACCCACCTTGGCGGCGACGATTTCGACCGTCGGCTTGTCGACTTCCTGGCCGACGAGTTCAACCGGGATAACGGCATTGACCTGCGCGATGATCCGCAGGCGCTGCAGCGGTTGTTCGAAGCGGCCGAGAAGGCGAAGGTCGAGCTGTCGTCGGTCACCCAGACCTCGGTCAGCCTGCCGTTCATCACCGCGGACGCGTCGGGGCCCAAGCACCTCAACACCACGGTCATGCGGTCCACCTTCGACCAGATCACCGCCGACCTCGTGGAGCGCACAGTCGAGCCGGTTAAGCAGGCTATGGCCGACGCCAAGCTCACCGACGCCGACATCGACGAAGTGATCCTGGTGGGAGGGGCGACGAGGACGCCGTCGGTGCAGAACCAGGTGCGCAGGCTTACGGGTGGCAAGGACCCCAACATGACCGTGAACCCCGACGAGGTGGTCGCGCTCGGCGCCGCCGTCCAGGCTGCCGTGATGAAGGGCGAGGTCAAGGATGTCCTGCTGCTCGATGTCACTCCGTTGTCGCTCGGCCTGGAGACGCTCGGTGGCGTGATGACCAAGATCATCGAGCGGAACACGACGATTCCGGCGCGCCGTGCCGAGGTGTTCAGCACGGCCGCCGACAACCAGGAGGCTGTCGACGTCGTGGTGCTGCAGGGGGAGCGCGAGCGCGCCGCCGACAACCGGGTACTTGGCCGGTTCAGGCTAGAGAACATCCGGCCGGCGCCGCGCGGCGAGCCGCACGTTGAGGTCACCTTCGACATCGACGCCAACGGCATACTCAACGTGTCGGCCAAGGACAAGGACACCGGCGCCGAGCAGCGGATCACCATCAGCGAGAGTTCCAACCTGGACCCTGGCGAGGTCGAACGGATGGTGGCCGATGCCGAGCGGCACCGGGAGGAAGACAAGCGGCTGCGTGAGCTGGCCGACGCCCGCAACGAACTCGACGCCAGCGCTTACGCGGTCGAGCACGTGCTCGCCGAGCGCGGCGAGGCGGTGCCCGTGCACGAGAAGGCGCGGGCGGAGACGCTCGTCGCCGACGCGCGGACGGCGCTGCGGGGGCCGGAGGGGGATCGCCGACCTGGGTCATCACTGCAGGAGGGAATTCCCGCTGACAGGCTCAGGGCCCTCACCGCGGAATTGCAGCAGGTCTACCAGAGCCTGGCGGTCGGTGGTGCCGTCCCGCCGCCACGCGCCGAGGGTGCCGGGCAGCCTCAGCCCGCCAGCGAGGACGAGGTAATCGACGCGGAGTTCACCCCGCATGAGTGATCCGGGGCCCCGCGATGGCGTGTCGGAGGCGAGCGGGGGAGACACAGACTTGCTGGCTCGGCTCGCCGAGGCGCAGGACCAGCGGCTGCGCGCCCTTGCCGACCTGGACAATCTGCGCAAGC
>DATNEK010000214.1:0-10600 GCA_035553055.1 Streptosporangiaceae bacterium | reverse complement strand
TCAGCTGGCTGCCAGCGGTGCTGCTGTCGGCGTGGCTGGTTGCGCTGCTTGTCGCGCTTAGCGAGGCACCGAACTGGGGCTGGAAGTCGGGCCGGGTCATCGGATTGCTGGCCGGAGCGGTAGCGCTGGCCGGCGGCTGGGCGCTCGCCGAGTTGCGGGCGGCCACGCCGCTGATCGACATGAAGATGATGCGGCGCACCGCGGTCTGGACCAACAACCTGGTCGGGCTGCTGATCGGGATCGGGATGTACGCGACGTTCGCGTTCTTGCCAGAGTTCGTCCAGACGCCGACCGCCGCGGGCTACGGGTTCGGCGCTAGCATCACCCGGTCCGGGCTGATGCTGCTGCCTTCGGCCATCACGATGTTCGTGGTCGGAATGTTCGCCGGCCGGCTTGCCCGCAAGCTCGGCGGGAAGACGCTGGTGGTTGCCGGGTGCTTCACCGGGTCAGCCTCGATGGCCATGCTCGCGTTCGCGCACCATCTCGCGTGGGAGATCTACGTATCGAACGCACTCATGGGCATCGGATTCGGGCTCGCGTTCTCGGCAATGTCAGCGCTGATCGTCGCCGCGGTTCCGCCGTCCCAGACCGGCGTCGCTTCCGGAATGAACGCCAACATCCGCACGATCGGCGGCAGCATTGGCTCGGCCGTGATGGCCAGCATCGTGACCTCACAGCTCGCACCGTCTGGCCTGCCGAAGGAGTCTGGCTACACGACCGGTTTCGCGGTAATGGCATGCGGGCTTGTGCTGGCCGGTCTGGCCGGGTTGCTCATACCTTCGGCTCTGCGCCAGCGCACTCCGGCCGCCGAGGCGACCCGCGCCGACTTCGCGATGGCGGACACGGTCACCCAGCCGGAGCTGCGGTGAGGAGTTGCGGTGACAGGCCAGCCAGCCAGGACCCAGCGACGCGACGCCGCCCGTAACTATGAGCGCGTTCTCGCGGCGGCGCGAGACGTATTCAGCGAATCTGGCGCCGACGCCTGCATGGAAGAGATAGCGGTCAGGGCCGGCGTCGGCGTCGGCACCGTCTACCGGCGGTTCGTCGGAAAGGACGCGCTGATCGACGAGTTGCTGCGCCTCGCCATGGACGAACTGGTCGCCGCCGCACGGCGCGCTCTGGTCCGCACCGATGGCCACGGACTCCAAGAGCTGCTCAGGGCGTTCGGTCAGTCCTTCGCCGACCATGCCAGGTACGCGAACCTGCTACTTGAACGCCAGCCCGACCCTGGCGCCGCGCAACTGATCAGGCAGGCGACCGGCGAACTTACCGCGCGCGCCATCGCCGCGGGCACGATCGGTCCAGGCATCACCACCGCCGACATCGTGGCGCTGATCTCGGCGATGCGGGGCCTGGTCCAGGTGGACGGTGACCTTGAGCCAGACGCGTGGCAGCGGTTCCTTGACATACATCTTGCTGGCCTGCGGACACCTGAACCGCTCTCAATGAGCGCGGGATAGACCGACTCTTTATTGCCGAAATGACGATATCCTGGCTGGCAGCACGCGGTTGCGCCTAGGGTTCCGCGCCCTCCTCGCTCATTGCTCACCACAACAAGGGGAAGGGCGGCCTGGACCGAGCGGCGCCAAGACCCTGCGGGGCGGTGTTGAGCTTGCGGCACCGGCCTCAGGCGAACACCTGACGGGATAAAAACCCCGAGGGCTCATGTCGGCATGCCCGGAATCGGGCCGCCCGGAAGGAGCCCTGGTGCAACCGCATCTGACCCCAGCGATCATCGGCGTCGTCATCGGCGCAGGCGCGCTCCATGCCTGCTGGAACGCCATTGTCAAGCAGGTAAACGACAGGCTGATGGCGTTCGCCTGGTCCGGCCTTTCGGCGACGCTGGTCGGCGGGATCGTGCTCGCCGTTGGCGGCCTGCCGCGCGGCCAGGCCATTCCGTACGCCATCATTTCTGCTTCCATGCACGTCAGTTACGACCTCGCGTTGATGAACTCATACCGGCTCGGCGCGCTCAATCAGACCTACCCGATCGCCCGTGGCACGTCGCCACTGGTCGTGGCCATCGGCGCTTACTTCCTGGCTGGTGAGCACCTCAGCGCACTCGCGCTGGCCGGCGTCGCCACGCTGGCCGCCGGCCTGATGTCTCTAGCAGCATCGTCAGGGCGGCTGTCAAGGCGCGACCTGCCCGCCGTTAGCGCGGCGGTGCTGACTGGCCTGATCATCGCCGCGTACACGATCATCGACGGCCTCGGCGTGCGCCGCGCAGGCGGCCCGCTGGCGTACGCCGCGCTGCTGTTCGTCCTGCAAGGACCGCCGCTGCTCGCGGCCGCCGCCCTACGCCGCCCGCTGGCCGCCTGGGCAGACAGCGCCACTCTCAAGCGCGGCACTGTGACCGGCCTGCTTATGGTACTCGCGTACGGCATCGTGCTCTGGGCCCAGACCCGCGCCCCGCTGGCCGAGGTCGCCGCGATCCGGGAGACGAGCGTAGTCTTCGCGGCGCTGATCGGCGTGGCCTGGCTCGGCGAGGAGTTCGGGCGACGACGGGTGGCCGCAGCCGTGGTGATCGCGACCGGCATCGTGCTCATCGGCCTCTAGCGCGACATCGGACCGTAGCTGCTCTAGGCGCACTAACCCTTGACCTGTCTCGTCGCTTTATCGTCTGATATTCCAGGCCCATTCATTAGCGAAGGGATCTCCCTTGTCTGCTATTGCGCCCCACGCCCGCTTTGGCGCCATCGCGCTGGCCGTGTCCGGCGTGCTATCCGGGCACCTGACCACCGGGCACAGGGTAACGCTGACGCGGGTAAGCACCGACCCATTTAGCAACCCGGGCAGCCAGCACGCCACTGAGGTCGAGCCGGACATCTTCGCGTTCGGCCGCACCGTTGTCGGAGCCTTTCAGGTCGGCCGCTTCTCCGACGGAGGCGCATCCGACATCGGCTGGGCTACCTCAGGCGATGGGGGTACCTCGTGGCGGCATGGCATGCTGCCCGGCCTCACGACGCACCTGGGCGGCGGGCACTGGGCGCGGGCATCGGACCCCTCCGTCGGCTACGACGCCAGGTATCACACCTGGATGATCGCCAGCCTTGGCGTCAGCAGCGTCGGGATCGGCCTAGGCGTCGCGGTGAGCCGTTCGGCCGACGGCCTGCACTGGAACAAGCCGGCCATAGCCTTCGCCAGCAGGCAGAACTCTTACGACAAGGACTGGATCACCTGCGACAATCACCCCGCCAGCCCGCACTACGGCAGCTGCTACATCGAAGCCGACATCGTCACCAACGGCGACCTGGTCATCATGACGACGTCAAGAAACGGCGGGGCCTCATGGTCCACCCCCATTTCACCATCCGGTCGCCCGAACGGACTCGGCGGTCAGCCCATCGTCCAGCCCGGCGGCAAGGTGATCGTCCCCTTCATCAGCATCGACGGCCTGGCGGCGTTCTCTTCCGCCAACGGCGGCAGAAGCTGGAGCAAACCCTCGCGGATCACCGCGATCGACCTTCACCAGGTAGCCGCCAACACGCGAAATGGCGACGGCCTGCCATCCGCGGCGATGGACGCATCAGGCACGATCTACCTCGCCTGGCAGGACTGCCGATTCCGCGCCCACTGTGCGGCCAACGACATCGTGTTCACCACCTCCGCCAACGGCACCACCTGGTCACGCGTGCGGCGAGTGCCCATCGACGCCACCACCAGCGGCACCGACCACTTCATTCCAGGCATCGGCGTTAACCCCGCCACCTCGGGCGGGACCGCCAAGATCGGCCTGTACTACTACTTCTTCCCTAAGGCCAATTGCTCAGCAGCCACCTGCAAGCTCGAGGTCGGCTATATTTCATCGGCCAACGGCGGCAAGACCTGGAGCGCCCCCGCTACCGTCGCCGGTCCCATGAACGTCTCCCAGATAGCGAAGACCAACCAGGGCAACATGGTGGGCGATTACATCGCCACCGCCGTCAGCCGGGGTAAAGCCGTGTCTTTGTTCGCCGTTGGCAAGGCGGCAGCGGCCGACCGCGCATTCAACGAGGCCATGTACACCGCCAGCGGACTCGCCATAACCGGCGGCACAGCGAAGGCCACCGCCAGCGGACTCGGGACCGGCAAGATCGAGAGCGGGTCCCGGCCAGCAGGGGGGAGGCGGGCCGGGACCCACAGGGCACAATCCCTACATCTCTACCAGCGCTAGGCCATGAGGATTTGTTACACCCCATGACCTTCGGGCGCGAAAAATTTTGCGGTAGCCGGTCATCGCGGGTCGGGTAACCACTCCCACCAGCTAGTTCTAGGCACAGCCCGCTCAGCACACGCAGTCAAGGCAGTTGCAGCTGCACCCGGCGGTGCAACTGCACAAGCCCCCGTTGCAGCACTTTTCGGCGCCTGAGAACATCGGCTCGCTTGCCTGTCCTGCCATCGGATCCGTCATCAGCCACCTCCCCGTTATCAGGGAACAGCTTCCCAGCGATCGTGAGCATATTCTGACCCGGTGACTGCCCGGGGCACATCTGCTCAAGCGCGGCTTGCACCTGATCGCTGTCCTTGCTCCCAGACCTTGGGGTTCAGCAGGGTCGGCGGGCGCTGGTTGTCGAGCGCGGCGAACAGGTTGTCAGCCGCCAGGTTAGCCATATCGAGCCTGGTCTGCACGGTGGCCGAGCCGAGGTGCGGGATGAGCACCGCGTTCTCGCAGGCAAGGAGCGCGGGGTGAACCTCAGGCTCCCGCTCGAAGACGTCGATCCCGGCGGCGAAGATCTGACCGTCGGAGAGCGCAGCTGCCAGCGCCTCTTCGTCGATCACCGGCCCGCGTGAGGTGTTCACGAGCACAGCCGTTGGCTTCATGCCAGCCAGGCGCTCGGCGTTGATCAGGTGGCGCGTTTCCCTGGTGAGGTTGGTGTGCAGGGAGACGAAGTCCGACACACGCAGCAGCTCGTCGAGGTCCGCGTACTCGGCTTCCAGCTCCCGTTCCACCTCGGCCGGCGGCCGGAACGTGTCGTGATACACCACGCGCATCGAGAACCCGCGAGCACGCCGGGCCAGCGCTTGCCCGATCCGGCCGAAACCCACCACGCCGAGTGTCTTGTGGTGGATGTCCTGGCCGAGCATCATCAGCGGCCCCCAGATCCACGGCACCCGCGAGCGCAGGAACCTGTCGCCTTCGGCGATCCGCCGCGATGCCGCCATCATGAGCGCGAACGCCGTGTCGGCGGTGGTCTCGGTCAGAACCTCGGGGGTGTTCGAGGCCAGCACGCCGCGCCTGGTACACGCGGCGACGTCGATGTTGTCGAATCCGACCGCATAATTCGCCACGATCATAAGCTGGGACCCGGCGGCGTCGAGGAACTCATCATCGACGCGGTCCGTCAGTAGCGTGATCGCCCCGGCCTTCCCGGCCACCTGCTCGAGGAGCGCGGCGCGCGGCATCGCACTCTCACCGTCGTACAACGTCATGTCGCACCGGGCGGCGACGCGCTCAAGCGCCTCCTCCGGCAGCCGGCGTGTGACCAGGACCGGCGGACGTACTGCGTTCATGTCCGTCACGACGCTCATTGTCAGGCCTCCAGTTCCGGCAGGACCGCGGCTACGGCGTCGAGCGCCTCGCGGATGGCCTGCACCGAGTTGGCGTAAGAAAATCGCAGGTACCCCTCGCCGAAGCGGCCGAACGCCGTACCGGACAGGGCGGCTACCCCGGCGTGATTGAGCAGGTGCTCCTCGATCCGCTTGGACGGCAGGCCAAACGACTTCACCGAAGGAAACGCATAGAAGGCACCGCCCGGCGCCGCGCAGGTGATGCCGTCGATGGCGTTCAGGCCCGCCACGATCACGTCGCGGCGCCGAGCGAACTCCGCGATCATCTGCTCCACGGGCTCCCACGGACCGGTCAGCGCCGCGATCGCCGCGCGCTGGCTGAACGCGCTCGTGCATGACACCGAGTTGATCACCAGGCGGCTGACCGGCTCGATCAGCGCGGGCGGGAAAACCCCGAATCCAAGGCGCCAGCCGGTCATGGCGAACGTCTTACTCCACCCGTCGAGCAGGACCGTCCGCTCGGCCATCCCTTCGATATCGAGCAAGGAGACGTGGTCGCCTCCGTAGCGAATGGCCCAGTACACCTCGTCGGACAGCACCAGCAGGTCATTTTTGATGGCGATCTCGGCGATCGCCTCGCAATCGGCGACCGACAGCACCGAGCCGCACGGATTGTGCGGGCTGTTGAGCACAAGCAGCCGCGTTCTCGGCGTGACCAGGCTGGCCAGTTCTTCCGGGTCGGGACGGAACTGGTTCTCCTCACGGAGCGGCAGCGGCACCGGGGTCGCGCCGACGAACCTGGCGATGGACTCGTACATCGGGAACCCGGGGTCCGGGTAGATGACCTCGTCGCCTTCCTGGCAGGTCGCGAGCATCAGGAACCACATGATCGGCTTGGCACCAGGAGTAATGATCACGCGGTCCGGCGTCGTCTCCATTCGACCGCTCCGCGAGAGCCACGAGGCCACCGCCTCCCGGGTCTCTGGCAGCCCCGGCGCGGGCACGTAGTGGGTGAACCCCGCCTGCAGGGCCTCGACAGCGGCCTGGCCGATGTGGGCGGGCGTGTCGCAGTCGGGTTCGCCGATCTCCAGGTGAATGATCTTCTTGCCCTGCGCTTCCAGCGCCCGAGCTCGTGCGAGAACCTCGAACGCTGACTCCGTCCCCAGCCTGGACATCCGATCAGCCAGCCGGCCTGCGTGAAATGTCTGCGATATGGTCATGATGTCGTTATACCCCTCCAGGGGCACGATCGCAGCTAGCAGCCACCAGAGTCCGCGACCTCGCTGGGCAGCGATTAACCGTGCGTCAGCTTGCGCATGCACCCGTGCGAAAAGAAATTCGCCATGAGGAAGAAATCTCCCCAGCTAGCGGCACCGTTCCTGAATCGTGATTGGATTTCCGTCCCGCGCGGCGACCGCCAGAGTATTAAGGACAGGTAAGCCCAGGGGATCGGGCAGATACAAGGGACAAGGAGATCTAGTGTCCACAAGACGGAGGCTCGTCAGCCTCGGCGTCGCGACCGCGACGACCGCGGCCATGACGATTGTGAGCATGAGCGGCTCAGCCGGAGCCGCGTCTGGCCCCAGCTATCTACGGCTAGCCGGCAGCGCCGCACCGTTCACGGGCCACGGCCGGGCGACCGGCGCGGTGGCAGGCTCGGTACCGCTGACCATCCAGGTCTGGATGCAGCCAGGCCACCTCGCCGCGGCCGAGCGC
This sequence comes from Streptosporangiaceae bacterium, assembly GCA_035553055.1. Taxonomy (GTDB): domain Bacteria; phylum Actinomycetota; class Actinomycetes; order Streptosporangiales; family Streptosporangiaceae; genus Chersky-822. Next base: position 3,397 of record DATNEK010000214.1, on the reverse strand, counting down.
TACGCGACCGCGGTGAGCACGCCGGCCAGCAAGTTCTTCCACCACTACCTGAGCCCGGACGCTTACACTGCCCGGTTCGGTACCAGCCGAGCCGCAGCCCGCGCCGTGGAGTCATGGCTGCGCGGCCAGGGCTTCACCGGTATTCATGCCGACGCGCAGCGCAACTATGTGCGGGCCACCGCGCCGGTTGCGACGATCAACACGGCATTCAAGATCCAGCTGCAAAATTACCGGTCGACTGCGACCGTCAATGCCGGACGGTACCAGCTGCGCGCCAACAACCGCGCGGTCGCGATCCCCAAGTCGCTGTCCGGGTACGTACTCGGAGTGACCGGCCTGGACAACGCAGCGCCCAAGCTCCCGCTGATGCGCGGGCCTTTGCATCAGCGCGGGACCGCGGCGCCGACCTTGGTCGGCTGCTCGCATTATTACGACCAGCATTCCCTGTCCAACCTGCCGAAGAAGTTCGGTCGGACATCTTTCCCGACTCAGATCTGCGGCTACAACGCCCATCAGGTACGGTCCGCCTACGGGATGGACAAGCGCAATGACGGGCACGGGCAGACCGTCTCGCTCGTCGAGCTTGGCCTGACCGAGGACATGTTCCTGACCTTGCAGGACCAGGCGAAGACCGATCACTTCCTGGCGCCGTCCAGGCACCGCTACACCCAGCTTTCGCTGGGCAAGAACACCTGCGGCGACCCGTTCTTCGTCGAGGAGCAGCTTGACGTCGAGACCTCTTACGACATGGCCCCGGGCGCGAAGCTGCTGGTGATCGGCGGCGACAGCTGCAACAACGGCGACTTCGGCGTGCAGGGCCTTTTCAACGCTGACATCGTCAACATCGACGGCCACGGCAAGGTCCACCACCCGCTGTCCAACATCAGCTCCAACTCCTGGGGCCCGGGCAACGACGCCCAGCCAGCCCTGTTCACCAACATCATGCATGCCTACCTGGTGCGCGCGGTCGCGCAAGGCGTCGGGATGTACTTCGCGTCCGGCGACGCGTCCGGAGTCGAGACCCCGGATGACCCGTTCACCATCCTGGTCGGCGGTACCTCACTGGGGATCGGCAAGCACGGCGGTCGCCTGTTCGAGACCGGCTGGTCCACCGGCTTTTCCATCCCCAAGCACAACGTGTGGTTCTTGCAGGGCGAGGAAGGCGCCTCAAGCGGCGGACCAAGCCTGATCTGGGCACAGCCGGGTTACCAGCGCGGCGTGGTGCCGAGGACGATGGCCAGAGCGCCAGGTAACCGCCCCGGTCTGGTCCGCTCAGAACCTGACATCTCAGCCGTCGCTGACCTGTTCACCGGGTTCGCCACCGGCCTGCTGCAGTTCCAGAAGAACAAGCCACCGAAGTTCTTCCAGATACCAGTTGGCGGCACAAGCATGGCATCGCCGCTCGTGGCCGGAATGGTCGCCGACGCACAGCAAGGGCAGCACAAGGCATTCGGGTTCACCGACCCGGTGTTTTACCGGATGAACGGAACCTCCGCGTTCCACGACATGCTGCCGTCAACCAAGCACACTAAGGGGCTTTTCCGCGGCGAGGCGTGCACCGTCCAGTTCTGCGGTATCCCGTCCCTGGTCACCTTCGACGACCAGGCCGCGAACATGAACGGCTACACCGGCCAGGTCACGCGCAAGGGCTACGACAACATGACCGGCATCGGCTCGCCGAACGGCCAGTCGTTCATCAACGCGCTGCGCAGGATAGAGCGCTAAAACCCCGGCGGGCAGTCCGCGTCAGGAAACCTGGCGCGGACTGCCCGGCCAGGAACGTCTCAGGAAAACTCCCCGCCACCGTCGCTGGCGGATCCGAGAGCCTTCCGGAGTCGTCGGAATGCGGCAGGTGTACTACATTCGCTCTCAATGCGAATCGCTGTGTACCTGGGCAGCTCGCCGGGCGCTCAGCCAGAGTTCGCCGCCGCGGCGGCGCAGGCCGGACGACTGTTCGCCCGCGCTGGTATCGGGATCGTGTACGGCGGGTCAGGCATCGGGCTGATGGGCGTGCTCGCCGATGCGGCCCTGGCCGGAGGCGGCGAGGTCATCGGCGTGATCCCGGGCGGCCTGTTCGGGCCCGAGGTCGCGCATCAGGGCCTGACCCGGTTGGAGATCGTCGCGACCATGCACGAGCGCAAGGCCCGCATGGCGGAGCTGGCAGACGCGTTCGCCGCTTTGCCCGGCGGGCTGGGCACGCTCGACGAGCTGGTTGAGGTGCTCACCTGGCAGCAGCTTGGCCTGCACGCCAAGCCGGTCGCGCTGCTGGACGTCGCCGGGTTCTGGGACGACTTCCTTGCCTTCGTCGATGGCCTTGTCGGCCAAGGATTCGTCCCGTCCGCCACCCGGCGCCGGCTGGTTCTGGCCAAGGACCCAGCCGATCTGGTCCGCATCCTGCAGAGCTGACTAGCAGGCCAGCCCGCCAACCGGGCTAGTCTGCCCGGGCCAGTTGCGGCGGCTGTTACCGTTTTTGGCCCGCTGCCTGGTACTCCTCGATGACCCTGGTCGGGATGCGGCCGCGGTCGTTAATGGCCATACCGTGCTGGCGAGCCCAAGCGCGAATGCGGGCGGTTCGCTGGCGGCTGGCGACGCTGCGACTTACCGGGCGAGCTTTGACGCGCCTGCCCGCCCGGCGGGCACGCTCGACGAAAGGATCGATCTGCTGGCGGAACTTGCGAGCATTTCGCTCGCTCAAGTCGATCTCGAACTCAGAACCGGAGAGTGCGAAGCGTACGGTCTCGGCTGCAGGACTGCCATCAAGATCGTCCTGAAGAGAGACGGTTACCTTCTGAGACATCGTGACCTCCGCGAAAGGTTATTGGCTCTCCCCTACTTCCGCGGCAGCGGCAAATCAAACGCGTCTCGTGCGATCTCGGAACTCGTCCGCGATGGCATGGCCGACGGCGGTAAACCTGTTGGCATGGTCGAAGGGTATTCAGAGTGCACGGCCGGGATACCGCTCTGGTCAAAGGTTTATTTGAACTCTTGCGCGCCGTTCACCTTGAGCCTTTGGAGTGGGAGGCGCTAGTTGCTGCCGCATGACACGTTCTTATCGACGTCGCAGCGCTACCGCGAGACGGGCCGTTAGTTCCTCACTGACTTCGATAATGTGAACAAGATATATCGCCTCGGTGAGGAGGGACCGGTGGCCGCGCGTCCAGGGCCGTTAGCCCGAGTCCGGGTCGCAATGCGTTCAGGCCCGCTGGCGAATCGGGCGTTCCTGCTGCTCAGCGCTGGTCAAGTTACCTCTACTGTTGGCGACTACTGCTATGCGGTGGCGCTGCCCTGGCTAGTGCTTTCCAGCCATGAGGGTGCGCCGATCCTGGGTGCTGTGCTGGCCTGTTACGGGGTATCGCGCACGGCCACGATTCCGCTTGGCGGCATGCTGGCCGACAAG
>DATNEK010000213.1:0-7736 GCA_035553055.1 Streptosporangiaceae bacterium | reverse complement strand
GCCGTCGCGGATCGTGAACGTCAGCGTTTTGTTCCCGTTGCTCCACGTATAGCCGGTCGCCAGCCAGGCCGACGTCTTCTCGTTCTGGAGCGCGTTCACGAACATGAGGGGCTCATAGATGTTGCCGAGAGAGAACCCGATGTCGGACAGGTTGAACGGGCTGAAGTCACACGTCCAGTTGCCGCCGCTCTCGTTGTCGATGGTGAGGACGCCACTCGCCGTCGTCCCCTTGCCACCGCCCGCGCTGCTGTTGCTACTGCTCGAGCAGGCTGCCGCCGCAAGGCAGCATGACGCGATGACGACCCCGTACTTGATAAGGCGTCTCATTGCTTAGGCCCTTCGGTTGCGCTGCGCGCGGCACTGTGTGGGGTCTCCGCCTCGGCTCGCGCGCTGGCGCCGGACGGTATCTGCGAAGCCGGGGGAGTAGCCGACAGAGCCGGCGGAGCCTCCGGCGATCGGGGTGTCCTCGGTTCGTCCACCCGCCGACGAACCGTTGACGGTCGTGTCACTTACCACCACAAACATAGTGAGTGTCGTGAATGTGCTGACTGTACTAGCTCTTACGATTTCTCGGGTCTTGCGCTGGTAATGATGTACGCCAACGCCAATCTGTGAGATTGTTAGGACAGTATCCTAACTATCGATCAGGCAACAGAGTTCGTGGCCGAACCGTGACCTAGGCGGTTTCGGGCGACAGCCGCGCGCCGACGGAGGCTGCTTTTGTGGACATGATCTCGTTCGGCACGCTCTTCCTTGAGCTGGTGTTCGGGCAGCTTGACCGGCTGCCAGGGCCAGGTGAGGAGGTTTTCACCGACGAGTTCGCCATCTCATGCGGCGGCGCGATCACCAGCGCGACCGCTGCCGCGGCCGGGGGCGCGCGAGCTGGCATGTGCACGGTGCTTGGCGAGGACCTTGGCTCTCAGCTCGCGATCGAGCAGTGCGCGGCCAGTGGCATCGACATCTCGTCGTCCGCGCGGATTGACCGGCCGGCCGCCGGGATCACCGTGGTGCTCAACTTCGCCGGCGACCGCGGATTCGTGACTCACCTGCCCCCCAGCCCGCAGGCCGAGCGGCACGGCGTCGATCGCTGGCTAGCGGTCTTGCGCGAATACCGCCCGGCCTGGTGCTACCTGCACGCCGGGCGTGGCGTTCCCCGGTTCCTGCGCGAGGCCCGCGAGCTTGGCTGCAAGGTCGTGCTCGACATCTCGCTCGGCGACGAGCGCGAGGGCGACATCATCACTGACTGCGTCAGGCTCGCCGACATCTTCGTGCCGAACGCCGATGAGCTCGCCAGGCTTACCGGTGAGGGCAGCTTCGAGCAGGCCATGACCGCCGCGGCGGCCTGGGGCACGCAACTGGTCGTGACCAGGGGCGCGGCCGGGGCGGTCGTGTCACATCCCGACGGCTCTTTCACCGAGGTGACCGCGGGCGTGCGCGAGGTCGACGTCAAGGACCTGACCGGGGCGGGCGACAATTTCGCCGGTGCGCTGATCGCGGCGTTGCACGCCGGTGCCTCGATCACCGAAGCTGTGGTCGAGGCCAACGCGGCCGGGTCGCTGGCCGTTGGTCAGCTCGGCGCGATCGGCCAGATCGGCGCGGCGACCGGCGCGGGCTGGCCGTTGCGGCCGATGGTCCTCGAGCAACTGATCCAGCCGGAACTTATGGAGCGTGGCTGATGAAACTCTCCGTTCTCGGCGGTGGCGGCGTCAGGATGCCGGCCTTCGTCAGGTCGGTGCTGGCTGGTCGGGCCAGCGGAGCACACATCGCATTCGACGAGATCTGCCTGTTCGATCCCGACGCGACGAGACGCGAGACGACCGCCAGGCTGGCCTGCGAGCTCGCCGAGGTGTTCGGCGTGCCGGGCGTGGTGACCGTGACCGCCGATCCGGCTGAGGCCTTCACTGGCGCCGACTACGTGTTCTCGGCGATCCGTGTCGGCGGTGATCGGGGGCGGGTCATCGACGAGCAGGTCGCGCTGCGGCGCGGCATCGTCGGCCAGGAGACGACCGGCCCTGGCGGCGGCGCGATGGCCCTGCGGACGATCCCGGTGGTGCTGTCCTACTGCGAGTTGCTCAGTAAATGTTCGCCGAAGGCCGTGCTGATAAATTTCACCAATCCAGCGGGACTGATCACCCAGGCGATCAGCGCCCAGGGCAAGGTGACCGCGGTCGGCGTTTGTGACACTCCGTCGAGCGTGATCGGCGGGCTGGCCCGATTCGCGTCAGCGGGGCCCGGACAGTTCGTGGCTCAGTACGGCGGGCTCAATCACCTCGGATGGGTCACCTCGTTCACGGTTGACGGCACCGAGATGTTGCCGCGGTTCCTTGCCAGGTTCGATGAGCTGCAGGCATCCGACCGCCATTTCGCCATCTTCGACGCCGACCAGGTGCGCCGTGTTGGCGCGATACCGACCGAGTACGTGTACTACTACTACGACGAGCGCAGGTACATCGACGGTGTGGCCAAGGCGGGTTCGAGCAGAGGCCAGGACGTACTCGCGCTCAACGATGAGCTGCTGACCGCGATCAGGGCCGGGTTCTCCGAGGGTGGCGTGCACGCGGCCTGGGCTGCCTACGCTGGCGTGCTCGGTGTGCGACGCGACACGTACATGCGGACCGATACCGAAGGCGACAACGGGCAGTCAGCGGCTCGGGCCGCCAGGGCCGCGCGAGGCACGGTGCCCATCGAGGCGCAGGAGATCGGCGGCTACGAGGGCCTGGCGCTTCGGGTCATCGACGGCCTGTCCGGCCGGCGTCCAGGCGACGTGATCGTCAACGTGCCTGGCGGCGGCGCGCTCGGCTTCCTCGACGCTGACGACGTCGTCGAGGTGCCTGCCCGGGTGGACGCGGGCGGGCTGACCACGATCGGCCGCGCCGAGCTGCCCAGATCGGCCAGGTCGCTGGTCGAGGCCGTGAAGGAGTACGAGCGCGGCATCGTCACCGCCGCCATGTCGGGTGATGCCGGGCTGGCCGCGGTCGCACTCGCGCAGCACCCGCTGGTGCCAGGGATCACTGCGGCGAGGGAGCTGCTCGCCGACTACATCGACCAGCACGGCGAGCATCTCGCCTACCTGAGCTAGCGGCCCCGATGACAGAGATCAGCCAGCAGACGGGTGGGGCTCAAGGCCAGCCGCCCGGTCCCGGTCAGGCGGCCAGGCCACAGCTGATCAGGGCGATGAACGAGCAGTTGCTGCTCAGCCACATCCGCCAGCTCGGCGTCTGTTCGCGGGCTGACCTGGCCAGGCTGTCCGGGCTCTCGAAGCCGACCGTCTCGCTGGCGCTGGCCAACGTCGAGCGTTCTGGTCTGGTACGGACGGCTGGGCAGCGAACCGGCGTTCCCGGCCGGTCGGCAGTGCTCTACGAGATCAGGCCTGACGCCGGCTACGTACTCGGCCTGGACATCGGGCACGAGTACCTGCGCGGGGCGATCGCCGACCTGACCGGCGAGATCAGGGCCAAGGCGGAGGCGCGCAGCCCGTCAGGCAGCGTGAGCAGGCGGGTCGGCGAGCTGATCAAGCTCGCCGACGGCATCTGCGCGGCGGCGGGCATCGGCCGGGCCGACGTGACGCAGACCGTGCTCGGCAGCCCAGGCGTGTACGACCCGAGCCGGGACGCGATCGCGCTGACCGGCGGGCTGGCGGGCTGGGACAAGCGCGCCGTGCTCGAGCGGCTGCGCGCGGCGTTCGGCCCGCACTTCGCTGTGGAGAACGACACCGACGCGGCGGCGCTCGCCGAACGGGAGCACGGCCACGGCAGGGAGTTCGCCAGCTTCGCTTTCGTGTCGATCGGCAGCGGGATAGGGATGGGCCTGGTTCTCGGCGGCCAGCTGCACAGGGGAGCGCACGGGGTGGCCGGTGAGATCGCGTTCTTGCCGATCACGGACGGGCTTGGGGTAATCGGCGGGCTTGGCGGGCGGGGTGGGCTGGGCGGGCCGCACGCCGACGAGGTACGCAGGCGCGGCGCGCTAGAGGCAGCCGGCTCATCGTCGGCGATCGTGCGGTCGGCCCGCCAGGCCGGGCTGCGCGCGACGTCGGCTCGGCAGGTGTTCGCTGCGGCTGCCGCTGGGGACTCGCGGGCCGAGGCGATCGTGGCCACCGAGGCCAGACTCGTCGCCAAGGCGATCTGCTCGATAGTGACGGTGATCGACCCCGGGCTCGTGGTGCTCGGCGGCGGCATTGGCCAGGCACCTGGGTTCGCCGCCGCTGTGGCCGCCGATCTCGCCGGGATCTCGCCGGTGCTGCCCGAGATCAGGGTCAGCGCACTCGGCACGAGCGCGGTCGTTGACGGTTGCCTGGCCTCGGGCGCCGACCTGGCCTGGTCGCGGCTGACCTCGCAGCTAGCGCAGCCCGACGGGCAGCCAGACGTTCAGGTCGCCAGCGTGGTCTAGCGCCCCGTGGTCTAGCGGCCCGTGGTCTAGCGCCCCGTGTTCGGGAGGCCAGCGTTCTGGCGGCCGGGGGACTGGCCCGCATTGTGCTGCGTGCGGATGCGGGTCGCGCTGGTGTAGGCGTCCTTGGGAACGTACTTGAGCAGCCTGACCCGCTCTAGCGGCCGGTGGCCGCAGATCGTGCCAGGCTCTGACTGGACCAGGCAGGTCAGGCCGGCCCGCCGGAAACCGAGTTCTCTTAGGTAGGCCTCGAGCTTGTAAAGCCGCTCGAGCGGGTGATGCCCGCGCCACAGGTTCGCCCACTCGATCACCCAGCCGATGTGCAGCGTCTTCAGGTCGGCGGCTGCCGCTCTTAGCTGCTTCCTGGTCGGGTACGTCGTCGAGCTTTGGTATTGCATCAGGTAGTTGTAGAACGGATGAGCCTTGATCGCCTCGATCGTGGGCAGCGGCACCCACGCCGTGTAGGAAGCCGCGCGCGGATGCCCGTCCTCGGTGGCGAGCACGAACGTCCGCTCGGAGATGCCAGAGCCGATCAGGGACAGGCCGCCGCGCAGGCCGAAAGGAACGTCGAGGACGATCGAGTTCGAATGGTCGTTCTTCAGCGGCGTGTCGAATGCCGGCATGGTCGTAGGCATTGTCTCGGTTGGCGTGGTCGGCGGGCCATCGGTGCCGCCGGCCCAGCCGGACTCGAACACGCTGAGCGCGACGACGACGGCGACCAGCGGTACGGCGAGCCACCACCTGCGCCTGCTCAGCCAGTCGACCACGATTCCGGCTAGCAACGCCACGCCGATCATGCCGACGAGCATGAACCTGTCGGCCTCGCGCAGCCCAGCCAGGCCAGGGATCCTGACCAGCCAGGTGTACGGCATGAGGTTGGATACGAGCACCTTCTGCCAGCCGATGATGCCGTCACGACTGATGTAGGTCCAATGGATGTGGCTGAGCAGCGGCAGGTACTGATGACACGACTGGCCGAAGACCTTGCCTGGCTCGATCTGGTTGACCACGCATGAGCTGCCGATGATCAAGCTCGTGCCTAGTGCGAGTAGCGCGCAGCCGACCCAGAGCAAGAAGAACCACCAGGTTGTCCGCTTGCGCAAGCCGATCACCACGCCGATAAGGGCGATCGCGCTGGCGACGACGCCGAACGTCGGCAGCCCTTCTGGCGGCTGAACGGACGCGTTGCTGAAGGCGGGAGTCGTGTTGTAGAAGTAATCGGTGCCGAGATGACCAAGGCCGTAATAGGACAGCCGCGGCGATGGCGAGAACAGCGTCTGCAGCGGCACGCCGAACTGCGTGTAGTTCACGGCCAGCGTGCCCATCGGTACCTTGGCGCCGCCGGAGGCGATCTGCTGCACCATCGCGATGAGCTGCGGGCTGGCCACGACGAACGCGACGGCCGCGCCAATGCCGATCGGCACCAGCGCCCGCCGGAGCGACGCACGGTCGTTGACGAGCTTTCCTATGATCCACGGCACCATGATCACGGCCGTGATCATCAGCGCGATCGCCGCGCCTTCCTGGCTGGTCATGACCGCGGCACCGAGCGCCACGCCGAGCCAGACCGCTGGCGCCATCTTCTGGGAGCGGCGCAGCCGGACCGCGGCCTCGATGGTCAGCGGCAGGAAGATCAGCCCGGCGGCGATGTTGATGTGGTACCAGTTCTGCCACAGCATCATCGATGACAGGCCGAAGAACGCGCCGGCGACTAGGGAGCCGGGGACGTTCAGCCAGAGCCTGGCCGCGCGGAACATCGAGTAGCACAGCAGGCCGGGGACGAGCAGGCTGAGCACGGTGAACGCCGCCGATGGCCCGAAGATCAGCGTGACCGGGAGCATTACGAAGCCGGCGAGCGGCATCAGCGTGCTGAAGCCGAGCTGGATGCCTACCGGCGCGGCCATGTAGTTGGTGAGGAACGGATTGCCTAGATGGACGACTTGGTGAGCGATCCACCACATCCCCCAGACGAAGCTGGCGGTGTCGGTGGTTTTCGGTAGCTTGCCGTCAGCTAGGTAGGTGAACCTCGGCCACGTCGCGGCGATGCCCGCGCCGATGTAGATCAGCACGAGCGCGACATGGCGCACCCACAGGGGAGCGGTGATCCGTTTTACGAGCCGCCAGGTGGCACGGGACGCTCGTGCTGCCCGGCCGACGCGCTCGGCTTCGGCCGGCTCCTGGGTGCTCTCGCGCGTGGTGGCTGAAGTCGGGCTCGCCACCACGGTAGCCGTCGCGGTCTGTCCCTCGTCCAATCGAGCCGAATCAGGGGATGCAGGCTTGCCGTCGGGGCTCCGGCCCGCTGAACTCATCGAACCACCCTGTCTAAGCTTGCTCTGACCGTTCATGTTTACCGTCTTAGCGGCGGCTTGTCGCATGATCTGGCAGACCGGGCCTACCACGCCAACGGGCAAGTACACCCGCAGAGCACCGGGACGATCGCACTAGCTACCCGAGTCATCGGCAATCAATTACGGAACCGGCGAGAGGCTAGAGTCCTTCAGTGGCACTCAGGGAAACTAGCGTACGCCCGCTGCCCTCATGGCTGATCCGTTGGGAGATCTTCGCGGTATTCGCCGTGTCGCTCGGTGCGAGTGCGCTCAATGCGGTGCTATCGCTGGTCGGTTCGCTGCTCGCGCCGAAGCCGCTTTCCGGGCAGCAGGCGCTGCTCGTCGGTTCGCAGGCAGCCAACCACTGGCTCGACCTCGCGCTCCAGCTCGCCGCGATCGCGGAAAGCCTGGCGCCCGTTGTCCTCGTGCTCTATCTGCTGGCACGCGGAGGGGAGTCGGCGTCGTCGATCGGTCTCGACGCGACCGAGCCCGTCGCGGACGGGGCGCGCGGTGCGGTACTCGCCGCTGTGATCGGCGGCGTGGGCCTAGGTTTCTATGTACTGGCGTTCAAGTCCGGAGCGAACCTGAATGTCGTGCCCGAGCAGCTGCCAGCGCTCTGGTGGCGCATTCCCGTGCTCGTGCTTTACGCCATTGAGAACGGTCTGCTCGAAGAGACGCTTGTACTCGGCTACTTGCTGACCAGGCTTGACCAGCTTGGCACCAGGCCATGGAAGGCGATAGCGATCAGCGCCGTGCTCCGTGGCTCTTATCACCTGTACCAGGGCTTCGGCCCGTTCCTCGGCAACGCGGCGATGGGTGTCATCTTCGCGCTCCTGTTCCGCCGCTGGCGCAGGGTTATGCCGTTCGTCGTGGCCCACTCGCTGATCGACGCCGGCGCGTTCGTCGGCTACGCCCTCCTGCACGGCAAGGTCTCCTGGCTCCCCTGAACCTTGCCCCGCCCTCCCGTGCCCCATCCCGCCGTGCCTTTTTTCGCCATGCTCCCGTGCCCCCTCCCGCGCCGTGCCC
>DATNEK010000212.1:0-4206 GCA_035553055.1 Streptosporangiaceae bacterium | reverse complement strand
GGCCAGCACTTCTTCTTCGACATGGGCGGCGGCAACGCGCTGGCCTTCTTCTGGTTCCCCGACGCCCCTGACCCTGTGCCAGGCATCTCCAACCCGATCGCGGTACCTGGCCTCGGCGAATGGCAAAGCGCGGTCGGCTCGATGAACCACGTGGCCTTCAACGTGCCGGAGGAGAAGTTCCTCGACTACCGCGCGAAACTCAAGGCTAAAGGCGTCAAGGTGAGCCCGATACTCGACCACGACGACAGCCCGCTCGGAGTCGCAGCCGAGCTGCATCCTGGCGTTTTCGTGCGGTCGTTCTACTTCCAAGACCCCGACGGCATCGTGCTCGAATTCGCGTGCTGGCGGCGCGTCATGGGCCAGCCTGGAGATGTCGTTCACCAACCGAAGACCGCTGCCGACCGCGGCGTCCGCGTCTAACGCCGGAAAGTGGATCGCGCCGCTGACCGGATCTCGCGATCCGGTCAGCAGGCAGGTCTGTCAGCGGCGGCGCATCTGCTCGTTGCGCAGCCAGAGAAAGGCCGCCACCGCGATCAGCACTCCCCAGGGGAACAGCGAGTGCATCAGCGTTCGGGTGACGATGTAGGCGACCAGCGCGACGAAGCCAAGGAACGCGATGTAGTACATCGAGTTGCGACGAGCCTGGCGCTGCTGGAGCCGGCCTGGGTTAAATGGCGGTCGGCCCGATTGGCCGTTCTTGCCCGGCTGACCGGCCTGATCGGTCGGGTCTGGCAGATCGGGCAGGTCGGCGAACAGGCCGCTGAAGTCCGCGCGGGTCTTGGCGTTCATGGCCCGGTCAAGCCGCTCGTTGAACTCGGCCTGGTCAAGTCGGCCGTCCTGGTAGTGCCTGGACAGCCGGTCGGCGACATCGGCCCGCTCGGCGTCCGACGCGCGCAGGTCCCCGCTGCCGTAGCGGAAGTGCCGGCGGTAACCCGATCCGGTTGCTCCCGGTGACCATGGCGGGCTGCTCGGTGATGGCATTTCTGAGGCGCCTTCCTTGCTCGTGGCGAAGTCGGTGGTCAACTCGTCCGGCCCTGTAGCGAGCCGATGAACTGGCTCGCAATGGACTGCGAGGCGCTCTCATCGGGGATCAGCAGCCATCCGGCCAGGTAGACCGGGATGCCGGCGCCGCCGACGAACGTCAGCACGGCGAGCACGACCCTGACGACGTTCACGTCGACACCGAGGTACTGTGCGATGCCGGCGGCGACGCCAGCGATCATCCGGCTGTGAACGGGCCGGTAGAGCGGTTCGTCGCCTGAGCGGTAGGAGTACTGCGACCGGTAGCTCGGCTGGCTGTCGGTCTGGGGCTGGCCGTCGGCTTGCGGGTGGCCATCGGCCGGTGGCTGATCGGTCTGGTCGTTGCTTTCTTGGTCTGTGTCGCTTGCGTTCATGGCTCTAGCCTGCGTTGCGGTGGTCCGGGCGGCTATTGGGAAGAACCCCGATTCGACCCTGATCCCGAACTGCCAGGATCAGGGGTCGTCCTGATACCCAGCAGTCGCGAACTCGGGCGATGATGGATGCGTGAATGAACCAACCTGGTCGAGGCCGCAGGGACGATCAGGACACGCAGGACCGCTCACGGAAGGTGGCGCCACCAGCGGCGGGCCGTTGCGCCGGGCCGCTGACGGTCGGCTAGCGGGCGGTGTCGCCGCTGGCCTGGCCGCCAAGACTGGCTTCAATGTGACCGTGATCAGGGCGGTCTTTTGCGCTACCGCCTTGATCAGCGGTTTCGGGCTGGCCATTTACGTGCTCGGCTGGCTGTTCTTGCCAGCGGCCGACCAGCCAGCCACCATCGCCAGCAGGGCGTTCGCTGATTTTCGCGGCCTGGCACTCGCCGCAGTGACCGCTTCGATGATCGTGGTCGCGCTGGTGATCGTCTCGATTCTTGGCATCGGCATACTGAGCTCGTTTTCCTGGCCGCTGGTTCTCGCGGCCGCGGGCATGGTGCTGGTCTGGCGTAACGCCGATCCCGTCGAGCAGGCGGCGATGCGTGCACTCGCCCGGCCGCTGCTCGACGTCGGCGATTCCGGCACCCGGTCACGCCTCAGGTTGCGTATCGTCCTGGCCTGCGTGATGCTGGTCGGTGGCCTGGCGACCTTGCTGTCGGTGCGCAACGCCAGCGAGCTGCTGGCGCCGCTGGGTGGCGTGGTGCTCGTGATCGGCGCGGTTGTGCTGCTGCTCGGCCCCTGGTGGCTGCGGGTGGCACGCGCCGCGATGGTGGAACGCCAGGCCAGGGTCAGGGCCGAGGAACGCACGGAAATCGCCGCCCGCGTGCACGATTCCGTGCTGCAGACGCTGGCGCTCATCCAGCGCAGGGCGGACAGCCCGCAGCAGGTTATCCAGCTGGCCAGGGCGCAGGAACGTGAGTTGCGCTCCTGGCTATTCGACGGCAGGGCGCCTGGCTCGATGGACGGGCTGGCGACGACCTTCACCGGTGGTGTCAGGCTGATACAGCAAGATGTTGAGGCGCAGCACGGAGTGGCTGTCGAAGCGGTCACCGTCGGGGACTGCGAGATCGACGAGAACCTGAGCGCGCTACTCGCGGCCGCGCGGGAAGCGACGGTCAACGCCGCCAAATGGTCAGGCGCCAAGGTGGTTTCGCTGTTCTCAGAGGTTGAGCCGACCGAGGTGTCTGTGTTCATCAGGGATCGCGGCTGCGGGTTCGATCCGGCTAAGGTCCCTGACGACCGCAAGGGGCTGGCCGAATCGGTCAGGGCGCGGATGGCGCGGCGCGGCGGTTCGGCCACGGTCAAGAGCGTGCTTGGCGAAGGCACCGAGGTGGCTTTGACCATGCACCGCGCGGCCAGTGAAGCTGGGCCGGGCCAGGATCAGCCCGAGCCGAGCCAGGCGTCATGAGTAGTCAGGGCGCCGAGGCTGGCGAGACGAGGCCGAAGGTATTCATCGTCGATGACCACGGGTTGTTCAGGTCGGGGGTCCGGTCTGAGCTTGGCGAGCACGTCGAGGTCATCGGGGAGGCGGACGACGTCGGGTCGGCCATCGATGGCATAGCGAAGACCCTGCCCGATGTGGTGCTGCTCGACGTGCACCTGCCTGCGGGTGGCGGCCAGCTTGTGGTATCCGAGCTAGCGCACGCGCTGCCCCAGGTACGCTTCCTCGCGCTGTCGGCGTCGGATGCGCCTGAGGACGTGATCGCCGTGATCAGGGCTGGTGCCAGGGGCTACGTCACGAAGACGATCTCCGGAACCGAGCTTATCGACGCGATCGCGCGGGTGGCCGCCGGCGACGCGGTGTTCTCGCCTCGGCTGGCGGGATTCGTGCTCGACGCGTTCGCCTCCCAGCCAGGCGGTGCGCAAGGCACCCAGCCGGCTCCGAGCTTCGACCCTGAGCTTGACCAGCTCACACCGAGGGAGCGCGAAGTTCTGAGGTTGATCGCCCGCGGCTACACATACAAGGAGATCGCCAGAGAGCTGTTCATCTCGGCGAAAACGGTTGAGAGCCACGTCTCGTCCGTTCTCCGCAAGCTGCAGCTATCGACCCGCCACCAGCTCACCCGGTGGGCTGCAGAACGCCGTCTTGCCTAGCGATGAGGCCCGGCGGATTCGCATGCGCGGACGGGCAGTCATCCGGCATGCGCAATCGGCGAGATGAGCGCTGCCTTTGATGGCTGGCACGCTGGGGATGGCTTTCGCTGTTCGCGTGGCTGCCGGGAGTTGGGGACGGGCTGGCAATGACGCAGGGCGGGGCGATTGAGGCAGGGATCTTCGGCGGGCGGCGGAGGTGGCCGGGTGAGTAGCGGGCTGTACCAGGTCCTGTCCGGGCAGGCCGGCGGATCCGGTCGTACCTGGCGTCCGCTTGCCGGCGTCACGTCGTGACGTCCCTGCCAGCGTCAGCGCCCGCAGTGTCGCCGCCAGCCGGGGCCTGGCACCGGGTTCCGCTTCCGGGGACGAGGTGGAGCGTGTGGCGGGATGTGTGCCTGCGCAGCGCTGGTTTCCCCGCGGATATGGTGCTGGCCATCTGCGATGAGCCGCTTGCGCGCAGCGCGGACCTGGCTGAGGCGGACCAGTCTGGAGCGGACTCAGCCGGGCGGCCGGCGTATGACCTGGTGTATGACGACGCTGTCGGGCGGCTGTCCCGCGCCATCGCCGACACCTTCGCCGATCCTGGCTTCCGGGAGGCGCTTACCTGGCAGAACCCCGTGCTCGCGCAGTTCCTGCACGATCACGACGCGGGCCCTGGTGCGGC
>DATNEK010000211.1:0-38305 GCA_035553055.1 Streptosporangiaceae bacterium | reverse complement strand
AGCCCGCAGCCGATGGCGAACAACGTGCGCGCTCATGGCCGCACAGTACCCCCTCCCAGCCACACCCGCTCCCGCCGCCATTTCAGAGGCGGCTCAGAGGTTGTCCTACGGCTGGCGAGAACTAGGCCAGCGATTCTCGATGCCATGAACCAAGGTAATCACGACACGCGCGCCGACATCGCGGCCAGAACGCGAGGCCGGGCGCGCGTCAGGGCGGTGGCCATTTCCGCTACGGCCGCGAGCGTAATCGCGACGGCAGGAATCGCGGTCGCACTGCCGGGTGCCAGCGGGCAGCAGACGGCATCACGCTCAAGCGGTTCTTCGTCAGGAACCTCATCCTCTTCAGGAACCTCATCCTCATCACGAACCTCAAGACTCAAGCCGCCGTCATCAGCCCCATCGGCTCCCACTTCGACCCCTGGTGCCCCGCAGGTCTCGTCCGGGGGTTCGTGATGGGTTCGTCGAGCATCGCGCTCTGGTACGCGAGCAGGGCAACCGGCATTGTCTGCCTGGTCCTTTTGACCACCGTCGTGCTGCTCGGCCTTGTTGTGAGCAGGCAGAGGCGGCTGCCTGGGCTGCCCGCGTTCGGCGTTGTCCACCTGCACAGGTACCTGTCACTGCTCGCGGTCGGCTTCGTCGCCTTGCACGTACTGACCGCTGTCGCCGACTCCTACGTCAGCATCTCGCTCGCCGCCGCGATCATCCCGTTCGTCTCCGTCTACAAGCCACTGTGGCTCGGACTCGGCGCGGTGTCGCTCGACCTGATGGCGGCCTTGATCCTGACCAGCCTGGTTCGCGCGAGGATCGGCAGGAAGAGTTGGCGCGTCGTGCACTGGCTGGCTTACGCGGCCTGGCCGATCGCCGTGCTGCACAGCATCGGCTCCGGCCCTGACCTGCGCCACGGCCCGCCGCTCTGGCTCACGCTCGGCTCCGCTCTCGCCGTCGTCGCGGCGATCGGCTGGCGAGTCGCCGGTTCGCTAGCGGCCACGCCGAGGATGCGGCTTGTACCCGAACTGCTAGCGCAGGCCCCACGCCGATGAGCACGCAACGGGCCATTGACTTGCCAAGCCAGGAGCAGCGCCTGCTGCCGCCGCCCGGCCAGCCGATCATCGACCTGGCCGAACATATCGCCAGGTACGGCCCACTCCCCTATCGCGGTGGTCGCGGGTTCCTGATCGACGACGTGGCTGAGGCCGGGCTGACCGGCCGAGGCGGCGCGGCCTTCCCGCTGCACCGCAAGCTCACCGCCGTACTCAACGGGAACCGGCCGATCGTGGTGGCCAACGGCGCGGAAGGCGAGCCGGCGAGCGCCAAGGACAAGAGCCTGCTGCTGCTCGCCCCGCATCTGGTGCTTGACGGCATTCAGCTTGCCGCCGAAGCCGTCGGCGCGGACGAGGCGGTGCTTTATTCCGGCGTCGACCAGTTCGCCGCCGCGTGGCTGGCCGGGCTGATCACGCAGCGGCGGGCAGCCGCGATCGACCTGGTGCCGACGAAGCTGATCGCGGCGCCACCAAGGTTCATCGCCGGGCAGGAGTCGGCGCTCGCCAACCGGATCAGCGGCAAGCCCGCGCTCCCGGCATTTACCCCGCCGCGGGTATACCAGCGCGGGGTCGACGGGCGCGCGACCCTTGTTTCTAATGTTGAGACGCTCGCCCACCTGAGCCTCATCGGCCGCTACGGGCCGGCCTGGTTCCGCACCGTCGGCACACGCGACGAGCCGGGCACGGCGATCTGCACGCTGCGCCAGACCGACGGGCGGGTGGACCTGACCGAAGCGTCGCTCGGCACTCCGCTTACCAGCCTGCTTGACCTGCGGCGGGCTTCCGCGATGCTCATCGGCGGGTATCACGGCACCTGGCTGCCGGTCGGCACAGCCGCCCGGCTGACGCTGAGCAACGCTGACTTGCGAGCGCACGGCGCCTCCGTGGGTGCCGGTGTGCTGGCCGCCCTGCCCGCTGACCGCTGCGGCCTGCGCGAGACCGCGCGCGTGGCCAGGTACCTGGCGCTCGAGTCGGCCGGCCAGTGCGGCCCTTGCCGCAACGGGCTGCCAAGGATCGCAGGCGCCCTGGCCGAGCTGGCCGACGTGGCGCCTCCCGGCCACGCGCCGTCGCAGCCCGGAGACCTGGCGCTGATCGCTCACCTGCGCCGGTGGGCGGGCCTGGTCGAACGACGCGGTGCCTGCGCCCACCCTGACGGCACCGTGCGGTTCGTCGCGAGCGCGCTTCGCACCTTCGGCGCCGAGGTTGGCGCGCACCTGCGCGGTCGTTGCACCAAGCCCAACCCGTGGCCGTTCCTCCCAATATCGGCCGCACCGACCGCAGAACAGGACTGGTGGTGAACAATGCCGGCCACCCACCTCAAGGTCAATCCCATCGCCTGCAGCGGCCATGGCGTCTGCGCCGAGTTGCTTCCCGAGCTGATCACACTCGATGAGTGGGGCTATCCGCTGGTCAGCGACGAGCCGGTGCCCGCCAGCCTGGCCAAGCAGGCCAAGCGCACGGTGACCGACTGCCCGGCGCTCGCATTGCTCCTTATCAAGCGCTGAGGGGATCATGATGAGCGTGCTTGACGAATCACCGGCTACCGAGGTACCTGGCCTGCGGCAGGACGGCACCCCGATCCGGGTGCTCGTCGTCGACGATGAACCTAGCCTGGCCGAACTGCTCGCCAGCGTGCTGCGCTACGAGGGCTGGGAGATCATGACAGCGGCCGACGGAGCATCGGCGGTGCGGACGGCGCGGGAGTTCAAGCCTGACGCCGTGGTGCTTGACATGATGCTGCCCGACTTTTCCGGCCTCGAAGTGCTGCGCAAACTGCGCGCCGACCTGCCGCATGTCTGCGTGCTTTTCCTCACCGCGCGCGACTCAGTCGAGGACAGGATCGCCGGCATCACGGCGGGCGGCGACGACTACGTGACGAAGCCGTTCAGCCTGGAAGAGGTGCTCGCCAGGCTGCGCGGCCTACTGCGGCGGGCGGGCGTGACGAGAGCGCGGGCAGGCACCGAACTCGCCATCGGCGACCTGGTGATGGACGAGGACGCAAGGGAGGTGCGGCGGGCCGGCGACGTGATCGAGCTGACCGCCACCGAGTTCGAGCTGCTGCGCTTCCTGATGCGCAACCCGCGGCGCGTACTGTCCAAGGCTCAGATACTCGACCGGGTATGGAACTACGACTTCGGCGGCCAGGCGCACATCGTGGAGCTGTACATCAGCTACTTGAGGAAGAAGGTCGACGCTGGCCGCGAGCCACTCATTCACACCGTCCGCGGCGTGGGTTATGTGCTGAAGCCGGTGAGCTGATGCTCGGTTCGCATCGTCGCTGGCTCGCGGGTCGCACCCTGCGCAGCCGGCTCATCGTCGGCCTGGTGACGCTGCTCGCGCTGTCCTGCGCGCTCGTCGGCGTGGTCACCTATGTCGCGTTGCGCGGGTTCGGGTTCCATCAGCTCGGTCAGCAGCTCTCGCTGGCCGCTGACCGATACCGCACGTGTATCGAGCACAGGGGTCCGCCGCCGCCATCGACGCCGTCGGGCGAGGACCGTGACGCCGGCTATCCGCGCCCGGTACCCAACTGCGGCAACCAGATCAGCGGGCAGGCGGCCGGGACATTTACCGCGCGGCTGGTCAAGTTCACGGTGACCAACGCCAACCTGACCTTGGACGTCTGCCATCTATCCGTGGCCGACCAAGCCTTGATCGCGGCGCTCCCGACCGACGGCCGGCCGGTCAGCCGCGATCTGATGTCGGCGCACGGCGACTACTTGCTGTCAGCGACCAGGGAACATGGTGGCGACGTCCTGGTGACCGGCTTGCCGCTCAGCTCGTTGCAGTCCCAGCTGCGCTGGCTCGCGCTGACCGAGGTCGTCGTCTTCGGCCTCGCGCTCGCCCTGGCCACAGTGGCGGGAACGGCGTGGGTGCGCCTGTCCCTGCGCCCGCTCAGCCGGATGACGGCGACCGCTACCGAGGTCACCAGGCTCCCGCTGGCCAGCGGCGAAGTGGAGCTGCCGCACCGGGTCGAACTCGCCGATCCGCGAACCGAGGTCGGCAAGCTCGGCCAGGCGTTCAACGCGATGCTCGGCCACGTCGAGTCTTCGCTGGCCAGGAGGCACGCGAGCGAGGCAACACTGCGCGGTTTCGCCGCGGACGCCAGCCACGAGCTGCGCACGCCGCTGGCTGCGATCAGGGGCTATGCCCAGCTCGCGAGCCGGCGCGCCGATGACCTGCCGGCAGAAGTGCGGCGCGCTCTCGAGCGGGTGGATGCCGAGTCAGCGCGGATGAGCGTGCTCGTCGACGACCTATTGCTGCTGGCCAGGCTGGACGCCGGACGCCCGCTTGAGCGGCACCAGGTCGACCTGAGCAGGCTGGCAATAGACGCGACCAGCGACGCCAGAGCGGCCGCCCCCGACCACCGCTGGCTGCTCGATCTGCCACCCGAACCCGTGGCGATACAAGGCGACGAGGCCAGGCTCCGTCAGGTGCTCGGCAACCTCGTCGGCAACGCGGCCAAGCACACGCCGAGCGGCACGACGGTGACAGTGTCGCTGACCGCCGGCCAAAAAGACCAGACCCGCGTCGCCACGCTGAGCGTCACCGACGACGGCCCCGGCATACAGCCAGAATTGCGGTCGAGGTTGTTCGAGCGGTTCGTCCGCGGCGACCCGTCGCGCTCCAGGTCGGCGGGCGGCACCGGGCTCGGCCTGGCGATCGTCGAGGCGGTCACCACCGCGCACGGCGGTCAGGTGGACATGACCAGCCGCCCCGGCCTGACCACGTTCACGGTGACGCTGCCGGCCTAGCCGCCGGGCAGGAACCCCTGCTGGTCAGGCCGGCCGACCCGAGCGGCCTCGTCATCCACGAGCTGGAACAGTATCCCCTGCACGTGCCGCACGTGCGGTATCTCGGTGAGCACGAGCTGACCCTGCTCGCCTGGCGACTCGACGATGAGCCGGCCGCAGCCGAATAGCCGGTCCATCAGCCCCTGCCTGAACGAGACGTCGCTGATCCGGTTAAGCGGGAAGTCCCGGCCCGACCTGCTCACGATGCCCGTGCGCAGCCGCAGCCGCCGGTTGGTCATCTCGTAGGTCGTGGTGCGCCACTTCAGGAACGGGATGCCGAAGCATACGATGGCGGCGACCAGCGCGGCTGCCCCGACCACAACCCGGACCGGCCACAGATCGGTCGAATTTCGCGGGAGAAAAAAGATCGCGATCAGTGCCGCCGCGATGATCAGCAGCAAGACCGCGGCCGGCCTGACCAGCGTCTTGCCGTGAGCATGCAGCCGCAGGACAAGCTCCTCACCGGGGGCCAACCCCTCTGTACCGGCCACATCTCACATAATGGCACCTGTCGCGCGCGCAAGGACCGGTTGCACGTCGCCAGCGCCGTGATCGAGCTGGTAGTCGAGGTTGATCGCGGCGTTGATCAGCGACAGGTGGCTGAACGCCTGCGGGAAGTTACCTAGCTGCTCGCCGGTGACGCCGATCTCCTCCGAGTACAGGCCCAGGTGGTTGGCGTAGGTGTGCATCTTCTGGAAAACGAGCTCGGCGTCGGCGAGCCTGCCTGAGCGTGCCAGCGCGTCCACGTACCAGAACGTGCATAGCGAGAACGTGCCCTCGTTGCCACGCAGACCGTCGGCCGAGGCGCTCGGGTTGTACCGGTAGACCAGGCTGTCAGACACCAGCTCGCCGTTCATCGCATCGAGCGTGGACAGCCACATCGGGTCGACCGGCGAGACGAATCCCATCAGCGGCATCATCAGCAATGAGGAGTCGAGCACGTCGGTGTCGTAGTGCTGCACGAACGCCTGCCGCCCCTCATGCCATCCCCTGGTCATCACCTGCTCGTAGACGGCGTCGCGCTCGCGCCGCCAGCGGTTGACATCGCCAGGGCGGCCGAGCTGTTCGGCGAGCCTGATCGCGCGGTCGAACGCGACCCAGCACTGCACCCGGCCGTAGGTGAAGTTCTTGCGGCCGCCGCGGGTCTCCCACACCCCTTCGTCTGGCTGGTCCCAGTGATCGCACAGCCAGTCCATCAGGTTGGCAGCCGCGCTCCAGCCCCGGTAGGCGGGGTGCAGCCCGCGGGACTCGATTTTGGCCATCGCGTCGAGCGCCTCGCCGTAGATGTCGAGCTGCAGCTGGTCGGCCGCGCCGTTGCCGATCCTGACCGGACGCGAGCCGCGCCAGCCCTCGAAGTGGTCAAGTGTCTCTTCGGTCAGGTCCGACGTGCCATCGACCCTGTACATGATCTTCAGGGGACTGATGCCGTCGCCTGCGTGCTCGATGACCCGGTCCCTGACCCATTCCCCGAACGCGGCCGCCTCGCCCGCGTAGCCGAGGCCGAGCAGCGCGTAGACCGAGAACGACGCGTCCCTGATCCAGGTGTAGCGGTAGTCCCAGTTGCGCTCGCCGCCGGTCAGTTCTGGCAGCCCGGCGGTCGGCGCCGCCACCAGCGCGCCGGTGGGCGCGTAGGTCATCAGCTTCAGCGTCATCGCCGACCGGTTGACGATCTCGCGCCATCGGCCGCGGTAGGTCGACTTACGCAGCCAGCGACGCCAGAACTCGCTGGTGTCGTCGCCGAGCCTGGCCAGCTCGGCCGACAAGATGCGCCGCGGCGGACCGCCCATCGACTCGAGCACCATCCCGGCGGTCTCGCCTTCGTACAGGGTGCTTGTCAGCCGCAGGTCATCGCCGATCCGCTGGACGGCGTGGCTGCCGTGGTCGCCGATCGACACGTCGCGCTCGCTGGTCGGGTTCAGCGTGAGCTGCATGCCGTCGGCGGAGAAGACGTAGCCGTGCTCGGTGATGTCGAGCTTGTGCTTCGCGCGCCCGTAGTCGAACCTCGGCTTGATGTCGACGACGAACTTCATCGAGCCGCGCACCACCTTGAGCTGCCTGACCAGCCGATGCTGGTCGGTGGCGCGGGCCGGTGCGATCGGCATGAAGTCGGTGACCTCGCCGACTCCATCTTTGGTCATGAACCGCGTGATCAACATCGCGGTGTCCGGGAAGTAGAGCTGCCTGCTTACGTAATCGCCGTTCTCAGGCGCGATGCGGAAGTAGCCGCCCTTGTCGGCGTCGAGCAGGGACGCGAAAACGCTCGGCGAGTCGAATCGCGGGCAGCAGAACCAGTCGATGGTGCCGTCGGTCGACACCAGCGCCGCGGTCTGCAGATCTCCGATCAGCCCGTGCTGGCCGATGTCCGGGTATCGCTTCATGGGATAACTCCTTGTGTAGGTCGGTGCCGGCCAATGGCCAGGGCCGAGCCGAGCCCGGCGAGCGCGAAGCCGACGAGTACCCCGAGCGCGACAGCGAACGGCTTGCCCTCAGGGAGCCTGGCTGCCACGAGCACCGAGCCGACCAGGGCAGTACCGAATGACGAGCCAAGATTGGACACGCTGCGGGAGAGCCCCGAGATGTCGCCCTGGTCGGGGTCGGGGAAGCTGGACTGCACGACATTCACCGACGCGGTCAGCATCACCCCGACGCCGCAACCCATCAGGAGCAGCCCAGGCACGAAACTCACGATCCCCGCGTCCTGCCTGACCAGCGCCAGTATCAGCGCCATCCCCGCCACCGTGAGCACGAACCCGGCGACGATCAGGGACCGCTGCTCACGCCTCCTGGCCAGCCGCCCGGCGATCGCCGATGTGAGCAGGATCCCGGCGGTGGCCGGGGTGAGCATGAGGCCGGTCTTGATCGCGCTGTACTTCCAGATCTCCTGCAGATAGACCGAGATCACGAAGAACGACCCTTGCATCACCAGCCACTGGCAGAATTGCGTGCCGAGCCCCAGATTCGCCGTGCGATCGCGGAACAGCCTGCGGTGCAGGAGCGGCTCTTTGCCGTGCCGCTCCCGGGCGCGGATGTGCAGGTAGAACCACGCGAGGATGATCAAGCCGATGGCGACGAACACCCAGATCGGTGACACCCCGCCCGCGGAGATGATCACGGTGCCCGCGATCTTGAAGTCCTTGCGCGAGGCCAGCCAGCCGTAGGAACTGGTCAGCAAGATCCCGAGCACCACGAAGAACAGCCCGGTCGCGGACAGGACCGCACCCTTGAGGTCGAACGCCGGCCGTCCGCCTTGCCTGGGCGGGTCTTTGATTCGTCGCGCCATCACGATGATCCAGCCGACGACAAGCGCCTGCAGGATGAACGACGCTCGCCAGCTGATAGCCGAGGTGATCAGCCCGCCGATCAGCGGACCGGCGGCGGCTCCGAGCCCGCCCGCGCCGCTGACCACGCCGAAGTACTTGGCCCGGGACTTAACGTTGTCGAACGTGACCGTGATCAGGATGTAGACCGGCGGGATGAGCAGCGCCGAGCCGATGCCCTCGAGTGCCGAATAGCCGAAGATCATCAGCCCCAGGCTTTGCGCGGACGCGGCCAGCAGCGCGCCGATACCGTATACGGCCAGGCCAAGCACGAAGCAGAACTTGCGGCCCCAGATGTCGGTCAGCTTGCTGCCCGGGATCATCAGCGACGCCATCGTGAGCGTGAACAGCGTGATCGTGGTCTGCAGCCCGATGACGGTAGTGCTCAGGTCCGTAGCGATCGAGCTGATCGCCACGTTCATATTGGTGGCCGCGTAGCTGGCGATGAACTGTGCCAGCGCCAGCGGCAGAACCAGCCCGCTCGCCTTGACCGCGGCAGCCGACGGCGCGTTCGCCCCGCGTGTAGCCAACCAGCCCGCTCCCCCCGCGCCCGCCTGCCGCCATCCTTTCCCGGCTGCGCTGGCTTCTTCCTCACCCCAGCCGGGTGAACAGCGGCGCTAGCGGACGTGGGTTACGTCGCCGGCGCTTACCGGGACCAGACCCGTGCCTGACTCGACTATGAGCCGGCCGGAGGCGTCGACGTCTTCCGCTAGGCCGGACAGCGTTCGGCCGTCGGGGAGCTCCACGTTGACCTGCTTGCCGATCGTGCGGCAGAGCCCCAGGTAGCGCGACCGCAGGCCGCAGGCGTCGGCGTCGGCGTCGGCGCAGCGCCGGTACCAGTGCTCGAACTGACCGAGGATCCCGGCTGCCAACTCGGCGCGGTCGGTGTCCCCTGCCCCGTGCAGTTCAAGTGAGGTCGCCGTGGGCACCGGCAGGGTGTCCGGCCGGCCAATCAGGTTGAGGCCGATCCCGATGACGACCGCGCTGCCCGACCGCTCGGCCAGGATGCCCGCCAGCTTGCCGTCGTCGATCAGCACGTCGTTGGGCCACTTCAGGCAGGCTCGGACCCCGCTGACTGAGCGAACGGCGGTAGCGGTCGCGACCCCGGCGAGCAGGGGCAGCCAGCCCACATTCGCCGTCGAGGCAGGCCGGACCAGCAGCGAGAACATCAGCGCCGCGCCAGGCTCGCTGTGCCAGCTTCGGCCGTGGCGGCCGCGCCCCGCGCTCTGCGTCCCGGCGGCGATCACCAGGCCTTCTGGCGCACCGGCACGGGCCAGCGCCATCACATCCGCGTTGGTCGACCCGGTCGTCACCACCGACCGGATGTCTGTCCACAGCCCGCCGGAAACTACCAGCCGGTCATTAAGCAGCCGCGCGTCGAGCTGCGGATGCGAAGCGGCTGCTGACTCCGCAGGTGGCATGCGATCCATTGTCCTCGATGACGCCGCCAGGCCGTCACCGAGCCCGGCAGGTTAACACCCGATGAACCAATTGCGACGGCTCCGTCTTGTCGGTAAATCGCTCTCCATAGGCGGTACGCTTGCTATCGCCTTGTCGGCATCGGGGCCCGGCCTAAAAGGAGAGTTCGCGAGTGGCGTTCCGAAATCGTTCGCTGCTGGCTGTCAGTGCCGCGATACTTGCGCTCGTTGCGGCCTGTTCAGGCTCGTCGCGCCAAGGCAGCGGTTCGGCCGGCGGTGCGTCAGGCCCCATTGTCACCCTCAGCGGCCCAGGCGCGGGCACCGTCCCAAGGTCACCAGCGCCGGGGACCGCGACGATCACCGAAACCGGCAGTTCGCTGCTCTTCCCGGCGTTCAGCCTCTGGGCGACGAGCTACCAGGCCACGTACCACAACGTGACGGTTAGGGTCGCCTCGACGAGTTCAGGCACAGGGATCGATGACGCGTCGAAAGGATCCGTCGATATAGGCGCCTCCGACGCCTTCTTGTCGAGCGGCAACCTGGTCCAGCATCCCGATTTGCTGAATATCCCGCTGGCGATCTCCGCCCAGCAGGTGAACTACAACCTGCCGACAGTGCCGCTCGCCAAGCATCTCAGGCTCGATGGCCAAATACTGGCCGAGATCTACGACGGCACGATCACCAGGTGGAACGACGGTCGGATCAAGGGACTGAATCCGCAGATCTCGCTACCGAATATCTCGATCGTGCCGCTGCACCGGGCGGAAAGCTCAGGCGACACGTTCTTGTTCACCAGCTATCTGTCGGCCAAGACGTCGCCGACCAATGTGCAATGGAGCAAGAACATCGGCTACGGCACGTCGGTCGCCTGGCCCGCGCATGTCGGCGCCGCACCACCGCAGCAGGGGAACTCGGGCATCGAGGCAGACTGCGCGTCCACAGTCGGCTGCATTGCCTACATCGGCATCAGCTATCTGCATAAAGCCACGACAGACGGGCTTGGCTACGCGGCGCTCGCGAACCGCTCTGGCCGCTTCTTGCTGCCGACGGAGGCGGCGGGCGTCGCCGCGGCCGTCAAGCCGTTCGTCCCCGATATACCGGCCAACGAAGCGATCTCGATGGTCAACGGGCCAGCCGCGAATGGTTATCCGATCGTGAACTTCGAGTACGCGATAGTGCCCGGCCACTTCGCGAACCCGACAACCGCGCGCGACGTCAAGGCCTTCTTGCATTGGGTCATCACCACGGGAAACGCGCCGAAATATCTGGGGGGCGACATCATGTTCCAGCCGCTGCCAGCCGAGGTGGCGTACCTGGCCGATTTGCAGATCGCGAGGATAAAGTGACTGCCCCGGCGCCGCCCGCGCCCGGACCGCGCCGCGCGGAGCCGTCGGCGCCAGCAAGGCAGGTCAGGATCGCGCCGTTCGTGCCGGACCAAAGACAGCAGGCGACTCACGCGGCGCCGATCAGGACCCGGCGCTCCCTGACCGGCGCGGGGACTCCCGGCGTCCTGCGGCTGCTGCTCACCGATCTGGTGGCTGCCTGCGTCGTGTGGGGAGCTCTTAGCGCGTGGACGGTTGGCCGGCACGCCTCGGCTGCTAGCGAGGTCGTCGCCGCGAGCGAGCCGCTCAGCCTGGCCGCACAGCAGATGTATCAGTCGCTGTCCGACGCCGACGTCACAGCGACCACCGCGATCCTGGTCGGCCCGCCAGAGTCGCTGACCGCCAGGCTGCGCTTCGACGGCGATATCGCGAACGCGGCCACTGACCTGGCCAGGCTGCGGAGTGCCTCGGCGGGATCTAGCGACAGCGTGATCACAGCCGATCTCACGGCCGTCTCGACGGGACTCCCGGTCTATTCCCAGTACGTTCAGGAGGCGCTGAACTGGGACACCAACGGCCTGCCGCTCACAGCGGGCTCGTCCATGCAGGCAGCCTCCGACGTGATGCACGTGACGCTGCTGCCGGCGGCCAACGCGATCTACGTGCGGCAGTCCGCGGCCCTGACCGCGGCCAGCGCTCAGGCGACTGGGCTGCCGTGGATCGTCGTGACCGTCCTGCTCGCCGTCGCCATCGGTTATGTGCTGCTGCGCAGCCAGCGCTGGCTCACCCGCCGCACCCACCGCAGGATCAACCCTGGCCTGCTGGTGGCCACCGCGGCCGTCCTCATCAGCACCATCTGGCTGGTTGCCGTCTTCCTGTCGGTCCGCTCGGACTTCAACAAGGGACTGGGACACGGATCGACGCCAGCCGAAGAACTCGCCCAGTCGGTCATCGCAGCCCAGCAGGCGCGCGGTGACCAGGTGCTCAACGTGATCTCGCGTACCGGCAGCACGTCGTTCAGCGCGGACTTCACCGCCGAGACGCAGAAGATCGGGCCACGCCCCGGGTCACTGCTGACTACGGCCAGAGCGTCATCCACAGGAGTGGGCGCCGCCGAAGCGGTCGCCGCCGCCAGCGCGGCAACCGCCTGGTACTCCGTGTCGGCACAGGTATTCCAGCTCGACAACGCGCACCAGTACGCGGCCGAGATCGCGCGCGTGATCGGCACGGGACCGGGCAGCTCCGAGCCTGGTTTCACGACGCTGGTAGCGCACCTGCGCCGTGGCATCGACGCCGATCAGGCGGTTTTCAAGTCCAACGCCGCATCTGGCAGCGGCGCTTTCGGCGGCCTTGAGATCGGCGTGATAATCGCGACTCTGCTCATCGCCACGGGAAGCGCATGGAGTCTTTCACGCCGCCTGGCCGAGTACCGATGACGTTTCCGCTTACTCGCGAGCAGGCATTGGCCGCGGCCAGAGCTGCCGCGACTGAGCGCGACACGATCCAGGCGAACCTGCTCGACCTGGACAACAGCTTCGGCAAGCGGCTGCTCGCCGGCGCCACGCTCACCGGCGAGAGCCGGGCCGCCTGGGACACCGCGTCCACCGGTCTCGCCGCTCTGTGGGACACCTTCACCGCGTACTCGGCCGTCATCGACCGCGCCAACGAGATGCTCATCGTACCTGGCCGGCGCACCCCCGCCCGGCTCGGCGAGGTCGCTGCCCTGCTCAACGGTCCGTCGGTCACGCTGACCAAGGCGGTCGCACCGCTCAGCCAGCGCGAGCTGACGTCGAGCGGGCAGACCAAGCAAACGCTGCTGACCACGGTGCGCGAGATGCGTCGCTCGTTCTCCGAAGTCGCCTCGGTGGTGACGGCGGCCGAGACTGTATGGAACGAGATATCCGAAGGGATACGCCTGGTCACCACCGACCTCGAGACGGCGAAGGCTCAGCTGCGGGAACTTGGCGCGGGCGGCGAGCTGACCGGCTCGGTCGATCAGGCCGACGCCAGCCTGCGCGATCTGCGCGAGCTGCTGAACACCAATCCGCTGGCGCTCTGGCGCGGTGGCGCGGTCGATACGGCATCGCTCGACCGGCTGCGAAAGCAGACCGCCGCCGTCACCGCGCAGGTGGCCGAGCTTGCTCGGGTGCGCGCGGACGCTGACCAGCGGCTCGCGGAGGTCGCCTCGGCGGTCTCCGCCGCCCAGCAGGCCTATCAGGACGCGACGGCGGCGCGCGAGCGAGCGGCTAGCCGGATCAATCTTTCCGCCCTTAACGCATTCGGGCCGTTGCCAGACGTCTCCGTCCTCGCCAGCCGGGCCGGCGCGCTGCCTGCCATGAAGGCCGGCGGGCGGTGGACCAGGCTGGCGTCCGAGCTTGACGTGATCGGCAAGCAGGCAGTCATTGTCACCAGGCAGTGCAAGGAGGCTGAGCAGGCGGCAGCCGGGCTGATCGGCCAGCGCAACGAACTGCGCGGCCTGCTCGACTCCTACCACGCGATGGCTGGCGGTCTCGGCGCCGCGGAGAACACCGAACTCGACGCGATCTATCAGCAGGCCAAGGCTCTGCTGTGGACCGCGCCCTGCGACCTGGAGGCGGCGACCGCCGCCGTGAATAGCTACCAGCAGGCAGTGCTTCGCCTGCGCCGGAGCGGAGGCCGACGATGACATCGCCCCCCATTAAGTGCACGCAGCCTGGCTGCACTGGCACCATCGACGGCGGCTACTGCGACGTCTGCGGCGTCGCGGCCGCTCCTGCCGCGGCCGCTCCGGCCGCGTCAGTGGCGCAGTCCTCGGGCAGCCGGAGCACGGGCAGCGGCCGGACCAGGTCGGGTACAACCAGGTCGGGCCGGACGTCGCGGCCCTCACGCGGCAGCCTTGGCGCCGGCCTGATCGAGATACCGCCGGTCCCCGCGCGCGACCCGTCCACCGCCGTACTCACGAACCCGCAGGTTCCCGAGAACAAGCGGTTCTGCGGCGTGTGCGAGCGGTCGGTCGGACGGAGCAGGGATGGCAGGCAAGGACTTGCCGACGGCTTCTGCCCGAACTGCGGCAGCAAGTTCTCGTTCTCGCCGAAGCTGCGTAAGGGCGAGCTTGTCGCCGGTCAGTACGAGGTGCTCGGCTGCCTGGCCCACGGCGGTCTTGGCTGGCTGTATCTAGCCATGGACCGCAACCTGTCCAACCGCTGGGTGGTGCTCAAAGGCCTGCTCAACACCACCGACCCGGCGGCGGTCGAGGCGGCGGTGGCCGAGCGGCGGTTCCTGGCCGAGGTCGAGCACCCGAGCATTGTCGGCGTGTACAACTTCGTGCAGCACGCCGACCAGGCCACCGGCGAACAGGCAGGTTACATCGTGATGGAGTACGTCGGCGGTCAGTCGCTGCGGCAGCTTCTGCTCGACCGGCGCAAGGCGGGCGGATCGCTGCCGCTGCCCGTAGCGCTCGCCTACATGATCGAGGTGCTGCCGGCGCTCGGCTACCTGCACGGGCGCGGCCTGGTGTACTGCGATTTCAAGCCAGACAACGTGATACAGACCGAGGAGCAGCTCAAGCTCATCGACATGGGCGGGGTGCGCAGGATCGACGACGAGGACAGCGCGATCTACGGCACAGTCGGCTACCAGGCGCCGGAGATCGCCGACGAGGGTCCGTCGGTCTCTTCGGATCTGTACACCGTAGGCCGGGCGCTGGCCGTGCTCACCTTCGAGTTCAACGGCTACCAGTCGACGTACGCCAGCAGCCTGCCCGACCCGGCTTCTGTGCCGGTGCTCGCCGACAACGAGTCGTTCCTTCGCGCGCTCAGGCGGTCGACCAATACCGATCCCGACGCCAGGTTCGAGTCGGCGGCCGACATGACCGCGCAGCTCACCGGCGTGCTTCGGGAGGTGCTCGCGGTCGCAGACCAGCGGCCGAGGCCGGCGTTCTCCGCTCTGTTCAGTCCCGAGCTAAGGACGATCGGCGCGGCTTCGCTGCTGGCCGGCGATTCAGCGCCCGCGCTGGTGCGGCCGGGGACCGCCGAGATCATCACCGGCTTGCCGGTGCCGAACGTCGACAGGGACGATCCGGCGGCCGGTTATCTCGCCACGCTCGGCACGCTCGAGCCCGCCCAGCTCACCGCCGTACTCACGGCCGCGGTCGCCGGAGAGCAAGGCACGCCCCAGGCCGTCGCCGAGTCGGCCGAGACCCTGTTCGCGCTGACCAGAGCCAGGATCGTGACCGGCGACCTCGCTGGCGCCTCCCAGTCGCTCGGGCAGGCCGCGGCCAGCGACGAAGGCGACTGGCGAATCCACTGGTACCGCGGGCTGATCGAGCTGGCCGCGCACAGGTTCAGCCCCGCCCGCGAAGCGTTCGACCGCGTTTACGACATGCTCCCTGGCGAGCTCGCGCCCAAGCTGGCGCTCGCGTTCACCGCCGAGGCCGCCGCTGACCAGATGCTCGCGACCAGGTACTTCCGTCTCGTACTGACCGTTGACCGGTCGTTCGTCAGCGCGGCATTCGGGCTGGCGAGGACGCTGCTGCAGGCAGGTGACCGGGCCGGCGCGATCACCGCGCTGTCCGTTGTGCCCGACTCGTCGAGTCATCACATCGCCGCGCGGGTCGCCGCGGTGCGAATCCTGGTGTCGCCGCCGGCGGGTCTGGCATGCGTCTCCGCGGCCGACTTGCAGGAGGCAGGCCGCGGTGTCAGCAGGCTCAAGCTCGATCAGATCGCTCTGGCGCAGGTGGCCGCCGAGGTGCTGAAGGCCGCGCTGGCCCGGCTGCACGCCGGCGAGGCGCTGGGCAGCGGCGAGTTGCTCGGCTGCGACAACAACGAGCGTTCGCTGCGATTCGGGCTCGAGCGCACTTACCGCACCCAAGCCCAGCTCACCTCCGATCGGCGACGCAGGACCGAGCTTGTCGACCTGGCCAACAGCGTCCGCCCGAGTACCTGGTCATGACGGCCGCCGGGGAGAGTGTCAGCTGTCCTACGTGCGGCCAGCCGGTCTGGCCGGACGACAACTTCTGTGAAGCCTGCAGCACCGACCTCGCGCCGGCGGTAACGAGCGGCGACAGCTCACAGCCAGCGACTCGCCAGTGCCCGAACTGCGCCGGTACCTCGATCACCCCAGAGGGCTACTGCGAGTCCTGCGGCCGCAAGCTGCCCGCCGGCAACGATCACGTGGAGCTCGAGCTCGATCTCGTCGCCGGCGTCACCGACAAAGGGCTGCGGCACAGCCGAAACGAGGACGCGATGGCGCTGGCCACCACGCAGTCGAAGGCCGGGCCGGTGGCGCTGGCCGTTGTCTGCGACGGGGTCTCCACGTCTAGCCACCCGGACGAGGCGTCACAGGCGGCATCGCAGGCGGCCGTCCAGGTCCTGCTCGCGGCGGTCAGGGGCGGCTCCGACCTCGGCGTCTCATCGGTCGGCGCGGTCAAGGCCGCGCAGAAGGCTCTCGCCGAACTCGCCGACTCGGCCAGGCTGCACGCGAACGCGCCGTCGGCCACGTTCGTTTCCGCCGTGGTGACCGCCGAGCAGGTGACGGTCTGCTGGCTCGGTGACAGCAGGGCGTACTGGATCGACGCCGACGGTCCCGCAACCTCCCGGCAGCTCACGGTTGACGACTCGATCGCCGCCGAACTCGTCGCGCGCGGGCTGTCCGAGGCGGAGGCCATGGCGTTGCCGCAGGCCCACGTGGTCACCGGCTGGATAGGCGCGGACGCCGGCGACGCTCAGCCGCACGTCACGGTGTTCGATCCGCAGGGGGCTGGCGCGGTGCTGCTCTGCTCGGACGGGTTGTGGAACTACCAGTCCGACGTCGCGGGTCTCGCCGAGATGGCGCTGCCCGATGCGGTGCGCGACCCGCTCCGCGCCGCCGCGACACTCGTCAAGTTCGCCATCGAATCCGGCGGCAGCGACAACGTGACCGTCGTGCTGATCCCATTTCCGCCAGGCACCCGCACCCGGCCAGGCGACACCTCCGTGATTGCCGCGACAGACCTAGGAGACCCGCGCTGATGAGCCAGTCCGATTTCACCGTCGAGATCTTCCAGAACGAGTACCTGACCGCTGGCGCCAGGGAAGTCAACTCGATCGTCACGGTCACCGCGCCTGACGACCTTGCTCGCGCGACCGACGCGACCACCGGCCGCGCCGAGGCCATCATCATCGACTGCTCAGGCTCGATGGACTACCCGCATGCCAAGATCGTGCAGGCCAGGGCGGCCACCCAGGCGGCGCTCGATGTGGTGCGGGACGGCGTGGCGTTCGCAGTGATCGCCGGGACCGAGGTGGCACGGCCCGTGTTCCCTAACGACGGAAGCCTGGTCATCGCCAGCCCGCAGACCAGGCAGGCCGCCAAGCAGGTGGTGGGGAACCTGCGCCCGGGCGGAGGCACGGCGATGGGCTCATGGCTGCGGCTGGCGCGGCAGATGCTGACCTCTGGGTCGGCTGGCCTGCGGCACGCGATCTTGCTGACCGACGGCAAGAACGAGCACGAAGCGCCCGAGCAGCTCACCACGGCCATCAGCGAGTGCGATGGGGTGTTCAGCTGCGACTGCCGCGGGGTGGGCACCGACTGGCAGGTCGCCGAGCTGCGGCGGATCTCCACCGCGCTGCTCGGGACGGTCGACATCGTGCCTGACCCTTCCGGGCTGACCGCGGACTTCGAGGCCATGATGGCCACGGCGATGGGCAAGGCGGTCGCCGACGTCGCGCTGCGGGTCTGGACGCCGCAGAGCGCCGAGCTGCAATTTGTCAAGCAGGTCGCGCCGACCGTAGACGACCTGACTGGCAGGCGCACGCAGTCAGGCCCGCAAGCAGGGGATTACCCGACCGGCGCCTGGGGCGGCGGTGAGAGCCGCGACTATCACGTGTGCGTGCAGGTGAACGCGGCCGCCGTCGGCCAGGAAATGCTCGCGTCCCGAATCAGCCTGATCGTCGGCGGCCAGGTGCAGGGTCAGGGTCTGGTCAGGGCGGTGTGGACCGACGACGAGGCGCTGTCCACCAGGATCAACGCCAATGTCGCGCACTACACAGGTCAGGCCGAGTTGGCGCAGGCGATCCAGGACGGACTAGAGGCACGCAAGCAAGGCGACGAGGAAATCGCGACCGCGAAGCTCGGCCGGGCCGTCGCGCTGGCACAAGAATCAGGCAACGAGGACACAGCCAGGCTGCTCGCCAAGGTCGTCGACGTGGTCGACGCCGCCACCGGCACGGTGCGGCTCAAGAAGAAGATCGACGACGCCGACGAGATGGCGCTCGACACCCGGTCAACCAAGACCGTCAGGACGAGGAAATAGGCAGGCCCGGCGATGCCAACATGCCCAGACGGCCACGAGTCGGCTTCAGCGGATTTCTGTGACACATGCGGAATGCGTATCGAGGGCACGCCTAGCTCCGGTACCCCGGCTGCCTCAGCTACCCCGGCGTCGGGCGCGACCTGCCCGCAATGCGGTGCCGACAAGACCGGCATGTTCTGCGAGGTGTGCGGGTTCGACTACGCCTCGGGAACCAGCACCACGAACGCGGCAGCCGCTGCCGCAACGACGCCGCCGCCCGCCGCAGAACAAGCCACCAGCCAAGCCTGGACCGCGGTGGTGACCGCCGACCGCGATTACTTCGACTCCGTGATCGCCGCGAGCAGTCCCGACGCCGCATCGATCGAGTTCCCCGGGTACTGCCCGGAGCGCCGGTTCACCCTGACCGGCAAGGAGATGCGGATCGGCCGGCGCAGCGCCTCGCGCGGCCTTGACCCGGAGATCGACCTCACCGGACCACCAACCGATCCGGGCATCTCGCACCTGCACGCCGTGCTGATGTCCCAGCCTGACGGCAGTTGGTCGGTACTTGACCCAGGCTCGTCAAACGGCACCCAGGTGAACGGCACCGACATGATCACCGGAGTGCCTGTACCACTTCACTCCGGCGACCGCGTCAGCCTAGGCGCCTGGACCGTACTCACCATCCAGTCCGCCTAGCAGGGACAAGGCGCGCGGGGGGAGGCGGGCGATGGTGGGGCGTGGCGCTGGCTTACCCTGTGCGGCATGGCTATAGATGCTGCCGAGCAGGCGGGTGGCCTGGACGCGCCTGACCCGACGATCGACATCCACACCACCGCCGGGAAGATCGCTGACCTGGAGAAGCGCCGGTACGAAGCGGTTCACGCCGGGTCGGAGCGGGCCGTCGAGCGGCAGCACGCCAAGGGCAAGATGACCGCGCGCGAGCGGATCGACTACCTGCTCGATCCGGGTTCTTTCGTGGAGTTCGACGGGTTGGCCAGGCACCGGGCCCACGATTTCGACATGGCGCGCAGCCGCCCATATGGCGACGGAGTGGTCACCGGCTACGGCACCATAGACGGTCGGCCGGCGTGCGTGTTCAGCCAGGACTTCACCGTGTTCGGCGGGTCGCTCGGCGAGGTGTTCGGCGAGAAGATCGTCAAGGTCATGGATCACGCGCTGAAAACCGGCTGCCCGGTCATCGGCATCAACGACAGCGGCGGCGCCCGGATACAGGAGGGCGTGGTGGCGCTCGCCATCTACGCCGAGATCTTCTACCGCAATGTCATGTCGTCGGGCGTGATACCGCAGATCTCGCTGATCATGGGACCGTGCGCGGGTGGCGCGGTGTACTCCCCCGCGATCACCGATTTCACGCTGATGGTCGACCAGATCTCGCACATGTTCATCACGGGACCCGACGTGATCAAGACGGTGACCGGCGAGGAAGTCAGCTTCGAGGATCTCGGCGGTGCGCACGCGCACAATGTCAAGTCGGGCGTCGCGCACTACCAGGCGGCCGACGAGCAGGACTGTCTGGACTTCGCCAGGGAACTGCTTTCCTACCTGCCGTCCAACAACCTTGAGAACCCGCCAGTGCTGCCGGTCGCCGCCGGTGACATCTGCGAGCTGACCGACTATGACGCCGAGCTTGACACCGCGATCCCTGATTCGGCGAATCAGCCGTATGACATGCACGGTGTCATCGAGCACGTACTCGACGACGGTGAGTTCTGCGAGATACACGCCGGGTTCGCGAAGAACGTCATCGTCGGCTTCGGCCGCATCGAAGGTGCCTCAGTGGGCGTTGTGGCCAATCAGCCGATGCACTTCGCCGGCTGCCTTGACATCGACGCGTCGGAAAAAGCCGCGAGGTTCGTCCGCACCTGCGACGCCTTCAACGTGCCCGTGCTGACATTCGTCGACGTGCCCGGCTTCCTGCCGGGAACCGACCAGGAGTGGGGCGGCATTATCAGGCGAGGCGCGAAGCTGATCTACGCCTACGCGGAAGCCACGGTACCCAAGGTCACGGTGATCACCAGGAAGGCTTACGGCGGCGCCTACGACGTCATGGGCTCCAAGCACCTCGGCGGTGACATCAACCTCGCCTGGCCGACCGCGCAGATCGCTGTCATGGGGGCGCAGGGCGCGGTCAATATCCTGTACCGGCGCGAACTGGCCGCCGCGGAAGCAGAGAGCGAACTGGCGGCGATCCGCTCCGCCCGCGGGACCGAATACGAGGACACCCTCGCGAACCCGTATATAGCGGCAGAACGCGGGTACGTGGACGCGGTGATCAGACCAGCGCAGACCCGCCCGGCCATCATCAAGGCGCTCCGTGGCCTGCGCAACAAACGCCAGAGCCTGCCACCTAAGAAGCACGGCAACATCCCGTTGTAGCCACCGACCGCGGTCTAATCGGTCGCGTCAGCCCGGCGCGAACGCATCAGAACTTCGGTGATTACTCTGGCCGCGCGACACTCCGACCGACGCAGACTAGAGTCGAAGGCATATGACCGAGTACGAAGCTTCGCTGCCGCTGCTTTCCCGGTACGCCATCATGGTTGACGTCGGGTATATCTACGCATCCGCCGGTGAGCTGCTGTTCAGCGCGTCTTCGAGGCGCGAGTACCGGGTCGACGCCGACAAACTGATCCAAGCGCTGATCAAGCAGGCTGACGACCAGGTGAGGGGCCAGCTGCTTCGGGTCTACTGGTACGACGCCGCACGGGACCGAGTGCCAACGTTCGACCAGCGCGTCATCGCCCAGATGCCGCTGGTGAAGCTGCGCCTGGGCAATCTCAACGCACGCGGTCAGCAGAAAGGCGTTGACGCCCAGATCCGAGCCGACATGGAAGCGCTGGCTAGGCACCGCGCGATCACCGACGCGGTACTGGTGGCCGGTGACGAGGACATGGTGCCAGCCGTCGAAGCCGCTCAAGCCTTTGGCGTCCGCGTTCACCTGTGGGGCGTTGAGCCGCCGTACGGCACCAACCAAGCCGAGCGGCTGGTCTGGGAATCTGACACCGTCGAAGTCCTCGAGCGCTCTTTCATTGAGCCGTTCTTCGCGCCGCAGCCGACCGCGGAGACCACCTCGGCGGCGCACGGGGTGCTGCAGACCAGGCCCGAGCACGCCGCGACGGTGTCCGGCATACAGGCAAGCCAGGCCACGCCGTCTCCCGCTCAGCTCTTCGGCGACAGGAACCCGTTCAGGTCGCACTCCAAGACCTCGGTCCATATCAGCGCCACCCATGTGGCTGCGGCCAGGCTCGGCCCGTCGAGGGAGCGAGTCGAAGAAGCCGGCGAGCACGTGGCGCAGAAATGGATCCTGACCAGAGGCGAGGACAACATTCGCGACCTGCTGCCAGGGCCGATCTTGCCGCCAGTCATCGACAAGGAGCTGCTCGTCGATGCCGAGAAGGAGCTTGGCCTGTCGCTGCGGTCGTATCAGGAAGCCAGGGAGTGGCTGCGCGACGCGTTCTGGGCACGGGTCCACAGGCAGTTCGGCGTCCACATCGGCAAGTCCAAGCCGTGATGCCCGGCTCTGGCCAGGTGCCTTACCTCAGGGTCGTCAGGGGCGAACCGACCGAGGTCGAACTGGTCGCGGTGGTCACCGCACTGGCCGCACGCAACGTGACCCGCGCGAACGCGGCACCGGCCAGGCCGGGCCGATCCGCATGGGCCAGCAGCCAGCGGCTAATGCACCAGCCGGTCCACGCCGGACCTGGCGCCTGGCAGGCCAGCGCAAGACTCTGGTAGCGCCAAGCGCCTCGATCGCCCGCTATGCCGCCTGAGTGTCTAGACTCCTGGCTGTCGAAAAGGAGCCGTTTCCGTGCGCAAGGTCCTCATCGCCAACCGGGGCGAAATAGCCGTCCGCGTCGCCCGGGCATGCCGGGACGCCGGCCTGGCCAGCGTCGCCGTCTACTCAGAGCCAGATCTGGACGCCTTGCACGTCACGACGGCCGACGAAGCCTACGCGCTCGGAGGCAGCAGCGCCGCGGACAGCTATCTGGACATCGCCAAGCTGCTCAAGGCCGCCGCCGAGTCCGGCGCTGACGCCGTGCATCCCGGATACGGGTTCCTGGCCGAGAACGCGCAGTTCGCCCGCGAGGTCATCGCTGCGGGGCTGACCTGGATCGGCCCGCCGCCCTCGGCCATCGACGCGCTTGGCGACAAGACCGCGGCGCGGCTGATCGCGCGCCGGGTCGGCGCTCCGCTGGCACCAGGCTCCGACGGGCCTATCGACGGGCCTGACGAAGCGATCTCGTTCGCCAGGGAATATGGCCTTCCGATCGCGATCAAGGCCGCCTTCGGCGGCGGCGGGCGCGGGCTTAAGGTAGCCCGCCAGATGGACGAGGTCGCCGAGCTGTACGAATCGGCGGTCAGGGAGGCTGTGGCGGCTTTCGGTCGCGGTGAGTGCTTTGTCGAGCGCTATCTGGACAAGCCGCGTCACGTTGAGACCCAGTGCCTCGCCGACAGACACGGCACCGTCGTCGTCGTGTCGACCAGGGACTGCTCGTTGCAGCGCCGCCACCAGAAGCTGGTCGAGGAGGCACCGGCTCCGTTCCTGACCAGCGAGCAGGAGACGGTACTGCGCGAGTCATCGAAGGCGATACTGCGCGAAGCGGGCTACGTGGGCGCCGGCACCTGCGAGTTCCTGATCGCACGCGACGGCACCGTGTCTTTCCTTGAGGTCAACACCAGGCTGCAGGTCGAACACCCGGTGACCGAGGAGGTCAGCGGCGTGGATCTGGTTCTGGCCATGTTCGCGATCGCCGACGGCCAGGCGCTTGACCCGGTTGATCCGCCGCTGCGGGGCCATTCCTTCGAGTTCCGTATCAACGCCGAAGATCCAGGGCGCGGCTTCCTGCCCGCGCCCGGCACGCTGAGCACGTGGAACCCGCCAGCCGGCCCGGGCGTGCGGGTCGACTCCGGGTATGCCGCCGGCATGACGGTGCCGCAGATGTATGACTCGCTGATCGCCAAGCTGATCGTGACCGGGGCTGACCGGCCCGCGGCACTCGCTCGTGCCCGGCGCGCGCTCTTTGAGTTCGAGGTTGGCGGCATGCCGACGGTGCTGCCATTCCACCGGGCCGTGGTGGATGATCCGGCATTTTCCGGCGAGCCGTTCTCAGTGCACACCAGGTGGATCGAGACCGAGTTCGACGGAAACCTCGCGCCGTATGAGGGCGACTCGCCCGATGCCGCCGGTGCGCTGGCGCCTCGCGAGCACGTGGTTGTCGAGGTCAACGGCAAGCGCCTCGAGGTGGTGCTGCCAGGCTGGCTGGCTGGCCCGACCGATCGATCGCAGGGGGTCGGCCGCTCGTCACCAAGGAGCCGGCGCCTCGGCACCGGTCGCGGTCAGGGCGGAGGCGCCGACAGCGACATGCTGGTCAGCCCGATGCAAGGGACCATCGTGAAGATCGTCGCCGCTGACGGCCAGCACGTCGAGGCCGGCGACACGATCGTGGTGCTCGAAGCGATGAAGATGGAGCAGCCGCTCACCGCGCACAAGGAGGGAACCGTCAGCGGCCTGGCCGTCCAGGTCGGCCAGACCGTTCCGGCCGGCCATGTCATCTGCCGCCTGGCGGACTGACCGATGCCGCGGCTGCCTGGCGATCCCGGACCGGTCCGCTGGCTGTTGTTCGCGCTTGGCTTCCGGCTGCCAGAAGAAAATACCGACTGGGTACGGCACGAGCTCACCGACGCCGGCTGGCGCGCGAGAACGGTTGTGCGGCATCTGGCGATCATCGTCCCCGTCTGCGTGATCGTGGCTGTCGTGCTGCTCGTCTGGCTGCCGGCGCCAAGCTGGCTGGCTGTGATGATGATCGCGCTGATCCTGGCCGGGAGCATCTTCACCGTCACCGCGTACGCCGATGACATCAGGACAACACGGCTGCGCCAGCACGGGCTCGACGCGCCAAACGACCCCGACCTCGGTCGCCCGGCACACTGACGCGACCATCACTCCATCGGCAGCATGAGTTTCCTGGCCGCCTCGGTGACGCTGCCACTCAGCGACGGATAGACGGCGAACGTCTGCGCGACCTGGTCGACGGTGAGCTGCTGCTCGACAGCCAGCGACACCCCGAGTATCAGTTCGCTCGCCCTCGGCGCGACGATGACGCCACCAAGCACGGTGTCGCTGCCGCGCCTGGCGAACAGTTTCACGAAGCCGTCGCTGAACCCGTCCATCTTGGCTCGAGCGTTGGTGGCAAGCGGCAGCTTCACCACTCGCCCGCTCACGGCGCCGCGGTCAAGGTCGCGCTGGCTCACGCCGACGGTAGCGATCTCGGGCTCGGTGAAGATGGTGGCCGCGACGTTCCTGCGCCGCAGCGGGTGTACCGCCTCGCCGAGCGCGTGCCACATGGCGATCCTGCCCTGCATTGCGGCGACCGACGCGAGCATCCACACGCCGGTGCAGTCGCCGGCGGCGTAGACGCCGGGAGTCGATGTCCTCGACACCCGGTCTACGGTCACGAAGCCGCGCTGATCGAGTTCCACCTTGGCGCTTTCCAGGCCTAGCTCGCTCGTCAGCGCCGCCATCCCGACGGTGAGCAGGCAATGCGATCCGTGCACGACCCTGCCGTCAGCCAGGCCGACCTGCACGCCGTCCGAGGTTCGCCGCGCGAAGGTGGCACGTGACCTGTCGAGCACCCTCATCCCGCGACGCCGGAACACGTCTTCCACCACCATGGCCGCGTCGGTGTCCTCGTTCGGCAGCACGTGCTCGCGCGATGAGACGAGCGTCACCTGCGAGCCGAGCGCCTGGAAGGCGCTCGCGAACTCGGCGCCTGTCACACCAGAACCGACCACGATCAGGTCGCTAGGAAGCTCGTCGATGTCGTAGATCTGCCTGCTGGTCAGCAGCCGCTCACCATCGGGAATCGCGTCATCGAGTACCCGAGGGCGCGCACCCGTGGCGATCAGCACAGTGTCGGCCGCTAGCTCGGTATTTCCGACCGCGACCACGCCGGGACGGAGCAGCCTGCCGCGCCCGATGATGACCTCGACGCCTTCAGCGGCGAGCCGGGAAGCGACGTCAGCCGACTGGGCGTGGGCAAGGCCGCGGATCCGCGAGTAGATGCGAGGAGCGTCGGCGCTCGCGTGCGTGGAGCGCGCGAGGCCATCGGCGTTCCCGGCGTCGAACCTGATCCCGAGGCCGTGGGCACCTTCGAGGTCAGCCATCATGCTCGACGTCGCGATCAACGTCTTGGAAGGAACGCAGTCGGAAAGGACGCAGGCCCCGCCTAGGCCGTCTTGCTCGATTACGGTCACCTTGGCATCGAGCTGAGCGGCGACCAGAGCGGCTTCGTATCCGCCCGGACCGCCACCGATGATCACGACGCGCGCGCGGAGCTGGCTCACGCTGTCCCATTCTGTCGCACCGCTGCCGTTACCTGACCCCGGGCTGGCGAGCAACCGTGACCGGCGTGGTCAACCCGTGCACTCGCTCCCCCTGGGCCTCGTACGCTAATCAATCGTGGCGTTGTACGCTGCCTACGGCAGCAACATGGATCCGGCGCAGATGGCCGAGCGGTGCCCGCACTCGCCTCAGGCCGGCGTCGGCTGGCTTGAGGACTGGCGGCTCACCTTCGGTGGTGAGGACCTCGGCTGGGAAGGCGCGCTCGCGACCGTCGTCGAAGACAAGTTCTCGCGGGTTTTTGTCGTACTTTACGAGGTATCGGAAACCGATGAGCGCTCGCTCGATCGCTGGGACGGCGCGACGCTCGGCTTCTACAACAAGGTCAAGGTCAGGGTCGCCACGCTGGACGGCGACGTGCTGGCGTGGCTGTACGTACTGAACGACTATGAGGGCGGACTGCCATCGGCCCGCTATCTCGGCATCGTGGCCGACGCCGCCGAGGCCGCTGGCGCGCCTGAGGATTACGTAAACTGGCTACGCACCAGGCCGTGCCGATCGGTGGGCTGAAGCTATCGCGCGACCAAGGTGATGATGAGGCCGACGGCCGGAACGAGAATGGCCAGCACTGGCGGCCAGGCCCACGTCGACGACACCATCTCGGCCGGGCTCGAAACCTGGTCGGCGGGCACCGCCGAGCTCGCCGGTGAGTCGGCTGACCCCGCCGCGCGGACCGTGTCACGGGAGGCCGTGTCGCGGCGGCCGCCAACGTCGTCCTGGCGAATGCTGTCGACGTCGATATCCACGTCTTCGACCACGGACTTAAAGCGCGCCTCATCCGACAACGCGGCGAGTTCCCTGGCCATGATTTCCGCCGTGGTCATCTTCACCAGCGACTGCGCCGACTGCGGAAGCTGGTTATAGCCGGCCGGGCGGTTCCGCTTGCCCTGATCCCACTGCCAGGCGCGGAGGTGGGCTCGAGCCCGGGCGCGGCGCGGCGATGAGAGCGCCCAGCTATAGACCGTCTTGTCCTTCCTCGGCGGACGCCGTGCGCACTGTACCTCGACCGAATCGGCGAGGTAGATGCCGTGTACGGCACCCCACGGGATCGTAAAGACGCGGAATGGGTTCAGTACCCGTATGCCAGCCTCATCGGCGATGACCCGAGGCCACGCGGTGCAGGCGAAGACCACACCTGTGAGCGCGAGCCCGCCGAACGCGTAGCCGAGTGGCACCAGCCGGTGGCCCTGGATCAGCAGGTCGGCCACGCTGAAGACGACAAGACCAACCCAGAGCCACCAGATCACCAGCGGTGGTGTCATACGGAAGATTCGCTTGCCGTCCTGGGTAATCTTGCCCGCCGAAGTGGACGGCACGCCGGTCGCCCTGGTCCGCTCGTTCGGTACAGACACCACACCACGATATGCGCCGTCGGTCACGCCGGCCTAACCGCCTAATAACGGTCCGGCGAGCGTCACGTCCTCCGCTGAGGCCACGACCGCGGGCAACGCGTCCCGCGCGTCCCCGATCGCGGTCATGGCGATCGCGGCCATGACCTTGATGCCGACGCCGATGCACCTCTCGTCTACGTCGAACATGGGCTGATGGATGTCGAAGTCGTCGTCCGATCCCGGCCGCCGGGTACCGAGCCGGAACAGGCTGCCTGGTATGGACTCCAGGTACCAGGCGAAATCCTCG
Source organism: Streptosporangiaceae bacterium (assembly GCA_035553055.1). GTDB lineage: Bacteria > Actinomycetota > Actinomycetes > Streptosporangiales > Streptosporangiaceae > Chersky-822. The sequence continues at coordinate 11,107 of DATNEK010000211.1, read as the reverse complement.
CCGCCCAGGCTCTGCGGCGCGGCGACGAGCGCGCCGGAGCCGAGCACCCGGTCGACGGCACCGGTAATCATCGCCGTGCTGACGGCGTCGTTGACGGCCGGCGGGACGTTGCGAACGTAGTTGAGGTCCGGCGTCACGCCGTAGGCGCTCGACACCGACTCGACCAGCGTCTTGAGCAACTCGGGCGCGGCGTGCCAGGCGCTGTCGTCCAGGCATCGCACGGTGCCTTCCGCGACGCCTACATCAGGTATCGCGTTGGAAGCCGAGCCGGCACTGACCCGGCCCCAGACCAGGCTAAGTCCCGACCTCGGGTCAACTCGCCTGGACAGCGCGGCTGGCAGCTCGGTGATGATCTTGCCGAGCGCGAACACCAGGTCAGCGGTGAGGTGCGGCCGCGCCGTGTGCCCGCCCGGTCCGGTGAGCTGCACTTTGATCTTGTCGCACGCGGCGGTGATCGGGCCGATCCTGGTCCCGATCTTGCCGACGTCGAGCTTGGGGTCGCAGTGCAGCGCGAACGCCCTGTCGACGCCGGAGATACCGCCAGCGGCCAGCACGTCAAGGGCGCCGCCAGGCACTTCCTCGGCAGGCTGGAATATCATCCTGACCTTGCCTGGAAGCGCGCCCGACGCGGCCGCCTTAGCCAGGAACAGGCCGGCGCCGAGCATTATGCTCGTGTGCACGTCGTGCCCGCACGCGTGGCAGGCGCCGGGGTTCAGCGACCGGTAACTCACATTTTTTTCATCAACGATTGGCAGCGCGTCGATGTCGGCACGCAAGGCTACGACTGGGTCCTCGTCAGCGTCGCCACCGACGTCGGCGATGATCCCGGTGCCTTTGGGCAGAATTGATGGCCGCAACCCCGCGCGCTCAAGGCGCGTGGCGATCTTGCGTGTCGTGCGGTGCTCGGAGTAACCAACCTCGGGGTGGGCATGCAGGTCGCGCCGGAACTCAATCAGCTCTGACTCATGCCCGGCGAGAAACGCGTCGAGCTCACCGGTCAGCTCATGCTCAACCATCCGCCGCCTCCCCCATGGCAACGACCAGAGCAGTCCCCCTGTTAAGGATGACGCCACGGCTCAGCGCAGCGTGCACCGGGGTCCGCCGCGTGCCTGCATGCGTGTCCATATAGCCCTTCAAGAAACGGGTACTGCGCCATGCGGCCATAACCGCACCGCTTGATCATATTGCGGTACTTAATCAACTTCCGCGCGCTTGCCGATGCATAAGCGCTGGTTAAAGGCACCCTCGTCGCGTCTCGTCAGCTTTGCGATGTGCTGCGGTATAGCTAAGTATGGTAGCGGCACAAGCACGCCAACGCTGACGTTGCCCGATTTGTGACCAGGCCGTTAGTAAGCATCAGCGGGGTGGTAAACACCCCATACTTCGCGCAACGCGTCACAGACCTCGCCTACGGTCGCCCTGGCAAGCAGCGCCGCGCGGAGGGGATAAAGCATGTTTTCGCTGCCCGCCGCCGAGCGCTTGACGCTATCGAGCGCCCGGCTGACGGCGGCGGCGTCTCTGGTCGCCCGCAGGTTGGCGAGCCGTTCCGCTTGCCGCTCCTCGATAGCCGGGTCGACTCGCAGCGGCTCGTATTTCCGCTGCTCGCCTGAGGTGAACTTGTTGACGCCGACGACGATTCGCTCACCGGCGTCGATCTGCTGTGCGACCCGGTAAGCCGACCGCTCGATCTCGGTCTTCTGGAAGCCTCGCTCGATCGCCGCCACGGCGCCGCCCATCTCCTGCACGGTGCCCATGAGCGCGGCCGACCTGTCCCTGATCTGCTCGGTCATCGACTCGATCGCGTACGAGCCGGCGAGCGGATCGACGGTAGCCGTCAGGTCGGTCTCGTTCGCGATGACCTGCTGCGTACGCAGCGCCAGCCTGGCCGCGTGCTCGGTGGGCAGCGCGATCGCCTCGTCATAGGCGTTGGTGTGCAGCGACTGGGTGCCGCCCAGTACCGCGGCGAGCGCCTGTATCGTCACCCGCGCCATGTTGACTTCGGGCTGCTGCGCGGTCAGCTGCACGCCAGCGGTCTGGGTGTGGAAGCGCAGCATCAGCGACTTGGGGTCGGCCGCGCCGAACTCCTCGGCCATGATGTGCGCCCACAGCCAGCGCGCGGCGCGGAACTTCGCGACCTCTTCGAGCAAGGTACTCCTTGCTACGAAGAAGAATGACAACCGCGGCGCGAAATCATCGACGGCGAGCCCGGCCCTTTTGGCGGTGCTCACGTACTCCTTCGCGTTGGCCAAAGTGAACGCGATCTCCTGCACCGGCGTCGCTCCGGCCTCCGCCATGTGATAGCCGGAGATCGAGATGGTGTTCCACCTGGGGATGTTCGCGCCGCAGTAGGCGAACGTGTCAGCCACCAGGCGAAGCGACGGGCCCGGGGGATAGATGTAGGTACCGCGGGCGATGTACTCCTTGAGTATGTCGTTCTGAATCGTGCCGGTCAGCTTGTCCGCGCTGATCCCCCGCTCGCTGGCGACAAGCTCGTAGAGCAGCAGCAAGATCGCCGCCGGGGCGTTGATCGTCATCGAGGTCGACACCGAGTCGAGTGGAATGCCGTCGAGCAAGGTGTGCATGTCCTCGATCGAGTCGATCGCGACTCCGACCTTGCCGACCTCTCCGCTGGCCTGCGGCGCGTCGGAGTCGAAGCCCATCTGCGTGGGCAGGTCGAATGCCACCGACAATCCGGTAGTGCCTGCCGCGGTGAGCTGCTTATACCTGCGGTTGGAGTCAGCGGCGGTAGAAAAGCCCGCGTACTGCCGCATGGTCCACGGCCTGGTCACGTACATGGTCGGGTACACGCCCCTGGTGAACGGGAACTCACCGGGGGTGCCGAGCTCATGCTCCGGATCGAAGTCAGCTAGTGCCTTGGGTCCGTAGACCGGCTCGATAGGTTCCCCTGACTCCGATATAGCCGCCATGTACCAAGGTTACGGGGCCGCTGGGGCCGCCGCGGCGAGCGGGGAAGTCATTGCCAATCCCGTTCTCGCGTTGGAGATTGGCTCCCTGCCCGGCAAGGGCACACAACCACATAGGCTGCATTCCCGCAGCAGGGATGGGAAGGAAACGCCCGATGAAGCCAGACGCCCGACGAATCGTGGCCGCCTTCGCCGCGGTGTCGGTGCTCGGGACGCTGGCCAGCCTCGCCGCGCCAGGCGCGAGCGCGTCGGGCAAGCCAGCCAGGAAAGCGGCGCACACAGCGCCGGCGACCCCGGCGCCGCCGTCGGCCAACGCCAAGGTCGGCGGCCCGCTGATGGCCAGCGGCGGCGTGGTCGTGAACTACCCGGCCCATAACGTCCTGCGACTGCCCAACGTGCCGGCCTCTGCCTTCGTGATCGCCGACGCGAACACCGGCGCGGTGCTCGCCGCCAAGGACCCGCACGGGCTTTACCCGCCGGCGAGCACGCTCAAGGTGCTCACCGCTATCGCGCTGCTCCCCAAGCTCGACCCGAACATGCTGGTGAGGGCCACCAAGATGGCCGCCTCGGTCGAGCCCAACATCGTCGGACTTATCCCGGGGAGGATGTACCGGGTCGCTGACCTGTTCCGCGCCCTGCTGCTGATCTCGGCCAACGACGCGGCCGTGTCGCTGGTGCAAGCGACTGGTTCGTTCACCAAGGGCATGGCCATGATCAACGCGGAGGCCCACCACCTGCGGGCCTACGATGTCGTCGCCAAGGTGCCCAACGGGCTGCCAGCGACCGGCCAGGTCGTGTCGGCGTACGACATGGCGCTGATCGCCAGGCAGGCGCTGTCGATGCCGTCGTTCATGAGGTACGACCAGACGCTCACGGCGCGGTTCCCGCTTTCCAAGCACAAGCAGGTGGGCATGCTCAACCAGAACTACCTGCTCACCCAGTACAGAGGCGGCATTGGCGGCAAGATCGGCTGGACTATCAAGGCCGAGGCGACCTACATCGGCATGGCGAGAAGGCACGGCGTCACGCTGATCGCGACGATTTTGCATTGCACCTCGCTGCAGGAGATCTACTCCGCGGAGAAACTGCTCGACTGGGGCTTCGCGATGGTCAGCCACGTGCGCCCGGTCGGAACCCTCGTCGCCCCGCTGCGGCCCGCTCCCGCACGCTCCGCTTCCGCGCACGGCGCGGCCGCGAGGCTGCACGGTGGTTCGGCCGGCTCAAGCGGCTCGCTCGCCAGTGCGCCAGGGACCTCTCACACCGCCGAGGTGGCGGCGATCGGCGTAGCTATTGCCGCTGTCCTTTGCGCCGGACTTGTCAGTTTCATCCTGCTACGCCGCCGTGCTGCCGCGCGCTAGCGCGCGGCTAGGAAGCCCACGCGATCGCGGACCGCGGCCATGGTCTTGCTGGCGACCTCCCTGGCCCGGGCGGCGCCGTCGGCGAGCAGCCGGTCGAGTTCGGCCTCGTCGGCGAGTATCTTCTCGGTGCGCTCCCTGATCGGGGCGAGTGCGTCGACGACGACCTCACCCAGGTCCTTCTTGAAGGCGCCGTAGCCGGCGCCCGCGTACCGCCGCTCAAGCTCGGCCACGCTGTCACCAGTCAGCGCCGAGTAGATCCGCAGCAGGTTGGTGACGCCAGGCTTGCCCTGTTCGTCGGCCTTGACCTGCGAGCCCATGTCGGTCACGGCCCTGGCGATCTTCTTGCGGATCGAACCTGAGTCCTCGAGCACATCGATGATCCCCTGCGGCGACGAGGACGACTTGCTCATCTTCACCGTCGGATCCTGCAGGTCTGTGATCTTGGCCACGTCCTTGACGATGTAAGGGCCTGGCACCACGAACGTCTGCCCGAACCTGTGGTTGAACCGCTGGGCCAGATCTCTGGTCAGCTCAAGGTGCTGGCGCTGGTCCTCGCCAACCGGCACCTGATCGGTCTGGTAAAGCACGATGTCGGCGGCCTGCAGGATCGGATAGGTGAACAGGCCGACGCTGGCCTGGTCGGCACCGGACTTGAGCGACTTGTCCTTGAACTGGATCATCCGGCTGGCCTCGCCGAAGCCGGTCAGGCAGCTAAGCACCCAGGAAAGCTCGGCGTGCTCGTGAATGTGGCTCTGCACGAACACCGTGCACCGCTTAGGGTCAAGCCCCGCGCCGAAGAGCTGAGCGGCAGCGATCCTCGTCCGGCGCCGCAGCAGTGCCGGGTCCTGCGGCACCGTGATCGCGTGCAGGTCGACCACGCAGTAGAACGCGTCGTAGGTCTCTTGCAGGCTCACCCACTGGCGAATCGCGCCGAGGTAGTTGCCGATATGGAACGAGTCGGCTGTCGGCTGTATGCCGGACAGAACACGGGGCTTGGGCATGGCCGAATTCTAGTGGCCGGCTCCGTTAGCAAGGACCGGGACGATGTCCGGAGCGCCGAGCCTGATCGCGTCCGCGTCGGTATCGGTGTCGGCCTCTTGCGACTTGCGTTCGGCGGCGACCTCGGCCCGGTAGTTCTCGAGTTCCCTGGCCACCTGCTTGGTCTTCCACTTCATCGGCCCGGTCATCAGTTCCGCTACCTCGTCGGCGGATGACAGGCCGCGGTCCCAGGTCTCGATCGAGATGTGGGTGCGCCTGGCGAGCACATCGGACAGGTGCCTGGCACCTTCGTGGGTGACCGCGTACACGACCTCGACCCGCAGGTAGTCGTCAGCGCCCCCGAGCGGCTTGCCCAGGCTCGGGTCGGCGACGATTAGGTCGAGCAATTCTCCGATCAGCGTGCCGTACCTGCGGAGCAGGTGTTCGATCCTGGCGACGTGCAGGCCCGACGATCGAGCCAGCGCCGCCCTCGCGTTCCACATCGCCTGGAAGCCGTCGGCGCCGGCCAGCGGCACCTGGTCGGTGCACGACGGCGCGACCTTGCCGTCAAGGCCGTGCGCGACCGCGTCGATCGCGTCACGAGCCATCAGCCGGTAGGTCGTGTACTTGCCGCCAGCGATCATGACCAGTCCAGGCACCGGATGGGCGACGGTGTGCTCGCGTGACAGCTTGGAGGTGGAATCCGACTCGCCGGCGAGCAGCGGCCGCAGGCCCGCGTAAACGCCTTCCACGTCGTCGTGGGTGAGCGGCACGGCGAGCACCCGGTTGATCTGGCTGAGCACGTAGTCGATGTCGGCCTTGCTGGCCGCCGGGTGAGCCTTGGACAGCGCCCAGTCTGTGTCCGTCGTCCCGATGATCCAGTGCCGTCCCCATGGGATCACGAACAGCACGCTCAGCGCCGTGCGCAAGATGATTCCGGTATGCGACTGGATCCGGTCGCGCGGCACGACGAGGTGGATTCCCTTGGAGGCGCGCACGTTAATCGAACCGCGCCCGCCGACCATAGCCTGGATCTCGTCGGTCCATACCCCGGTCGCATTCACCACCTGCTGGGCCCTGATCAGCAGTTCGGCACCAGACTCCAGGTCGACGGCACGGACCCCGGTGACCCTTTCCCCCTCTCTAAGGAATCCGGTGACCTGGGTCCGCGATGCGACTTGCGCACCGTAAGCCGCCGCGGTGCGCAGCAGGTCGATGACGTACCTCGCGTCGTCCACCTGGGCGTCCCAGTAAAGCAGCGCGCCGGTCAACGCCGACTTGCGCAGCGCCGGCGCCAGCCGCAGCGCGCTGCTCCTAGTGAGCTGCCGGTGCATCGGCAAACCCCTGACCTGGCCCCTGGCGACGCCAAGCAGGTCGTAGATGCTGACCCCGGCGCCCACGTAGGCGCGCTCCCAGCCGACGTGGGCGAACGGGAACAGGAAGGAGACCGGCTTGATCAGGTGCGGCGCGATCCGCTGCAGCAGCAGTGCCCGCTCAGTGAGCGCCTCGCGGACCAGGCCGAAGTCGAATTGCTCGAGGTAGCGCAGACCGCCGTGGATGAGCTTGCTCGACCGCGACGATGTACCCGAGCCGAAGTCCCGCGCCTCGACCAAGCCGACAGACAGACCGCGCGTCGCCGCGTCGAGCGCGGCCCCGGCGCCCACGACCCCGCCGCCGACCACGAGCACCTGGAATTCGCCTGCCACGAGCGCCTCAAGCGCGGACGCGCGCTCGTCTGGGCCAAGCCTGCCGGTACCGCCCGCTATCACAATCAAAAAATACCCTGTTCCCCCCGGTTAGCGGGAAGGCGGAGCCGACCCCGGCGTGACCGTGACCTCGACGCGCTGAAACTCCTTCAGGTCGGAATAGCCCGAGGTCGCCATCGTCCGGCGCAGAGCGCCCATAAGGTTCATCGAGCCGTCGGCGACTGTTGACGGCCCGTGCAGAATCTGTTCGAGCGTGCCGATCGTGCCGACCTTGAGGCGGTCGCCGCGCGGCAGTTCCGGGTGGTGCGCCTCACTCCCCCAGTGGTAGCCGCGGCCCGGCGCCTCGGCCGCCTTCGCGATCGGCGAACCGATCATCACCGCGTCTGAGCCGAGCGCCAGCGCCTTGGCGATATCGCCGCTCCTTGTCATCCCGCCGTCGGCGATGACGTGCACGTACCGGCCGCCCGATTCGTCGAGATACTCCCTGCGAGCCGCGGCGACGTCGGCGATGGCGGTAGCCATCGGCACCTTGACGCCGAGCACCGCCGCCGTGGTCTGACCAGAACCGCCGCCGAAGCCCACGAGTACTCCGGCCGCGCCCGTCCGCATGAGGTGCACGGCCGCGGTGTAGGTGGCGCAGCCGCCCACGATCACTGGCACGTCGAGTTCGTAGATCAGCCGCTTCAGGTTCAGCGGCTCGGCCTGGCTCGACACGTGCTCGGCGGAGACCGTGGTACCTCTGATCACCACGAAATCGGCGCCGGCGTCGATCACCGCCTTGTGGTAGCGCAGCGTTCGCGGCGGCGAGAGCCGGGCGGCGATCGTGACCCCGGCGGCGCGGATGTCGGCGATCCGCTGGCCGACTAGGTCGTCCTTGATCGGCTCGGCGTAGATCTCCTGCAGCCGGGTGGTCGCCGCGTCGTCGTCGAGTTCCGCCAGTTCGGCGAGCAGCGGCTCTGGATCGTCGTACCTGGTCCAGACGCCTTCGACATCAAGCACCGCCAGACCGCCGAGCTTGCCGACCTGGATCGCCGTAGCGGGCGAAACGACGCTGTCCATCGGCGCCGTGACCAGCGGCAGCTCAAACCGGTACGCGTCGATCTGCCAGGCGATCGACACATCCTCAGGGCGCCTGGTCCGCCTGGACGGGACGATGCCGATCTCGTCGAGCGCGTACGCGCGGCGCCCGCTCTTGCCCCGGCCGATCTCCACGGTCATCGCGGCGAACCGTAGTTCGGCGCCTCGGTGACCATGTGGATGTGATGCGGGTGGCTCTCGGTCAGCCCGGCGTTCGTGATCTGGACGAACTGGGCCTGCTGCAGGTCGGCGATCGTCCTGGCGCCGCAGTAGCCCATCGCGGCCCGCAGGCCGCCCGCGAGTTGGCTGGCCACGGCGGCAAGCGCGCCGCGGTACGGTACCCGGCCTTCAACCCCCTCGGGTACCAGCTTGTCCTCGCGCAGCACGTCGTCCTGGAAGTACCGGTCCCTTGAGTACGAACGGCCGCGTTCGGCGTTCCGCATCGCGCCGACCGAGCCCATCCCGCGGTAGAGCTTGAACTGCTCGCCACCGATCATCACCATGTCGCCAGGCGCTTCCTCGCAGCCCGCCAGCAGCCCGCCGAGCATCACCGTGTCAGCGCCCGCCGCGATCGCCTTGGCGATGTCGCCCGAGTACTGCACCCCGCCGTCGCCGATGACCGGCACCCCGGCGGGCCGTGCCGCCTTGGCCGCCTCGTAGATGGCGGTGACCTGGGGTACGCCGACACCCGCCACCACTCGGGTGGTGCAGATCGATCCTGGGCCGACCCCTACCTTGACCGCGTCGGCGCCCGCGTCGATGAGAGCGCGGGCTCCGGTCCTCGTGGCGACGTTGCCGCCGACGACCTCGACCCTGGTGTTGGCCTTGAGCTGCGCCACCGTGTCGAGCACAAGCTGCGAGTGGCCGTGCGCCGTGTCGACGACGAGCAGGTCGACCCCGGCATCGACCAGCGCCTGAGCCCGGCGCTTGGCGTCAGCGCCCACCCCGACCGCAGCGGCGACCATCAGCCTGCCGCGGGAATCCTTCGTGGCGTGCGGGAACTTCTCGCTCTTGGTGAAGTCCTTGACCGTGATCAGGCCGCGCAGCATGCCCTGGGCGTCGACAAGCGGCAGCTTCTCGATCTTGTTCTCCGACAGCAGCCTGAGCGCGGCCTCGCGCGACACCCCGACTGGCGCGGTGACCAGCGGCATCGGGGTCATCACCTCGATGGCGCGCCGGCTGTGATCGTGTTCGAACCTGATGTCCCTGTTCGTGATGATGCCGAGCAGGACGTCGTCCGGAGAGACAACAGGCACGCCTGAGATCCGGTACCTGGCGCAGAGCTCGTCGACCTCGGCGATCGTGGTGTCCGGCCCGCAGGTCACCGGGTTGGTGATCATCCCGGCCTCGGACCGTTTGACCACATCGACGCACCTAGCCTGGTCTTCGACCGACATGTTGCGGTGCAGCACGCCGATGCCGCCCTGGCGCGCCATCGCGACGGCCATGGTCCCCTCGGTGACCGTGTCCATGGCCGACGAGATCAGCGGGGTCTTGAGCACAATGCCGCCCCTGGTCAGCCTCGCCGTCGTGTCGGCTTCGCTCGGCAGCAACTGACTGTGCGCGGGCAGCAGCAACACGTCGTCGAAGGTCAGCGCGGGCGGTCCGAACTTGGCGTCGTGGGTCATGTCTGTACATCCTAATGTGATGCTGGACGGCGCCATCAGCTTCCTGCGTTGCCCCCAGTGCGCCCATGGCGGTCCACTGACCAGGGTCGGCGGAACGCTGCGCTGCGGCACCGGGCACAACTTCGACATCGCCAGATCCGGGTACGTCAGCCTGCTCGGTGGCCCGCCCAAGTACCAAGGTGACACCCCGGCGATGGTGACGGCCAGGCGCGACTTCCTCGCTGCCGGTCACTTCGCTGGCCTCGCTGACACGCTGGCCGAGGCCGCGGCAATCTCAGTCACCTCGGTCGCCTCAGTCACCTCGGCCGCCTCGCCGGGTTGCGTGGTCGATTCCGGCGCGGGCACCGGCTACTACCTGGCGAGACTGCTCGACCGGCTGCCAGGCGCCATCGGGCTGGCGCTTGACGTGTCGAAGAGCGCGCTCAGCCTAGCCGCGCATGCGCACCGCAGGGTCGCCGCCGTCGGCTGCGACATCTGGCGTCAGTTGCCGGTCGCGGACGGCGCCGCCGACCTCGCACTCAGCGTCTTCGCGCCCCGCAACGCCGCCGAACTCGCGCGGATCCTGCGGCCCGGCGGCCGACTGCTCGTCGGCACCCCGGCCGCCGACCACCTAGCCGAGCTCATCGGACCACTGGCCATGCTGAGGGTGGACGAGACCAAGGAGCAAAGACTCGCCGCCAAGCTCAGCCCGTACTTCAACCTCGACGCCGCGACCGAATACCGCGCCACGGTGTCGCTTGACCACCGCGCCGTCGGCATGCTCGTGACAATGGGCCCGAGTTCCTGGCACACACAACCGGGCGAGCTAGCAGCCATGATCGCGGAACTCCCCGACCCGGTGCCGGTAACGGTCGCCGTCCGGCTCGCCACCTACCGAGCCTGGCGATAACCGACCGGAGAAAAGTCGTCGCTTCCGGCCCTGGCCGCCGCTCATCGGATTTGCGTGTTATGGTCCTTCACCAATGCGTCGACTTCAACGCTAATTCTTAGACGGGACCGGAGCAGCAGTCAGACATGATAGGCATATGCAATTTAGTTGCATTTGCGCTGGAAGTTCTTCCTGGATTGCTCGCGGCAATTTACATCATAAGGTACGTGGTTCGCAGTAGTATCGCCATACGGTACAAGACTCGCATTCTCGGGAAATGGGAAAGAGTAGTTAGGCAGCAGCCAGAAAGGCCGTCAGACAGATCCGATCAGGACATGGTCGTAGTTACGGCCCTGGCCGTGGTGTTAACCGCGCTCGCTGGGGCTTCAACTAGCCCGGTTGTTCATGGCATCAGCGTTACGCATCCCAGCGCGACTATCACTCGGATCGCCGATGTCGCCGGTCAAGCGTGCCAGCGAAAGGTTACTGTAACGGCTGACATCCCCAAAGGTGACTCACTTGCCATCTACGTCGCGATCGCTGGAACAACTGGGGCTGACTTCCAATC